>NZ_BADT01000100.1 GCF_000239855.1 Pseudoalteromonas sp. BSi20652 | reverse complement strand
TTAATGCGCCACTTTTGTTATAAATTCTGAAGCGCTAATACGCGCTAATTTATCGCAGTCTAAAATTTCGTCTAAACTTTGTACATTGGTGTACGTTGCAGCTTCAAGGGTCTGTGCATTTATTTTATATATATCGGTAAAACCAATTTTACCATTTAAGAACGCCTCTACAGCTATTTCGTTAGCTGCATTAACCGTTGTTGTCGCCCCCTGCCCTGCAGAGCATGCATCAATAGCAAGTTGCAAATTAGGGTAACGAGTAAAATCAGGTTTAGTGAAGGTAAAATCAGAAATATCAGAAAAGTTTAACGGTTTAACACCTGCATTTATTCGTTCAGGATAAGCAAGTGCATGCGCAATAGGCGTGCGCATATCAGGATTTCCCATTTGCGCTAAAATAGAACCATCATGGTACTGCACCATTGAATGAATAATACTTTGCGGATGAATAACGACTTCAATATCACTGGCATCACAGTTGAATAACCACTTAGCTTCAATAAACTCTAAGCCTTTGTTCATCATAGTTGCGGAATCTACTGATATTTTTTTACCCATTGACCAGTTTGGATGTACCACGGCTTCATTGACAGTTACATCTTTAAGCGTATTTATATCACGTGTTAAAAACGGGCCACCAGAGCCGGTAAGCAAAATTTTACTTACGCCATGTTGCTGCAGGTTTTGATCGCCTTTGCCATTTTGTAACGAAGAAGGTAGGCATTGAAAAATAGCATTATGCTCGCTATCAATTGGTAGTAGCGTCGCTTTGTGTTGTTTGACTTTATCAATGAACAACTGACCCGACATAACTAAGGATTCTTTATTAGCTAGCAGTACTTTTTTACCTGCTTCTACTGCACTTAATGTTGGTAGTAAACCAGCTGCACCTACAATTGCCGACATTACAATGTCAACATCGGGATGAGCACATAAATCACTCATTGCTTGCTCACCGTGCATAACAAGAGTTTGACACTGAGTATTAGCTAAATGAGCAGATAGCTGTTCTGCGGCCTGCTGATTAGCCATAATTGCATAAAGCGGTTCATGTTCAATACACAACTCCGCCATTTTCTTTGCATTTTGTCCTGCAGTCAAAACAAAAACATCAAATAACTCTTTATTTCGCGACACAACATCAAGTGTACTTAAACCAATTGAGCCTGTTGCGCCTAAAATAACCAACAATTGCTTTTGGCTCATAAACTCAGAGTCCACGCATAGCACATAACAAACATTGGAGCCGCTGCCGTTAGGCTATCAATTCTATCTAAAATACCGCCATGACCAGGTAAGCAACTACCGCTATCTTTCAAACCAGCTTCGCGTTTAAACATACTTTCCAACAAATCACCTACTGCAGAAAATAAAGCAATAAATGCAGTCATTATGGCGTATATGGGCCAAACAACTAAATCAATATCAGTAAAATGACAAAAGACTAATAACAAAAATAATTGATGCAACAACGCCGCCGGCTAACCCTTCAATCGTTTTATTTGGGCTTACTTTAGGCATTAACTTATGTTTACCGAAACTTTTACCGGTAAAGTAAGCACCCACATCTGCGCTCCATACAATACCGAGTACTAATAAAATAAGCACAGAACCAAAATGAGTTGATTCGACGTATTGCGCGCTACGTAGTGTATTTAGTGCAAGCCATAACGGCACAAGCGTTAATAAACCTGCAATGCCGCGCATAACTAGGCCTTCATTCCATGCTTTTGCCATTGCTGGGTAGCGCCATATCAAATAGCTAGCGACAATCCACCAAGCAAATGCGAGCGTAAATACATAATTTGCATCACCAACTAATTTACCGTTTTGCCATAATGAATCTATTGGCCAATGTAAATTAAGTAATCCTAATAATGCGCCAACTAAAACGACAAATGAGCCTCTTTTAAGCTTGCTACACAATCCCATGAATGCAGACCACTCCCATGCACCCAATAATACTATTGCACCCGCAAAATAACTAAATAACGTAAGCGGTGTATAAAAAACCAAAGCTAACGCTAACGGAGCTAGCACTAGTGAGGTTAAAATTCGTTGTTTTAACAAAATTGTGACCCTTATTCTATTTGGGTTTGAGCGAGTAATTGTTTTATTTGTTCGCCCGTACAACCAAAACGTCGCTCTCTGGCAACGTAACATGCTATGGCTTCAGCAAATGCTGCTTCATTAAAATCAGGCCAAAGTGTGTCGGTAAAGTAAAGTTCTGCGTAAGCGGCTTGCCATAGTAAAAAGTTACTAATACGAACATCGCCACCAGTGCGAATAAGTAAATCAGGTACTGCCTGATCTGCCATGCTCATATGCTGCGCCAAACGCTCTTCGGTAATATCGTCTGTGTTGAGCTCGCCTTTCGCCACTTGCAAAGCTAATTGTTTAGCCGCGTTAGCAATATCCCAACGACCACCGTAATTAGCTGCTACATTTAAGCACAGCCCAGTGTTATTTTCTGTCAGTTCTTGTGCAGCATATACTTTGCTGCGCAAACCTTCTGAAAATCGTGATAAATCTCCAATAATGGTTAGTTTTACATTGTTTTTATGAAGCTTTTTAACTTCCTTTGTTAAAACAAAGAGAAAAAGCTCCATTAACGTGTTTACTTCGTCTTCAGGGCGGCGCCAGTTTTCACTACTAAAAGCAAATAAGGTTAACGATTGTATCCCCAATTTAGTACAAAACTGAACAGATTGACGCACTGCGTCCACACCTTTTTTATGCCCATATACACGAGGTCTATTTCTAGCTTGCGCCCAACGTCCGTTACCATCCATTATGATAGCAACATGCTTAGGTAAACATTGCTGTGAAATTGTGTCAGCGTCTAGAGCCATAAATATCGATTATTCCATAAAAAAACGCCGCCTAGTATACCCCAGACAGCGTTTCAAAACTAATAAATTTAATAGGTCCTGTCGACCTTGGACTAAGTAAAAACAAGCAAAGCTTCTGCTTTCTACTCACGCCCCTTTCTACATCCACGTAGACAACAAAGAGTTATCATCCCTAGGCAGAATCCTTTGGGCAGCGCGTGTTTGAATTTTATGCGTCGTTATCGCCTAATTACGGGGAATAACCACGCTATATAGGCTGTGCCTTGCCTAAAAAACAAACACCCTGCTGCAAATTCAACTTCAAAGGATAAACAGGATCTTACTTAAATTTCCATTAATTCTGTTTCTTTAGCAGCTAATAAAGTGTCCATTTCTTTAATGAACTTATCAGTCAGCTTTTGAATCGCATCATCAGATTGACGCGCTTCATCTTCAGATATGTCTTTATCTTTTAATAAAGCTTTCACATCGCCATTCGCATCGCGACGAATATTACGAATAGCAACACGACCGCCTTCAACTTCAGCGCGTACAATTTTAATTAAATCTTTACGACGTTCCTCTGTAAGAGGAGGAAGTGGTACGCGAATAACAGTACCTGCCGACATAGGGTTTAAACCTAAATCAGACGCCATAATTGCTTTTTCAACAGCTTGCGCTAATGACTTATCAAACACACCAATAGCAAGTGTACGAGAGTCTTCAATTGTTACGTTTGCAACTTGGTTTAACGGTGTTGGTGCGCCGTAGTAAGACACCATAATACCATCTAATATCGCAGGGTGAGCACGACCAGTACGGATTTTAGATAGTTGACTGCCTAGTGCTGTTACACTCTTTTGCATGCGCGCTTGCGCATCTTTTTGAATATCGTTAATCACGGTTCAATCCTAATCTATTTGATTATTTCATCTGAGGCTTGTGAAGAAATAAGGGTTCCCTCTTCTTCACCCATAATAACACGCTTAAGCGCGCCTGATTTATTCATATTAAATACGCTTAGTGGCATTTTATGATCGCGTGCCAAAGTAAACGCCGCTAAATCCATAACTTTTAATTCTTTATCAATAACTTCATTGTAGCTTAAATGGGTATAAAGCGTTGCATCTGGGTTTTTAACAGGGTCATCACTGTAAACACCATCAACCTTAGTTGCTTTGATTACGGTATCGGCTTCAATTTCAATACCACGTAAACACGCAGCAGAATCAGTAGTAAAGAACGGATTACCCGTACCTGCTGCAAAAATAACAACACGACCTGTTTTTAACAAACTAATTGCTTCAGCCCAGTTATAAGCGTCACATACACCATTAAGCGGAATAGCCGACATTAAACGACAGTTAACAAATGCACGATGCAATGCATCGCGCATTGCTAAACCATTCATAACGGTTGCAAGCATACCCATATGATCGCCTACAACGCGATTCATACCCGCTTCGGCAAGAGAACCGCCGCGTAAAAAGTTACCACCACCGATCACTAAACCCACTTCTACGTCGAGTTCTACCAGCTCCTTGATTTCTTGAGCCATGCGATCTAAAACTTTTGGATCGATGCCAAAGCCTGCGTCTCCCATTAAAGCTTCACCGCTTAATTTGAGAAGAACACGTCTAAAAATAGGTTTGCGATTGATAATCATAGTATTGGGGCCAACTTTTATTAAATTATGGATAAAAAATAACCGCGCTTATGTTAAACATAAAAGCGCGGTTATTTTAAAGAATTTCTAGCTGTGAAGCAAAACCAAATAGTACTTTAATTGCATCTAATTTCCTTTTGCATCACAAATAGTTAATCTTACTTAGCTTTAGCAGCAGCAATTTGAGCAGCAACTTCAGCAGCAAAATCTTCTTCTTTCTTCTCGATACCTTCACCAACTTCTACACGTACGAAGCTAGTAACTGTTGCGTTTTTCTCTTTAAGAATATCGCCAACAGACTTTTTAGGTTCCATGATGAAAGCTTGACCAGTAAGAGAAACCTCACCAGTGAATTTTTTCATGCGACCAACAACCATCTTCTCAGCGATTTCAGCAGGCTTGCCTTCATTCATCGCGATTTCGATTTGTACTTGCTTTTCTTTTTCAACAACGTCAGCTGGTACATCAGAAGGTGTTAAGTATTCAGGGCTAGATGCAGCAACATGCATTGCAACGTGCTTAAGTGTTTCTTCATCAGCAACACCCGCAACAACAACACCGATACGATCGCCATGACGGTACTCAACAAGGTTTTCACCTGTTACGTATTGTAGACGACGTACGTTGATGTTTTCGCCAATTTTAGTCACTAGCTCAACACGATCTTCTTCAAACTTAGCTTGTAAGTCTTCGATAGAGATTGTGTCAGCAATTGCAGCGTCAGCAACTTTATTAGCAAATGCTAAGAAGCTTACGTCTTTTGCAACGAAGTCTGTTTGACAGTTAACTTCTACTAGTACTGCAACACCCGCATTTTGCTTGATGATGATAGTACCTTCAGCAGCAATGTTACCTGCTTTTTTAGCAGCTTTAGCAGCGCCACTTTTACGCATGTTTTCAATCGCTAACTCGATGTCGCCATCAGTCTCAGTTAACGCTTTTTTACAATCCATCATGCCAGCGCCTGTGCGCTCGCGTAATTCTTTAACTAGGGCAGTAGTTACAGCCATTAGTAAATCCTCAAATCTGAAATCTGGTTTAGATAAGCGGGTTACCCGCTATACAAGAATAGCAAGTCTTCACCTTAAAAAGATGAAGACTTGATGACAGCTAATTACTCAGCTTCAACGAAATCGTCTTTCTCAGCTTGAGCAACGATGTTATTCTCGCGACCTTCAGTGATAGCAGCTGCAACAGCGCTAGTGTAAAGGCTTACAGCACGGATAGCATCATCATTACCAGGAACGATGAAATCAACGCCGTCTGGATTAGAGTTAGTATCAACGATTGCAACAACAGGAATACCTAGGTTGTTAGCTTCACGGATAGCAATGTGCTCGTGGTCAGCATCGATAACAAAAAGCGCATCTGGAAGACCGCCCATGTTTTTGATACCACCAAGGCTCTTTTCAAGCTTTTCCATTTCGCGGTTAAGCATTAACGTTTCTTTCTTAGTTAATTTCTCGAAAGTTCCGTCTTGGCTTTGAGCTTCAAGGTCTTTAAGACGCTTGATTGATTGACGAACTGTTTTCCAGTTAGTCAACATGCCACCTAACCAACGGTGGTTAACGTAAAACTGATCGCTAGCGATAGCTGCTTCTTTTACTGCTTCGCTTGCTGCGCGCTTAGTACCAACGAAAAGAACTTTACCTTTGTTTGAAGCAGCACCAGTTAAAAACTTAAGTGCGTTATTGAACATTGGTACTGTTTGCTCAAGGTTGATGATATGTACACGGTTACGTGTGCCGAAGATGAAAGGCTTCATCTTAGGGTTCCAGTAACGAGCTTGGTGACCAAAGTGAACACCAGCTTGAAGCATATCGCGCATTGAAACGTTTGCCATTTTATAGATCCTCTATAGTTGTTAGGGTTAGGCCTCCACATATCCCATAGCACCAACATCGAAGTATTTAAACTTCAAATGCACCCAAGTGTATGTGACGATACGTGTGTGTGTTAAAATCAAATTGTGTTTGCCTTAAATACAAAAAATCATTTAAGAATTTATTTGTAAAAAGACGGCGCGCTTTATACCATATTAAAATTAAATACTCAACATCGCGTGCAAAATTTATGCACCGATAAATGTTACAAACTCAACTTTGGAGCCTCAATGAGCGCTATTATCAAGACCCCTGAAGAAATAGAGAAAATGCGCGTGGCTGGGCGCTTAGCGGCAGAACTACTTGAAATGATCGGACCGCATGTTGTGCCAGGAATTACCACCGATGAGCTAAATACAATTTGTCATGATTATATTGTTAATGTGCAACAAGCAGTCCCTGCTCCATTAAATTATCATGGTTTCCCAAAATCAATTTGTACTTCGGTAAACCATGTTATTTGCCATGGTATTCCAAACGATAAACCATTAAAAGAAGGCGACAGCGTAAATATTGACGTAACAGTCATTAAAGATGGTTACCACGGTGACACATCTAAAATGTTCCACGTAGGTACACCAAACATTCAAGCTAAGCGTCTTGCAGAAGTAACACAAGAAAGCTTATATCTAGCCATTAAAATGGTAAAACCAGGTGTACGCTTAGGTGATATTGGCGAAGCAATTCAAAAATATGCAGAGAGTTTTAACTACTCAATTGTACGTGAATACTGCGGCCACGGTATTGGCGCAGGATTTCATGAAGAACCACAAGTAATGCATTACGGTAAAGCCGGTACAGGCGAAGCCTTAAAAGCAGGTATGTGTTTAACTATTGAACCGATGGTTAATGCTGGTAAGCGCCAATGCAAGCTTCTTAAAGATGATTGGACAGTCGTAACACGTGACCGCAGTTTGTCTGCACAATGGGAACACACATTATTAGTCACTGAAAATGGTGTTGAAATTTTAACGCTACGATCAGATGATACAATCGAGCGGATCATAGAACACTAATAATAGGGCGTGTGACTTTTTAAATTAATTAATTTTAATTTCTGAAAAGTTAACCTGCCCAATAAAAGGAGCCAGCCCACGTGGCATTACCCAACAAAGTAAAAAGTTACTCAGCGACGCTGAGCAACTGAGTGATTATCGCGATTGCTCTAACTATTTTTATAAATGGTTACATAATGAATTTTCTAAACAACCGGTTGGGAATTTAATTAATGCCCGGGCTGAGTTTATTGACCGCCTACTCATTAAGCTATTTCATGTTTACGATTTAGCGCGCGAATCTGATTTAGCATTAATCGCGGTAGGCGGGTATGGCCGTGGCGAGCTACATCCCTACTCCGACATTGATTTTTTGTTGCTCGTTACTGGTCAGCCAAGTGACGAAGTATGTGAAAAAATAGGTCAATTCGTCACCATGCTATGGGATCTCAATTTAGAGATAGGTCATAGCGTACATACAATTGAGCAAGCCATTGAAAAAAAACGTGGCGATGTCACCTTTGCTACCAGCTTGCTAGAAAGTCGCCTTATTTTTGGTAATCACATTGAGTTTGAAAAACTCAAAATGCACATAATTGAAACACCTGTATGGCGGTCTGGCGAATTTTTTACAGCCAAAGTTCAAGAACAAAATCTACGCCACAGAAAGTGTCACGGCACCGCGTATAACCTTGAGCCAAACATAAAAGAAAACCCAGGTGGTTTGCGCGACTTACAAACCATTATTTGGGTGGCAAAAAAGCATTTTAGAACAGAAACCTTACAAGAGCTCATAAGCCACGGGTATCTTACCCACGAAGAGTTTCAAGAGCTCTCAGAGTGTCTAGAAAATCTATGGAACATTCGCTTTGCACTGCATTTAGCCGCAGGACGTGCTGAAAACCGCTTATTGTTTGATCATCAGCCACTTGCAGCCGAAATTTTAGGATTTGGGAGCGACGGCAAAGCATCGGTTGAGCGTATGATGAAACGCTTATTTAGAATAATGAGCCGCGTAAGAGAGCTAAACCAAATGCTCCTTTCGTATTTTGAACAAAGTATTATGCCCGAAACGAGTGCAGTAGCGGCAATAGAACTCGACAGAAACTTTGAACAAGTGGGCCATCAAATAAGAGTAAAAGATCCGTCGGTATTTTTTAGGCGCGACCAACTCTTTGTATTGTTTGAGCACATAGCCGATAACCCAGCAATAACGCATATTTATCCAAGTACTATTCGTACTATTCGCCAAGTGCGCCGTCGTTTATTGGGTGATTTACAAGATTACGCAGCCTGTCGCGAAGCCTTTTTACGCTTAGTTAAACATCCTAACGGCATGGGCCGCGCGTTTACGCTCATGCATAAGCACGGCATGCTTGCCGCCTACTTACCGCAGTGGCGTAATATATTTGGGCAAATGCAGTTTGATTTGTTTCACGCCTACACTGTAGATGAGCACACCCACAAATTAATCAAAAACATTTACGAATATTTTGATAAAACAGGCATTAGCGAGTTTCCAATTTGCAGTGAAATAGTTACTCGAATGGACAAACCAGAGCTACTTTATTTAGCCGGTATATTTCACGACATTGCTAAAGGTCGTGGTGGCGATCACTCCGAACTTGGCGCTGTTGATGCAATAGCCTTTGCTAAATTACATGGTTTTTCATCCTCTGATGCAAAATTAGTAGCATGGCTTGTAAGTAACCATTTACTTATGTCGGTTACCGCACAGCGTAAAGATATAAATGACCCAACGGTAATTAAAGACTTTGCAACACGCGTAAAAACAGAGCGTCAACTCGACTACTTATATTGTTTAACGGTCGCCGATATACGCGCAACCAATGACAACTTATGGAACGATTGGAAAAACACCCTACTGCGTGAACTATACTTACACACGCAACGCGCTTTGCGCCTAGGGCTCGAAAACCCAATGGATCAACGCGACCAAATTCGCGATAAAAAGCACCAAGCTAAACAACGTCTTCTTAATTTAGGTTATCAAGAGGAAAAAATTGATTTAATTTGGAGCCGCTTTAAAGCCAACTACTTTACCGCTTTTAGCGAACAGCAAATATCATGGCAAAGTGAGCACTTATTAAACAGCCCCGATTTAAGCCAGCCAAGTGTTGTTGTATCTAATAAAGCTATGCATGGTGGCACACAAGTATTTGTATACAGCCCTTACTCTGGCCCTCTGTTTGCCCGATTAGTGAGTGTGATTGGCTCTAAAAAAGCGCAAATACAACACGCGCAAGTCCTGACCACAAAAGACGGTTACGCCTTGTTTAGCTTTGTAATACTTGAAGTAAGTGGCGATCCAATTGCCAGTGGTCGAGCGCAATCAATTAAACGCGGGCTTGAGCAAGCACTAAGCGATCCACGTAAAAAAATTCGCTTTAAAAAGAGCCGCTCTCAACGCTTTAAAGATTTTAATATTAAACCTAAAATTGTGTTGCGCCCACATGCACGCAAAGACCGTAGCTTAATAGAAATTCAAGCCGTCGATATACAAGGTTTACTAACCAAAATAGCCGAAGTTTTCCAAGCGCATTTACTCCACATTCACGCTGCCCGTATTACAACGGTAGGTGAACGTGCCGAGGATTTCTTTGTTGTATCTAATAACGAATACCAAGCGCTGACTGATGAAGAGCAAGCAAAAATTCATCAGGCATTACGTAAAAAATTCAACGCCGAAACAGAATAGAGGACACACATGTCAGATTTAAAAACGATGATCGAAAACGCATGGGACAACCGCGATAGTATTAGCCCAAGCACAGTATCAAGCGACGTAAAACAAGCCATTATCGACGCACTTGATTTACTTGATAGCGGCGCAGCACGCGTTGCTGAAAAAATATCCGGTGAATGGGTTGTACACCAGTGGCTTAAAAAAGCAGTATTACTGTCGTTTCGTATTCGCGACAACCAACCAATGAACGACGGCGTAAACCAGTTTTATGACAAAGTACCGCTTAAATTTAGCGACTACACGCCAGAGCAATTTCAACAAGGTGGTATGCGCGTAGTACCAAACGCTGTAGCACGTAAAGGCAGCTTTGTAGGTAAAAACGTCGTACTTATGCCATCGTATGTAAATATTGGCGCATACGTTGACGATGGCACCATGGTTGATACATGGGCGACTGTAGGCTCGTGTGCACAAATTGGTAAGAACGTACATTTATCAGGCGGCGTTGGCATAGGCGGCGTTTTAGAGCCTCTACAAGCTAACCCAACCATCATTGAAGACAACTGCTTTATTGGCGCACGTTCTGAAATTGTTGAAGGTGTAATTGTTGAAGAAGGCGCAGTAATTTCAATGGGCGTTTACATCAGCCAAAGCACCCGTATTTACGACCGCGAAACCGGCGAAATTCACTACGGCCGCGTACCAGCAGGCGCAGTAGTTGTACCAGGCGCACTACCGTCAAAAGATGGTACTCACAGCCTTTACGCTGCAATCATCGTGAAGAAAGTAGATAAGCAAACACGTGAAAAAGTAGGCATAAACGCCCTACTACGCTCCATTGATGAGTAATCGTAGGTTGGGTTGAGTGAAACGAAACCCAACGATACTTTGAAGTTAAGTGTTCTAGCTAAACTTTAATTGTATATAAAAAAGCTCTAAGCCGTTGGTTTGGAGCTTTTTGGTTTCTCAAAAGAAAGCTTTAAACGTTACAACATCTTTCTCTAATCTACTTTTAATTTATATTTCCCCTCAACCATTTTAGCTTGAATGATTGGTATGTCTTTTTTTAATTTCTGTGATAAATCATTTACTATTTGTGTCAGCCTTTCAATGTCTTTGCCTGAGGTTTTAACTCCAAATATAATTTTATTTATCTTATTTAAATTAAAATCATGGATACCAGGGCCCTTGTTACGAGTCAAAACTCTATATTCTTGCTCGTAAGACCAATCATTAGACTTAGTCAAAAAAACATCTTTTACCGCATCAAAGCTACCTTCCCCAACCTTGATAATTGGCATCTCATCCTTGTAAACAATATCGTAACCAATTAAATTACTTTCGCTATTATATAAATTCAGAGTAGGGTCATTAAGATCAATATCAAACTCTATTACAAAACCAGTGTGGTTGTGTGCATAATGTGACCACATCAGAATATTATCTGGCTTTTTACTAAAACAACAAATTCCTATTCTATCAATTATATCTTTATGAAAATCCCCAGAAGTTATCGAGTTCTCAATCCCTTTATACATTTTATTTTTGTTCTCAATTCGTCTGCTAGGACTCAGCTTTAAATGTTCTGATGCTTTTAGGAACAAATCTTTTCTCGATTTAAGATAGCTTAGTGATGCTTCCGTATTATAAGAAACAATACAATCAAACGGATCGTTAAAATCTTTATGACTGCTAAACTTTAAAGTCCCATCAATTAATATTGCTTGAGAACCAAAAGAGATAGGTAAATATTTATAAACTTTCATTAAACTCAAATACCCTCAATTAATCATTTAGCATTATAAGCTTATTTATACGTTTTTAAATTAAACATGAGCTGTATACCTGCCTCCCTAAAACTGTATGGATTTTACTGCTTATTCAACAAACAAGATAATCAAACCTTTATCCACTAAACTCCATTAAAATAAAATTTACATAGTTAACTTAGTGGTGATATAACTGAATGTGTTTTGGGAACGCAGTTGGTGTTAAATTAAACCATTAGCTGCCAGCTAAAAAATATTACTCAGCTAGCTTCCTCCCACACCCTTTACTTAAGGAAAGTAAAAACTCTAACTAAAACTGCGTTTACCACATTTTAAAATAACAAAAGCACAAGTAGGTTGTACTAATGGAAGAGTATTTAATCGTTAAACAAAAAAGTAGATACCCTATCGCTATTGCGGCTTTATTGTTGTTATTGGCTTTGGGTTATTTAATTAAGATACTGCTTTTCTCAAATGATATTCCTGAACGTTATTTAAAGCCAATATTAGTCTCTCAAGTATCATTACCCAATGTATTAAAAGGGATTGGCACAATAGAGCCTACACAAAGAGAGCTTTTGTCTGCGCCGCTAAAAGGCAATATCAACACACTTACAATTCGTGAAGGGCAAGCTATAAAAAAAGGCCAAGTATTAGCAAAGCTGACTAACTACGAATTGGAGCAAGATATACATAATGCGAGTTACGAGCAGCTTAATTTAGAATCTCAAGTGGCTATTGATAAAAGTAATTTAGCAATTAAACTCTCGCAAATTAAAGTCGATTTATCTAAAGCTAAAATGGCGTTGCAGCAGCAAGCGCTTGAATTAAATGCAAATAAAGTTTTACTGGAACAAGGTATTATTTCTGCAATTCGCTTTAAACAAAGCGAAATGCTTTATAAGCAAAGTGAACTTGAAGTTAATGCTAAAAATGATGAACTTAGCCTATTTAAAGAGGCATTTGATCAGCAATTAATTGCGCTTGATAACAAGGTAAACATAGCAAAAAACAAACTTAGCTATTTACAAAGGCGTCAAGAGCAACTAACACTCACAGCAAACTTTGACGGTACCGTAAGCCAAAACTTAGCTAAATTAGGTCAAGCGGTTACTCAAGGGCAATCACTGTTTGAGTTAATAGAGACCGACAACTTACTGGCTAAAATACAAGTCCCTCAGTATTCATCTAATCAGTTAAAAATAGGCCAAAAAGCAGACATAGTTACACCCAGTGGCACAATTGCAGCTAAGGTAGATTATATAGATACGGTAATAAGAAATGGCGCTATTAATGTATTTTTAGTATTAGACGCTTCCCCTCCATCATGGCTTAGAAGCAGCCAAGCAATAGAAGCTCATATTTATTTGGAGCAATCTTTAGTAGTTCAAAATATTAAAAAACCGAATGATTTTGATAACTACAGTCTGTGGAAAATATATGAAATAACGCCCTCCAGCAAAGCTATTCTTACTCATATAAACTACAAAACGACTGAGCAAGACACTTTAAGCTTTGATGGGTCGTTACAAGGTAACTATGTTTTATTACTACCAGCTGCTTACGCCACTCAAAGTAACCTTGATTTGAAAAAAGCATTTTAATGAGGTGTCAGTTATGAGTTATCCGTTAATAGAGTTTAATAATGTTTTTTATCAATACCCTAATACCAAAATTGATACTCTCAAAGCTGTAAGTTTTAAAATAAACAGTGGTGACTACATTGCAATAACTGGTACTTCTGGCAGTGGTAAAAGTACCCTACTTTCTATTTTAGGTTTACTAAACTTACCTAGCCAAGGGCAATACACTATTTTAGGCACTAACACAGCAGACTTAACATCCGACTCTATTGCAGCCATTAAAAACAGAGAACTTGGTTTTATATTTCAAAACTTTAATTTATTAAATCATTTAAGCGTATTTGATAACGTAGCTTTGCCACTCAGTTACAACAAGTCGGTACCTAGAAAGGATTATCAAAAAAAGTAGAAGCTGCGCTTAATAAAGTAAATATGCTTGAATTTATTGATAGAAAGCCAAGCCAATTATCAGGCGGGCAACAACAAAGAGTTGCTATTGCTAGAGCATTAATAAATGAGCCCTCTATTATTTTAGCCGATGAGCCAACGGGTAATTTAGATTCGAGTAATAGCGAACAAATATATCAGTTACTCAATAAGCTAAACGACGATGGCAAAACAATTTGCTTAATAACACATGATGAAAACCATGCTAAAACAGCAAAAACGCGTTTGTATATTCAAGACGGACAGCTTAGTGCGCAAGGTTTTTGATGCTGAACTTAATTACTGATCTGACCTTAAACTGGCTAAAATATGCTAAGCAAAATACTAAATTATGGCTTAGCTGTTTATTGCTGAGTATTCCTTTATGTTTAATTTTAAATATAAGTAATATTCATAGTCAGTTTTTATCAGCCGATTACACGGCAATAAATAACATCCACAACATTAAACAAGTTTACTTAAGTGATACTCAAAATGACTTACCCGTTGATGAGTACATTTTTGATGAAATAACCTTATTGCACCAAGATTTAGTCGGCGTTTTTGAACGCTCTATTGATTTATCATTAAAGCTTTCGGTTAATCATGATAGTGAGCCTGTTAAGGTAAGCTTTATGTCGGGGGGTTATAAACAATTAGGTATCATTCCTGCCTTAGGCAGCTTTAATCAATTAGACTTCCCAAAACAAGGCAGCGCACTAAGTGCCGCCATTAGCTATTCGTTTTGGCATACTCATTTTAAAGGTGTCACTGATATTATTGGCAAACAGCTTGTTGTTAATAATAAAAGCATAAACATTGTTGCTGTAATGCCAAAAGAGTTTAAAAGCTTTAAACGTGCCTATGAACCTAAACTCGTTATTCCTTACTCGCAACTCAAGCGTATTTTGCCTCAAGAAAGTAGACTGACCCCAGATACATTTACGTATATTCTAGGAAACGTTAAAAATAAAACACTCTTTTTAAGCTTGCTAAATAAGCACTTACAAAACGAAATGTTTATATTTGATAACACCGAACTTAAGTTTAGTGATGGTATTGGCGTTAACCCTACTCACTTTAATAAAATATTGAAGCGCCTAAACTTATTGCAGTTACTTTATTATATTTTACTCATATTTAGCTTTATAGCCTTTTGTGCATTTTACTGTGCAGAGTCAATTAAAAAGCAACAAGAAGAAACTATACGCAAACTATGTGGAGCCAATAACAAACACATTTTTGTGCAGCAAATTATTGATATTGCACTCACAAGCCTACTACTTATTATTGTAATGTGCGCTTTGTATCCACTGAGCGACCGCATCAGCGCAATTTTATTACCAAGCCTGAATCAGCTAAGCAGCTCTTTTTCATTATTTACGCTGGCGGTATTTTACATTGTTATTATTACTTTTTTATCGGCGCTTAGTTATTTTCAGCGAAGGTGGATACACAGCAGTATTGGACGCAGCCAAAGTGCAACAACAAGCGAAAAAGTACAAGTGTTCTCATTGCTTTCATTACTTACTAGCCTTGCTATTACAAGTGTTTACATTAGTAGTTTGGTTATTTACAGCCAGATTAATTTAAATAACAAAAGTATGGGTTTTAATGCAGACAATATTCTAATTGCCAGCTTTAGTTTTCCACAATCACCTAACGAGGCCTTTAATGCAAATAACTCTGCTCAACAATTAATTCAGCAATTAAAATCACTACCTATTATTGAAGAAGTATCACTTAGCTCTGCCCCGCCACTATCAGATCGCAGTGGGTTTAGTGCATGGTACACCGTTACCGGACAAGCTATCAGTTCGGGAAAAAGCGCTAGTACCGCAAGCCATAGAGTGAGCCCGCATTACTTTAAAACTATTGGCGCTAAGCTTATCTCTGGGCAAAGCGTGCAATGGCAACAGTACCAAAACATTGTCGTTAACAGCGCGTTATGGGATCAATACTTTGCAGGTACAGAACTAAGCCAAGCTTATTTATTAGCCCAATTTGATACTGGAAAAGTAAAACATAAAGTAGTTGGCGTTGTTAATGATATTTATAACGAAGGAGCCGACACACCCGTTCAGCCAACTGTATATAGTGTAATAAGTGCCCTGACAGGTTTTGAGACAATTATAATTAAAACTTATGCGCCCATCACACAAGTTGAAAATGAACTCCAAACGGCAGTAAGAGCATTAAGTGTAAACTTTAACGATTTATCACTTACCCCCCTTTCGTCTTTAGTAAAAAATGAGCAAGCCCCTACGAAATGCATTACTTATAATTACCGTTGTGTGTTCATCAATTCTTCTACTCTCTGCCTTTTTATACAACTACAGCAGTATTAAACAACTTACGGCTAAATCATCCACAGAGCTTGCATTAAGACGTGCTATGGGCGCTCGCAGCTACCAAATATGCTATTTATTTTTAAAGCTCTTTTTCACTGCATTTGTAATAACCCACATAGTTATTATTGCGTTATTTTTCACCCAACATGAAAAACTACAAACTTTTTTATTTCAACAATCCGTTTTTGACCTAAACACGATACTTACAGTGCATTTAGTCATTTTGTTAGCGGTTATATGTATTATTGCTATAGAGATTAAAAAAACACTTAACAACTCGTGGAATAGCTTAACTTAAGGATAAGCATGTACAAATTACTACTAGCTACACTACTTATATATAGCGGAAATACATACGCTGAGCAGTATAGTTTCTCTCATTACCAAATGACTAAATCGCCCATTGGTAATACCGCACCGCAAATGTTTTTGTTTAACAGCAAAGGCGAGTTGATTTATTACTCTGATAAATATTTACCTAATATTTTATCCATTTTTAAAAATAAACAAAGCCATCCTGATTCTGATTTAATTAAAAGTAACCTAGAGCAGCTGTTAACAACATTGCCCGATTTTACCCAGCAAAAGTATACGTTGTTTTACACCTCAATAGATGAAGATGTAGGCCCCTGTCCGCCTTGTAGGCAACAAGAAAAAACCATCGACATGCTTAAAAGTAAGTTTTCAGATAAGCAGCTAAAGGTTCATTCAATTTCTATAAATGCCAGTAACGACGGCATATAAAAAGCCCGCTAAATAATTTTAGCGAGCTTTTTGTTGCGAAGGTTAGACCTTTAAAAAGTTTACAGCGCGTTAAATACGTCGTCTGTTTTAGCTGCGCAAATAAAGTCGTTTTTGTGTAGGCCTTTAATTGAATGGCTCCACCATGTAACCGTTACTTTGCCCCACTCGGTTAATAAACCTGGGTGATGGCCTTCGTCTTCTGCCATGTCGCCTACTTTGTTAGTAAACGCGATAGCCTGTTTAAAGTTTTTAAATTTATAAACACGCTCAAGCTGCATAATGCCGTCGCGTACTTCTGGTACCCAGTCTGGGATTTTAGTAATTAATTGTGCTAACTCTTCGTCAGATACTTTTGGCGCATCTACATGACAAGCTTCGCATTTTTGTGCACTTAATGAAGACATTCTAAATCCTTACTTTTAGCTTTTTTAGCATTAATGTTTAACTGGCTAATTTTTCTTTTGGTGGAAATTTTGGGTCATGCAAACCAAGCTCTTTAGCTCGCTCAACCAAAGTCATAATATCCATTTGCGATATATCAAACAGATCATGAATCGAATTTATGGTGTAGTACTGTGGTTGCATAATATCAATACGGTACGGCGTACGCAGTACATCAAGCACATTCATTGGGCTGATTTCTGGCGTGTTTGAGTACACGTACTGAGTTTCACCTGGGCTTGATAAAATACCACCGCCGTAAATACGCAGGCCGTCTTCGGTTTGCATTAAACCAAATTCAACCGTAAACCAGTATATACGCGCAAGGTATACACGGTCCTTTTTCTGCGCTGCGTAACCTAATTGCCCGTACTTGTGCGTAAACTCGGCAAAGTCAGGGTTAGTTAGCATGGCGCAATGGCCAAATATTTCATGAAAAATATCTGGCTCTTGTAGGTAATCAAACTCTTCGCGGCTACGAATAAATGTAGCTACCGGAAACTGCTTATTTGCCAGTAATCTAAAAAACTCATCAAAGTCGATAAGTGCAGGTACTGGCGCTACTTGCCAACCGGTAGTGGCTAGTAACACTTCGTTTAGTTCGCTTAACTGCGGAATACGATCGTGCGGCAAGTTAATCTTTTTAACCCTTGCATGTACTCGTTGCAGGCTTTGCCTTCAATGCATGTAAGCTGGCGCGCTACAAGCTCAGACCAAATTTTATTTTCTTCATCACTCCAGTGTATAACACCATTTTCGTCTGGTGTTTTGGATGTGTATTTACTTGCTTTAGCCATAAATACCTTCTTGGGTGTGAGCCCTAAATCGGTGTCAGTGTGATATTCAAACCTATTGAATATCGAATGACCCCATACTATGCAAAAGTGAAGAAGAGTTTAATAGATAGGCTAACATCAGTATTTGGCGCGATCACCCCAATCGTAAAGTAAAAATTACACCTGTGGCACATTAAAAATACAGACCTTAAAATAAAGGCCTGCAGCTCATTTTTATGTGTACACAATTAATTACACACAACCAATTTTAGTAAAAGCTTGGTTTAAATCACTAATAATGTCGTTAACATCTTCAAGCCCAACCGAGAGTCTGATCAGCCCATCACTTATTCCAGCGGCGGCTCGCTCCTCTGGCGTATAAGGCGAGTGAGTCATTGATGCAGGATGCTGAATCAGTGTTTCAGCGTCGCCGAGGCTTACTGCAAGTGTACAAAGTTTCATACTATTAATAAATTGCGCGCCTTCTTGTATCCTACCTTTTATTTCAAACGCAATAACACCACCAGCGGCTTTCATTTGGTTACCAATAAACTTATAACCTGGGTGCGATTTAAGCCCTGGGTAATATACTGTGCTTACTTGTGGGTGCGCTTCTAGATATTCGGCTATCGTTTGTGCGCTTTGACAATGACGCTCTATTCTAATGGCGAGTGTTTTTAGACCTCGATTAATTAGCCATGCATCGTGCGGGCTTATGGTTGCACCAATATCTTTTAATACGGTCATTTTGATGTGTGTTATGTGCTCAAGCGATCCACATACAATACCGGCGACTACGTCTCCGTGACCATTTAAGTACTTGGTCGCACTGTGCATTATAATGTCGATACCGTATTTTTTTGGTGATTGTAGTAGCGGCGTTAAAAAGGTGTTGTCGACCACACTAATTAAATTGTGCTCTTTAGCAACTGCGCCAATGAGTGCCAAATCAATAACCGCCATAGTGGGGTTAATTGGCGTTTCTACAAATATCATTTTTGAATTAGGTTTGATGGCAGCGCGTAGTTCGTCCTCGTTGGTCATATCAACAAAGGTGACTTCAATTCCCCAGCGCGGCAACATGTGCGAGAAAAACGCAAAGGTACAACCATATAAAGCACTTGAGGCAACAAGATGATCTCCCTGCGATAAAAAGCTCAGTACTGAGGCAGATACAGCCCCCATACCCGTTGCGGTTGCAGCTGCCGCTTCACAGCTTTCTAGTTGAGCAACTTTTTGTTCAAGTTCTGTGGTTGTAGGGTTTCCTAAACGCGTATAAATATAGCCAGGTTCGTCGCCTGCAAAACGCGCAGCACCTTGTGCGGCATTTTCAAAATGAAAAGTAGAGGTTTGATACAAAGGAGAAGTGAGTGCGCCGTGCGGGTCGTTTGCTTTTTGTGGTCCGTGAATACATTGGGTGTTTATATGATGCTTGCTCATTGTAGGCTCATTTTTTGATTATTATGTTTTTGCAATTCATCAATCAAAACGTATGCGCTTACAAACAGCAAGCATGCCAGATGCTCAGATGGCTATTTGTGCAAAGTTTACTCGCTCACCTGTACATAAATATTGCCAAATTATTGAGCAGACTCTGGTTTTTTACGACTCATTATTTTACCTGCAATACTTTGCACAGTGCCTTTTAACAAGCTACGCTTGTTTTCAAGCCGTGGTAATGGGCGGCTAAGCTCCATTGCTTTGTAACCAATACGCGCTGTAAAAATACCGGCGCTGACCCCTTGCGCTGCCCGCCCCGAAAGTTTACCTAGCAGTTCAGCACTCAGTGCAGTTGCAGCAAGGTCAGATACAAGCTCAGCACTGCCAACAAACATCACTTGTTTTATCAGCATACGGTATAACTTTATACGGCTCGCGTAGCCAAAACCAATGCCGTAAATTTTACCAATTTGTTCTATTAACTTAGTACCGCGCCAAAGCACGGCCATCATATCCACCAGCGCAAGTGGGCTTAGGGCAACTAGCAGTGCAGATTCAGTCGCAAAACGATTTATAAGCTTTTTAGCTTTGGTGTCTTGGGTTATTAATAAGCTGTTGGCGTACAACGTCATTATTTCTTTGTCACTGTGATGCGTAGCTACTTGATCTTTAAAGGTTTCAAAGTTATCAAGCTCCTGGTGTTTATTAAGCTTTTCGAGCCAAGGTAATGCACCGCCTACTTGCTCGCTGTTTAAAAGTCTGTCGGCTTCAACTCGGTGCAATTGGTTACGCTTTAAACTGCGCAGCATTCGATACTCTCGCCACAATAAGCGCCCTATTAGCAATACGCCACTTACAACCGCTGTTAAATAAACACTGCCTAAAATGATTGACTGCTCGAAAGCAAATACTAACGAGTATGCAAACTCTAAAAGCACCAGCACTATAAAGCTAATAGCAAAAACACCTTTGGGCGTTTGCCATTTTGACTTTTTGTATACAGGCTCCAGATCTATTTCTGGCTCCAGTGCTTCATCTTCAAGCTCTTCGTAATCACTTTGCCCGTGCTGAATAATTTTTGCAGGTGCTAAAACGGGTTCGTTTTGTTCAATGCTTTGCGTATCTATGCGACGCCCTGCTTGAAATGGTTGGTTTGACTCACTCATGTTAATTTGTCTCCTAGCAGGTACTGCATGACATGATCTAATCGAATATGTTTTAGTTGTTTATCGGGGCTCGGCATTGGAGAGAACGATAAAAACTCAAATCCCTGTGCTGGCCACTCATTTTTATTAAGCATCCGCGAGGGAGGTTGGGGCGGTAAATACGTAAGCCAATCAGGCTCGTGTAATGGTTTGCCGTAAATGCAGTCAAGCGTTTGGCCTTTGTCGGCAATTTGGCGCGGCTGCGTGGCTGTAATTGACGACATAGCCATGGTTTCTATTTTTACACCATCAAACTTTAAATGATTGCTTTGCTCATGCACGAGCGAATCAAGTAGCAGTGCTAAATCTTTATGGTGCTTAGCACTTATATGATCTGACTTATTAGCTGCAAATAATATTTTGTCTATGTTTGGCTTAAATAAACGTTTAAAAAAGCCTGATTCGCCATAATTAAAGTGTGCGAGTAATTGGTTTATTACACTGCTTTGCTCTTGGAGTGTTTCGTGCCCTTCGTTTAATGCACTTAGTACATCTACAAGTACAATTTGGCGATCAAAGTGCCTAAAATGCTCATTATAAAATGGTTTTACGACTTCTTTTATATAGGCGTTAAAGCGCTTAATTAAATGCGCTAAATTAGAACCCGCAACAACATCGTCACTGTTTACCTCACCCGATACCGGGAAAAACAATAATAATGGTGCGCCTTGTAAGTCGCCAGGCATAAGCATGCGCCCAGGTTGCAACATGGCAAGTTTGGTGTCTTTTTTAAGCCCTACTAACATGCTTTGATAAAGCTGAGCAATATGAGCAAGTGCGTTTTCATCAACGGGAGCGTTTAAGTCAAGTTGCTCAACGGCCATTAAAAAATCACTTGACGTGTTTACGCGCGAAGGCTGAGTTAATAATGGATATTGCTGCTCGCACCATTGAGCATAGCTTTGCTCAAGCATAGGTAAATCAAGGAGCCATTCACCCGGGTAGTCAATAATATCTAAATAAAGTGTTGATTGCGGCGAAAAATGGCCGCGCAGCCCTGCGTTACTTTGATACTTTATTGCCAAGCGCAGCGTATTAATACGCTCGGTAGATGCAGGCCATGTAGGCATCCCATCGCTGGGTAATAATGAGTTTAGCGCGCGCGTATAATTAAACGTAGGGACTTTTAACGCCTCTTGCGGCACAACTTTAGTGGCCACATGGCGATGCTCGCGCATTACATCAAAAAAGGTAAGTTTTTATCGTCCGCTTGGGTTGTTAAATGTTTAACAAGCGCGGTAATAAAGGCTGTTTTACCGCTACCACTTAGGCCTGTTACGGCTAGTTTTACGTGTTGGTCTAAACCGCGATGAAGGGCTTTTTGTGCTTTGCCTTTAATACTTTTAAAGGTCTTTTTTGCGAATGATTGGCTCATAAAGTGTCTTGCACCTAATTTGCCGTAATTTATCACGCTGCAAATAAGGTGCTATTAAATCCTTTAAAGTTTGTTAATTTCACGACTCACCGTAAACTCGCTTGAAGTTACATGGCGCTCCATATCTTGAAGGCGAGTATCTACACGCGTTAAACGCTCTTTTAAATCTTGCAATGCGCGGCGCGGTGGCTCGCCTTTTTGCCATACTTTCAATTTTACTTCTAGCGGATCGTCATGTTTAGTTGAGCTGTTAGTTTGCACTGTTGCGGGCTCTTTTTTATCTAAAATGAACCAGGCTGCAATATACGCTACCACAAATAATGGGCCACCCGTTAGCAGTACCGCACTAACAAATATAATGCGAACTAACCATAACTCCATATTAAAGTAGTCACTTAATCCCGCACATACTCCGGCTATTTTACCGCGTTGTGGGTCTCTTAATAATTCGCGTTTGGCACTCATACTTTGCGTCTCCATTGTGGTGACTCTTGATCAAGCAATGCTTCAAGTGTTTCAACCCTGTCTGCCATTTTTTCGGCTTTATGTGCAAGCTCAAGTAACTGGCGATGTTCGTGCTCACTTAAACCTTGGCTTACTTGTTTTTTGCTACGGTAGTGCAAAATTAGCCACAGCGGGGCAACAAAAATCATAAACATAACAAATGGAACAATTATTACATCTGAATCAAACATAATCCTCTCCTGATAATCCGTTTTGATGTTTTTAAGCAGTGGGGCACTTTAAGTACCCCTTTATAAGTTATTTATCAGCTAGCTTCTTTTTAAGTTCGGCTAGCTCATCATCTATCTTTTCATTTTTTTGTAGATTAGCAATTTCGTCCGCTAACGTCTTTTTACCTAAATCGTAAGACTCAATTTGAGATTCTAGTCCATCAATTTTAG
This sequence comes from Pseudoalteromonas sp. BSi20652, assembly GCF_000239855.1. Classification (GTDB taxonomy): domain Bacteria; phylum Pseudomonadota; class Gammaproteobacteria; order Enterobacterales; family Alteromonadaceae; genus Pseudoalteromonas. The sequence continues at coordinate 29,156 of NZ_BADT01000100.1, read as the reverse complement.
TTTCGTAACGTTCAAAGCGATTAAGTGCGTCCTCTACTTTTGAGCTATCAAGTGTCTTTTTCACTTCAAGGCGCGACTCAGCCGAACGTTGGCGAAGTATAATTGCCTTTTGACGAGATTTCGCATCTGCTAGCTTTTCTTGTAGTGTCGTTACTTCTTGCTGTAATTTCTCAATATGAGACTCTACATGTTCAAGTTCACTAGCGACTGAAGCAACGGCATCTGCCGACTTTTGCTTTTCAAGTAGGGCTGAACGCGCTAAATCGTCGCGGTCTTTACTTAAAGCCAGTTCGGCTTTATCTTGCCAATCGCTTACCTGTGCTTTAAGCGTATCTAAGCGGCGTACAATTTCTTTTTTCTCAGCCAATGTTTTAGCTGATGTAGAACGTACTTCAACAAGCGTGTCTTCCATTTCTTGAATAATCAGACGAACCATTTTTTCTGGGTCTTCTGCTTTATCTAAAATGGCGTTGATATTAGAATTAACAATATCTGCAAAACGTGAAAAAATTCCCATAACATTTACCTCTGTAATTAAAACTTAGTTAGTCTGCTATAACTAGTATCAATATGCTTGCCAACTTTTTAAAAGTTAAAATACACTTTATTTTCATTACGTTAAACTAAATATACAAATTTCTTTAGTTATCCCGACTTATGAAATACACTAACTGTTAGTAAAAATGACCAAGAGTTAGGAAATATGAGCCAATATCGCCAACAGGATAATTTACTCGGCCAATCAGATAGCTTTCTGTCTGTATTAGATCAGGTATCGCAACTGGCTAATTTAGATAAACCGGTACTTATTATTGGTGAACGCGGCACAGGTAAAGAGCTAATAGCAGCACGCTTACACTTTTTATCAAAGCGTTGGGATCAAAACTACGTAAAACTTAACTGTGCAGCACTTAACGAAAACTTACTCGAAAGTGAATTGTTTGGCCACGAAAGCGGTGCTTTTACGGGGGCAAGCAAACGCCACGAAGGTCGTTTTGAACGCGCTAACAGCGGCACACTGTTTTTAGATGAATTAGCTAATACCTCAGCTATGGTACAAGAAAAACTGCTGCGCGTTATAGAATACGGTGAGTTTGAACGTGTTGGCGGCAAACAAACTGTAAAAGTAGATACACGCTTAGTGTGTGCCACAAACGAAGACCTCCCTTATTTAGCTGAGCAAGGTGAATTTAGAAGTGACTTACTCGATCGCCTTGCCTTTGATGTAATTACCCTGCCGCCACTGCGCGAACGCCAAGACGATATTATGCTTCTTGCTGAGCAGTTTGCGATGAATATGGCACGCGATTTAGAGTGGGAACTGTTTAGCGGTTTTACCCGAAGCGCAACAGAAACACTGCTTAGTTATGATTGGCCTGGTAATATTCGTGAACTTAAAAATGTGGTTGAACGCAGTTTGTATCGCCACGGTAGTGAACATATCCCCGTTCACCAGATTATTTTAGACCCATTCGATAGCCCATTTAGACCAAAAGCGCGCATTAAAGCACCTATAGCGGCTCAAACTGTTAATGCCGAGCCTATTGTTGTTGCGCCGCCGATTGCTCAAGCAAGCAGTAATATCGCCGTCGATATTCAATTTCCGTGCAGCTTAAAAGAGCGCTCAAACGACTTTGAAATAAACATGATTAATAAAGCGCTCGAACATAGCCAATTTAATCAAAAGAAAACTGCAGAAGTACTTGGTTTAACGTATCATCAATTACGTGGTTATCTTAAAAAATACAACTTGTTGGATCAACAATAGTCAGAGGTTATGCGGGTGCATAAATTATTACTTGTTTTGCTTGCCACCACTTTAGTTGGTTGCCTTGATAGCAAAGAAGAAATCATAGAAGAAAAAAACCAAGGCTTAGTTTATTGCGCTGAAGCTAACCCTGTGTCGTTTAATCCGCAAGTCACGACCACCGGTTCAACTATTGATATAATTGCTAACCAATTATACGACCGTTTAATTAGCATTGACCCTGTTACGGCAGAATTTCAAAGTGAGTTAGCAACCGATTGGAAAATTAGTAAAGATGGTAAATCGGTTACCTTTACCTTGCGTAAAGATGTAAAGTTTCATACAACTTCTTATTTTACCCCATCGCGGGATTTTAACGCCGACGACGTTATATTCACCTTTAGCCGATTATTCGATGTATACAATCCATATCACTTTGTGGGCGATGCTAATTACCCATATTTTCAAAGTGTGGGGATTGATCAACTCATTCGTAAAATTGTACGCGTGTCTGACTACCAAGTACGATTTGAGTTGTTTAATCCTGAAAGTAGCTTTTTAGCTAATATGGCTACCGACTTTGCCGTGGTACTTTCAGAAGAATATGCAATGAAGTTAAAGGCAAGCGAACAAACAAACTTGTTTGATCAATACCCTGTTGGCACTGGTCCTTATATTTATAAAGAATATCGCCGCGATCACTTAGTGCGCTTTTATAAAAATCCAGTTTATTGGAAACACGAAGTAGCACTAGAGCAATTAGTTTACGACATTACACCTAATGGTACCGCACGCATTGCTAAAATGTTGACTAAAGAGTGCGATGTAACCGCTCATCCAAGCAGTGCACAGCTCAGTATTTTAGCTCAACGCGACGATATTAACATTGAAAAAGAAACAAACTTAAATGTTGGTTACTGGGCATTTAATACCGAGCGCGCTCCTTTTGACGATTTGAGAGTACGCCAAGCACTGGCGCATGCTATTGATACAGATAAAATAATGCAAGCGGTCTATTTCGGTAACGGCACACGTGCACAATCTATCTTACCACCCACTTCATGGGCATTTGAGCCGCAAGAGAACATGCCACTGTTCGACCCTGAACTTGCTAAAAAATTACTTATTGACGCTGGTTTTCCTAATGGCTTTGATATGAATATTTGGGCGATGCCTGTGAGCCGAATTTATAATCCTAACGCACGTAAAATGGCTGAGCTTATGCAAAGCGATTTACGCAAAATTGGCGTTAACGTAAGCATTGTAGAGTATGAATGGAATACGTTTATTAAACGTATCGGCGAGCACAGACACGATAGCGTACTGCTTGGTTGGGCTGCTGATACACCCGATCCTGATAACTTCTTTAGCCCACTATTAAGTTGTACCGCAACTTTTAGTGGTAAAAATCCAGCAAACTGGTGTAACCCTAAATTTGATTTATTGCTAACTCAAGCACTCGATACAACTGATCTGAATAAACGTAAAAAATATTATGAAGAAGCGCAAACACTAATTATCGACGAGCTACCATTATTACCTATTGCCCATGGTCTGCGTTTTCAAGCAAGCAGTGCTGATGTTGAAGGTATAACACTTGGCCCATTTGGCGCTATATCACTTGCCAACGCGAGGAAAAAATAATGATCTTAGATTATGTTTTACGCCGCCTTGGTTTGTTCTTTTTTATGATACTGATGCTCAGCGTATTTACGTTTTCACTGGCGTATTTATTTCCCGGTGATCCGCTAAGTAATTTAAGCGGCATACCAAGTAGTAACTTTGCACAGCATAGTGAGCTTGAAGACAAGTATTTATATAACAGCAATTACTTTATGCAATACATTGCCTTTTTAGGGCGAATATTTCAGGGTGATTGGGGGCTTTCGTTTGCCTCTGGTAACAGTGTTTTTGGCCATATTGTGGATTTGCTACCGGCTACCTTAGAGCTTAGCGTGTATGCATTGATTGTATCGGTTGTTATTGGTGTACCTACTGGCATTTTAGGCTCTGGCTATCATAAACGCTGGCCCGATAAACTTATAAATTCTACCACTATGGTGGGTTATTCAATGCCTGTATTTTGGCTCGCATTGTTATTAATAATGGTTTTTTCATTAAAGCTTGGCTGGTTTCCTATGTCAGGAAGGATGGGGCTCCTTTATGAAATTCCCGCCGATACAGGCTTTATCTTAATTGATATCGCGTTAGCGGGTTTTCCCTACAAAGGAATTGCATTTTTAGATGCACTGCATCATTTAACGCTACCTACTATTGTACTTGCCATGTATCCAACAACTGTATTGGTTCGTTTTACTCGCGAGTCGATGCTTAAAGTAATGGATCAAAACTTTATTAAAACGGCAAGAGCAAAAGGGCTTAATCGCAGGCAACTTATAATGCACCATGCACTGCGTAATGCATTACTACCGGTAATTAAGCAAATTGGTTTACAGTTTAGTACGCTAATAACACTTGCAATGATAACCGAAGTCATTTTTTCGTGGCCAGGTATTGGTCGCTGGTTAATTGACAGTATTTATCAACGCGACTTCCCCGCTATTCAAGGCGGTTTAATGGCGGTATCGTTGTTTGTTATTTTAGCCACTATTACAGCTGAGCTTATTTACACTCTATTCGACCCACTCTCGCGGAATCAAGCCCATGGCAAAGTTTAATTTATTTTCTGAAGAGTCGAATAAATCGCCACTCGCGCGATTTTGGCGAAAATTTAAAAATAATCATCCAGCATTGGTTGGTTTATGGATATTTTTAGCATTTGCGTTATTAGCCGCAACAGCGCCACTTTTAGCTCCTTATGGTGTTAACCAACAGCATAGTGATGCATTGCTTATCCCACCATCTTGGCGTGAAATGGGCGATGTCCGCTTTATTTTAGGCACCGATGATTTAGGCCGCGATGTACTTTCGCGTTTAATGAATGGTGCTACATATACGTTTGGTTTATCTGTTGTGGCCGCGCTTCTCACCACTATTATTGGTGTATTAGTGGGTACTTTTGCAGGTATTAGCCGTGGTTTACGATCAAGCTTTTTAAATCATTTACTTGATATAACGCTCTCTATTCCTTCGTTATTATTGGCAATAATAATAATCGCTATACTGGGTCCTGGTTTAATGAATACCGTGTGGGCTATTATTTTAGCGCTTTTACCACAGTTTATTCACTCAATAAGAAACCTTATTGTTGATGAATTAAATAAAGATTACATTACCGCCTTCAGGCTCGATGGCGCATCTAATTGGCATATTATATCGCGCGGTATTTTCCCTAATATTTATGAGCATATTGTGGTTATATTCACCATGGCGCTTTCGACTGCCATATTGGATATTTCTGCACTGGGGTTTTTAAAACTAGGCGCTCAGCCACCAACCACCGAGTGGGGTGCAATATTAGCCGAAAATTTAGGCCTAATTTATTTAGCGCCTTGGACGGTTGCCCTGCCCGGCGTTCTACTATTTTTAGCCGTATTATCTACAAATTTAGTAGGTGATGGTCTGCGACAAGTGCTAAAAGCACGTAAGGCTGATTGAATGCAATTACTTGATGTTCGAAACCTAACAATTGAACTTCGCACTTCAGAAACCGTTATAAGAGCGGTAGATAGAGTCAGCTTTAGCTTAAAAGAAGGTGAGGTACATGCACTTGTAGGTGAATCTGGCTCTGGCAAAAGCCTAATTGCTAAAGCCATTATTGGCGTACTAAACGAACGCTGGGATATAACAGCCGACCGTATTCATTGGCGCGGTGTAGACTTGATGCGTTTAACTCCTGATCAACGTCGTAAAATTGTAAGCCAGGATATAGCGATGATCTATCAAGACCCAAGCCGCTGCCTTGACCCGACCGCTAAAATATTTGACCAAATTGCCGAAACATTACCAGAGGTTGCTACTAAGGGTTTCTTTTTAAAGCGCAACCGCGAGCGAAAAGACAGAGTAAAAGCACTCATCCATAAAGTAGGTATTAAAAACCACGAAGCGGTACTAAGTAGCTATCCACACGAACTCTCAGAAGGCGTATGTCAAAAAGTCATGATAGCAATGGCGATTGCCAGAACCCCCAAGCTATTAATTGCTGATGAGCCAACTACAGCGCTTGAAAGCACAACGCGTGCACAAGTGTTTAGGTTATTAAAAAGCTTAAACCAACTTAAAAACATGTCCATCTTGATGATTTCTCACGAACTTGAAGAAATTGCGCATTGGTCACATGGTATTCACGTTTTATATTGTGGACAAATGGTTGAAGCAGGTCCGACCGAGCAAATATTTAAACAACCTCGCCATCCCTATACACAAGCTTTATTAAAAAGTTTGCCCGACTACGAACAAGGTTTAGCCCATAAAGAGCCTTTTTATGCTCTCAAAGGCACTATTCCAACCCTACAACACTTGCCTATTGGCTGCCGTTTAGGACCACGTTGTCCACAAGCACAAAAAGCATGTGTAATCACACCTCCCCTTACTAAGCACCACGGACATAGTTACGCATGCCATTTCCCGCTAATTAAGGACATGAAATAATGCAACCGTTATTAAAAGTACAAGCGTTATCGAAAACATTCAATGTACGAGCTGGGCTTTTTTCACGTAAAAAGTTTGAAGTACTTAAAAACATTTCATTTTGTGTGGGTAAAGGCGAAAGCATTGCAATTATTGGCGAAACCGGTTCAGGAAAAAGTACCTTAGCTAAGTTACTTTCTGGTGCTGATAGTGCTGATAGCGGGCAAATTTTACTTGAAAATAACATTATTGAAGACAAGGGTGTACGCGATAATCAATGTCGCCACATCCGTATGATTTTTCAAGATTCAGGCGCATCATTAAATCCAGGATTAACTATTGGCGAAATGCTTGATGATTGCCTGCAGTACAATACTGGTTTTGATAATACAGAGCGTGAAGAAAAAATAGCGGCTACGCTATCAAAAGTTGGTTTACTAGTGGATCACCGACACTACTACCCACATATGTTTAGTGTAGGGCAATTACAGCGTGTAGCGTTTGCTCGCGCATTAATTTTAGATCCTAAGGTGATTGTTCTTGATGAAGCTCTTTCGTCTTTAGACCCTTCTATACGCGCCCAAATAGTAAACTTGTTACTTAAACTGCAACGAGATACAGGATTAACCTATGTAATGATCACCCATCATTTAAGCTTAGTACGCCATATTAGCGATCACGTTGTTGTGCTTGATAAGGGCGAAGTAGTTGAATACGGCCCTACTGAAGAGGTTTTTCAAAATCCCCAATCAAAAGTAACGCAGCGATTATTGAGCTGCTAAGGCAGATTATAAATACCTAACTTTTTTGTAAGTTAACCGTATTTAGATGGGTCTTCTTGTTAAGTGTATTTAATTAACAAGAGATCTCATGCTTAAACAAAAGTTATTACTTAGCCTTTCCCCCTTACTCCTTCTGTCAGCTTCAGCTGTTGCTGATACACCAAAAAAGATTAAAAATTGGGTTGGTGGCGTTGATCATTTAGGGTTAACCGTATCAAACTTAGATGCATCCAAAGCATTTTTTACTGATGTACTTGGCTTTAAAACGCTAGGAAATGACCCAGACTATCCTGCTTATTTTTTATCAAACAATAAAATAACCATTACATTATGGCGCGTGAAAAACGATGCAAAACGTGTAGAGTTTAATCGAGCAGAAAATGTGGGCTTACACCATTTAGCACTCAGTGTTGAAAGTATCAAAAGGTTAAGCGAGCTACATGAACACTTAAAAATGCAAAATAATATTATTATAGAGTTTGCACCCGAAAATTTAGGTAGGGGCCCAACCCAGCATATGATGATAAGAGAGCCTAGCGGCAATCGGATTGAGTTTATTGCCAGAGGTAATTAATACCAATCCGCAATAATGCTTAATTAAGCGAATTGGTATTATACCTACTTTATTCAAGACAATAAAAAAGGCGCTTTAAAAGCGCCTTTCTTTATGAGCTAAAATTAATTACTCAACTGGTTGTGCAGTCGTTGGTAAGTTAAGCTCAGCATTTGCCTTAAGCGCTTCAATAAATACCATGTAGTTTTTATTAGCTTGCGCCATAGTAATGCTTTGTTTTGCTTGAGGATCAATGTTAGCTGCAACTTGTGCATCTGTTACCGACTTAAGCGCTACAATTGCTGCATCACCATTATTTAAATTAACGAGCTCAAATACTGCAGAGCCTGCTGGGTGAGCCATCTTAAATGCTTGAGTCACTATAGCAGGTGACACAGTGTAACTTTGACGTGTTAACTGCGCTTCTTGGCGAACCGTTAAGCTTTGCTCGTTTGCTACATCGTTTAAGCTCTTACCTGCTTGTACTTCTGCAAATAAGCTACGCGCTTTTTCTTTAGCAAGCTCAGATGATTTTTCATTAACTAAACGCGCTTTAATTTGCTCGCTTACTTCATCTAGTGGTTTAGTCGCTGCAGGTTTATGCTCGTTAATACGAACAATAATTGCATGCTCCTCACCAAGCTCAATAACTTCAGAGTTTACTTTATCTTCAAGTAAATCAACTGATGTTAGTGCTGTTACAACTGCAGGGCTGTTTAACGGCTCTGGTAGAGCATTGAGTGCTAAAAGAGGTGTAGATTTAACTTCCACTTCAGCAACTTCTGCAGCATCATCTAAGCGGTCTGAAATTTCAAATGCAAGTGCACCCATTTCAGTTTGCTTTTCGTAAAATGCATCTACTTTTTCAGCTTGTTCTAATTCAGCACGTAAGTCAGCTTTAACATCGTCATACGCTTTAACTTGTTGTGGTTGAATGTCTGTAAGTTTAATTATGTGATAACCAAACTCAGAAGCAACAACCTCAGAAATATCACCTTTGTTTTGAAGTGCGAAAGTCGCGTCTTCAAATGCAGGGTCCATTACGTCACGTTCAATCCATTCAAGATCGCCGCCCATTTCGCCACTAACGATATCGTCAGATGATGATTGTGCTAACTCAGCAAAGTCTGCACCTTGCTCTAGTTGTACATGAAGTGCATTAGCTTTCTCTTTTGCTGCATCATCGTCTTCACTGTTATCAATTAAGATATGTGATACGCGACGTTTTTCTGGCTCAACGTATTGTGCTTTGTTTTGATCGTAATACGCTTTAACGTCATCCTCGGTTACCGATTCAACATTTATATCTTGTGCTTTAAGCTCTATATAACTTACTGAGATAAGCTCTGGAGATAAAAATTGTGATGCGTTTAACTCGTAGTAATCAGATACTTCTCGCTCTGACACTTCAACGTTTATTGCAAGTGCTTCTTTGTTTACAACTAGGTAATCAATACTACGAGTTTGCTGCTGTAGAGCAATTGCGCTTTTGAGCTCGCTCTCTAGGGCAAAGTCTGTACCTGCAACAGCTGATACAACCTGACTACGTGTCATATCTTTACGTAAGTATTCACGAAAAGCATCTGGTTGAAAGTTCATTTGACGAATTACTTGCAAGTAACGATCGTTATTAAACTTTTCACCAATTTGAAAGTACGGTAGCTCTAAAATTGTTTTACGTACACTTTCGTCGCTTACGCGAAGGCCTAAATCAGCCGCTAGCTGTGATTGCAATTCTTGTTGTACTAAGCGGTCAACTACACCTTGACGAATTTGTGCCATGTAATTTGGATCAGCCGCAATTTGTGTAAAGTATTCACCAAACTGTTGCTCTAAACGACTACGTTCGTTTTGATAAGCACGGTTGAAATCGGTTTGACTAATTTTAATTCCATTTACTTCAGCAACGGGTTGTTCTGTGGTTTGACCTAGGTAACTACCGATCCCAGCTAAGGCAAAAGATAAAATCACCGCGCCTAAAATTATTTTGGCTACAGGTCCTTGCGAACCTTCTCTGATTTTCTCAAGCATTTGTTTATCTCTTTTTGATCAAGGTATTTTACCTTGTCACATGTAAAAAAAGCGTATCTTACCAGATACGCTTTTTCACTTGAAGTAACTGGCGGTAAAGTTACTTAATTCATCTGTTGTGGTGAATAAGTAACTTTACACTCGCCATAACTAATGTGTTTAAAACAGTGATTAGTTTACTGCATCTTTAAGCGCTTTACCGGCTTTAAAAGCTGGGATAGTGGCAGCAGCAATTTGAATAGTTTCACCAGTTTGCGGGTTACGGCCTGAACGTGCAGCACGCTCACGTACCGAAAAAGTACCAAAACCAACAAGTGCAACTGAGTCGCCTTCTTTTAACGCGCCAGTTACAGATTCGATGAATGAATCTAGTGCACGACCTGCAGCCGCTTTAGAAATGTCAGCATCAGCTGCGATTTGATCGATTAATTGAGATTTATTCACAATATCATCCTCTTTCATTGTTATTATCAAGAGCGATGGTTTTTTAAACTAACATCACTTTTTTTGAAATTTTAGAGCAAACTTATTATGCTCACATAATTATATTTTTCTTAAGCCTAGGCCCTGTGCGGGCTAGGCTTGAAAACCAGTGCTTAACTTATCATACCGTTTAGATTTGAAAAGCCCTAAAAAGCACTTTTTTTAAGTTTTTTACTGCTTTTTTGGTGTTTCGACTGAAAAAGTATCAACAGGATGCACCAAAGCGAGTTTTAACACCTCGTCAATCCATGTAACTGGGTGAATATCAAGACCTGCCAGCACGTTATCAGGTATCTCTTTTAAGTCACGTTCGTTAATTTTTGGAATGATTACCGTTTTAATTCCACCGCGATGCGCTGCTAATAATTTCTCTTTTAAGCCACCGATAGGAAGCACTTCGCCACGTAGCGTAATTTCACCAGTCATTGCAACATCAGCACGAACAGGATTACCCGTTAAGCTAGATACAAGACCCGTTACCATTGCAGCACCTGCACTTGGACCATCTTTTGGTGTTGCGCCCTCTGGTACGTGTACGTGAATATCACGTTTTTCATAAAAGTCACTATTAATCCGAAATGCTTCAGCTCGATTACGGACAACGGTCATTGCCGCTTGAATCGACTCTTGCATTACATCGCCCAATGAACCTGTATAAGTAAGTTTACCTTTACCTGGTACTGCTGCGCACTCAATTGTTAGTAAATCCCCACCCACTTCTGTCCATGCAAGGCCTGTAACTTGACCAATACGGTCGCCATCTTCAGCTTTACCGTAATCAAAGCGTTGAACACCCAAGAAGTCCTCAAGATTATCTTGATTGATAGTCACTGTTTTAGTGTCTTTTTCAATTAAGATATTTTTAACTGCTTTACGGCATAGTTTTGAAATTTCGCGCTCAAGATTACGCACGCCCGCCTCACGTGTGTAGTAACGAATAATACCGATGATCGCACTATCATCAATTTCAATCTCATGTTCTTTTAAGCCATTACGCTTTACTTGCTTGGTTATTAAGTGCTCTTTTGCAATATTTAACTTTTCGTCTTCGGTATAACCCGATAGGCGAATTACTTCCATACGATCCAATAATGGGCCTGGAATATTAAAACTATTTGATGTCGCAACAAACATTACATCAGATAAATCGTAATCAACTTCTAAGTAATGATCAGCAAAATGACTGTTTTGCTCAGGGTCGAGTACTTCTAATAATGCTGACGCTGGGTCGCCACGCATATCAGATGACATTTTGTCGATTTCATCTAACAAAAACAGTGGATTTTTAACGCCCACTTTAGTCATATTTTGAATTAACTTACCTGGCATTGAACCGATATATGTACGACGGTGGCCACGGATTTCAGCTTCATCACGTACGCCGCCCAGTGCCATACGCACATATTTGCGACCAGTTGAACGCGCAATAGATTGTCCAAGTGATGTTTTACCAACACCTGGTGGCCCCACTAAACATAAAATTGGGCCTTTGAGCTTATTAGTTCGCTGTTGTACCGCAAGGTACTCTAAAATACGCTCTTTTACTTTATCTAAACCATGGTGGTCACTATCTAGAATTTTTTGCGCGCCCGCTAAGTCTTTTTTCACTTTAGAGCGTTTTTTCCAAGGCACATTAATTAACGTATCTATGTATGAACGCACTACAGTCGCTTCAGCTGACATTGGCGACATCATTTTAAGCTTATTAAGCTCTGTGGTTGCTTTTTCTTGTGCTTCTGTTGGCATGCCCGATTCTTCAATGCGCTTTTTAAGTGCTTCAAATTCATCAGGTACATCATCAAGCTCACCGAGTTCTTTTTGAATGGCTTTCATTTGCTCGTTGAGGTAATACTCGCGCTGAGACTTTTCCATCTGCTTTTTAACGCGCGTACGGATTTTTTTCTCAACTTGCAATAGATCTATTTCGCCTTCCATCAATGCCATTAAATATTCAAGACGCTCTGTAACACTTGAAATTTCTAACACTTTTTGTTTTTCAGGTACTTTTAATGGCATGTGCGCAGCCATTGTATCGGCAAGGCGCGCAGGCTCATCAATTCCAGACACTGACGTTAATACTTCAGGTGGGATTTTTTTATTTAGTTTTACATAACCTTCAAACTGACTAATAGCGCTACGGATGAATACATCTTGCTCTTGCTCATCAATTAAATCAGATTCAATAAACTGAGCATTAGCTACAAAGAAGTCATCATTATCTACAAACTCTTCAATTTGAGCACGTTGCGTACCCTCAACTAATACCTTTACTGTACCGTCTGGTAATTTTAATAACTGAAGTACCGTAGCAATAGTGCCAATACGATAAATATCATCTTGTTCTGGTTCATCTACAGTTGCATCTTTTTGTGCAACCAAGAAAATTTGTTTGTCTTTGTCCATTGCCGCTTCTAGGCATTTTATTGATTTTTCACGGCCTACAAAAAGCGGGATCACCATGTGCGGGTATACCACTACATCGCGCAGTGCTAGGACTGGGATTTCAACTCGGTCGGTTCTCTCAAGCGTCATTATAGTTTCTCTTCGCACTTCATTTATTTTAAACATTACTCAAGTATATGGGGATAACCTAATTAAAGTTCAACAATTTTCCCTTACTCTATTAAATTAATTATAAAAACAGAGTCTGAAGCTCCTTAAACTATTGAAAAAGCGCTAGACCTTTTACCTAAAAATATCACAAAAGAGTAATTTCATTATATTTAAAGAAGGCTCTCACTTTACAATATAGATTAGAAATAACCGTGAATAACTAACTTCTTCAGCCAATCCATTTTAGTGTGCGTTATTTGTTTAGGCATAGAAATTGTAACCGCAGCCTTTGAGAAATAAAAAAACCCCGCATGAAAATACGAGGTTTATCATAAATACAAAATGAGTTAAACGCACTGTGGATTAACGTATCTATAAGTATTTAAATAGAGCCTTTTATTGGGCCGTGTTCATGGTTTACATGTGGATTTTGACCGCGCTGACGAAGTAAATGATCCATTAATGTAATAGCCATCATCGCCTCTGCAATCGGGATTGCACGAATACCTACACATGGATCATGACGACCTTTTGTGATCATCTCTACCGCTTCGTTGCTTGTATTAATACTGTTACCTGGAATAGTAATGCTCGACGTTGGCTTTAGCGCGATAGAAGCAATAATATCTTGCCCTGTCGAAATACCTGCAAGTACGCCACCCGCATGGTTTGATGTAAATCCTTCAGGAGTTAGTTCATCGCGATGTTCTGAGCCTTTTTGCTCAACCACATCAAATCCATCGCCAATTTCAACACCTTTTACAGCATTAATACTCATTAATGAGTGTGCAAGCTCAGCGTCAAGTCTGTCAAATACTGGCTCACCCAATCCTACAGGTACATTACTTGCCACTACTTTTACTTTAGCGCCCACTGAATCACCTTGCTTTTTAAGGTCTCGCATATATTCGTCAAGCGCTTCTAGCTTGCTTGCATCAGGGAAAAAGAATAAGTTATTTTCAACTTCATCCCAGTCAAATGTTTCCGCCTTAATAGGACCAAGTTGACTTAAGCATGCTTTAACTTCAATACCATGAAATTGCTTTAAGTATTTTTTAGCGATAGCGCCCGCCGCCACACGAATTGCGGTTTCGCGTGCAGATGAACGTCCTCCACCGCGATAATCGCGTAGACCGTATTTATGCCAATACGTGTAATCACCATGACCTGGACGAAATACATCTTTAATTTTGCCGTAGTCTTGTGAACGCTGATCGGTGTTTTCAATCAACAAACCAATGCTAGTACCGGTTGTTTTACCTTCAAAAACGCCTGCTAATATTTTTATTTGATCGCCTTCTCGACGCTGCGTTGTATAACGGCTTTGCCCTGGTTTACGACGATCTAAATCAATTTGTAAGTCGGCCTCTGTTATTTCAAGACCTGCGGGAGTTCCATCAACAACGCCGCCTAATGCAACGCCGTGGCTCTCGCCAAAGGTGGACACTTTAAATAACTGCCCTATGCTATTACCTGCCATTAACTTTCCTCATTCCTAATGACTACCAATAGCCAAGCACTTGGCTTGGCTATTCATTATTTTTACTTATTTTGTAAAATACTCATCTAACTGCTTTTTACTAATTACAAATACACCTAAGCCGCCTTGCTCAAATTCAACCCACTCAAATGGCGCGCCTGGGTAAAGTGCATCCATGTGTACCATAGAATTCCCCACCTCTACAAATAACAAACCGTTATCGGTTAAATGCTCACTTGCTTCACTTAAAATGGTACGTGTTACATCTAAGCCGTCATGACCTGATGCAAGCCCAAGTTCTGGCTCATGGTGAAACTCGCGAGGTAAATCAGCCATATCCTCTGCATCAACATAAGGAGGGTTTGCCACTATAAGGTCGTACTTTTGGCCAGGTACACCACTAAATACATCTGATTGAATAGGCAGTACTCGTTCGCTTAGCATGTAATCGCTAATGTTTATATCTGCTACTTCAAGTGCTTCATACGATATATCTACCGCATCAACTTGTGCTTGCTCGAATGCTTGTGCAAGCGCTATTGCAATGCAACCTGAGCCTGTACATAAATCTAAAATACGGTTAACTGATTCAGGCTCCTCTAACCACGGTGTAAAACGGTTAGTTATAAGCTCAGCAAACGGGGAGCGAGGGATAAGTACGCGCTCATCCACATAAAACGGCATACCAGCAAACCAGGCTATGTTTGTTAAATAAGGTACTGGCGTGCAGTCGTTAATACGTTCGGCAATAAGACCTGATAGCAGGTTTTTTTCTGTGCTTGTTAAACGCGCATGCATTAATTCTTTTGGTGCATCAACAGGTAAACTAAGCGCAGGAAGGAGCAAACTTACCGCTTCATCCCATGCGTTATCAGTACCATGTCCAAAAAATATACCACTACTTGCAAATTGGCTTGTAGTCCAACGTAACCAGTCATGTAAAGTTGACAGTTCTGCAACGGCTTCTTCGAGTGTTGCTTCTTCTATTTGTAAATCGTTCATATATTTTTACCTGTAGTAGCTTACTGACTGTTTTGAGTCTTTGAGACGATTGCATTGCCTATCTGCGCTGGGCAAATTACAATTGCCCCTCATTTAAGTATTGTACCGCCTTTTGCGCTGCGTTTTTACGTTTTTTTGTTTAGGTATAAAGTTATGAAAAAAAACAATTCACCACATTCGTCCCTAACCAATGACGATATAAGCTTATTTCGTCAAACGATCACAGGCGCTAAAGTATTTAAACAAGATACTCATCGTTTTGATACAAAACCTAAGGTGTCACAAGCTAAGCAATTTGCCCAGCAAAAAAAGCAGGCACAGTCTGAATTTTTTTTCTCAGACGTTTATATTCCCGATATAGACACCCACGGAACGATTAAATATGTAAAACCAGGGCAAGATAGTTTTTTAGCCAAACAGCTTCGTCGTGGTGACTTCGCCCCCGATTTAACGCTTGATCTACATGGTTTAAATAAAGAACTAGCTAAAGATGAACTCGCAGGGCTAATTCATGAATGTAAAAAGCAGCATTATTATTGTGCGTGTGTAGTACATGGTATTGGGGGCGGCATACTAAAACACAAAGTACCACAGTATTTAGTGCAACACCCCGATGTAATAGCAATGCACCAAGCGCCACTTGAATATGGTGGTAGAGGCGCTGTTCTTATTTTGATCAACTTACCACAAAGCGATGAATTTAGACGCTAATTTAACCTATTACTAGGATGTAACTACGTGCATATTTTTTCTAATTATTTTTCCACTCATTTTTATTGTTGCGCTTGGTTATAGCTGCTGCAGGTTGAAATTTTTTGAACAACAACACATTGCAGGCCTGAGTAAGTTTACTTTTTATATTAGTTTACCTGCTTTTTTATTGTTAAATATGTCGCAAATTAACTTGCAGCAAAGCATTAGCCTATTTGCATTTTTAAGCTTTTACATACCTGTACTGACTGTGTTTGGTATTGGTATTTTAATTGACCGCTTTTATTTAAATAAAAAACATTTAAAAAATTACCAGCAACACAGTGTATTCGGTCTTGCTTCTAGCTATTCCAACATGGTGCTTGTGGGTATTCCTATCGTTATTGCGTCATTAGGAAAAGAAATGATTGCAATTGCGTTTATGATCATTACATTTCATAGCACATTGTTATTTGCACTTACATTTTTAATCGGCGCTAAAGGCAGTATCGATAAGTTTTCGTGGTCGCATTTTGGAAAAAGCATGGTATTAAACCCCATAGTACTGAGCATTGGCTGTGGGCTTATACTAAACATATCAGGAGTAACGCTGCTCACTGACTTAGCAAATAGTTTAGAGCTATTAGCTAAACCCGCAATTGCCTGTGCGCTGTTTGTTCTTGGTGCAAATTTAGCGTTTTATAAAATAGCTGCAAATTGGCAACCAGCCTTAATTGCCTCTTTTTTAAAAATAACTTTATTACCGGCATTAGTGCTATTGGTAGGTACTTATGTCTTTAAACTAGACACGCAAATACTTAACGTATTGGTACTTTTAAGTGCGTCTCCTGTTGGTGTAAATGCCTACCTTATTGCGAGTCAAATAAAGCAACATGAAGCAACATTAGCGGGTGCTGTGGTGTTGTCTACTATCTTAAGTGTCATTAGTTTTACGTTTTGGCTAGCTGTATTACTTTAGCTTACAAACCCCCGGCTACATCAATAAAACTAGCCGTTGTAAAAGAAGCCTGCTCTGAAGCTAAAAAGTAAATGGCTGCAGCAACTTCTTCGGGTGTTCCGCCTCTGCCAAGAGGAAGTTTGTTTTTAAGACGATCGACTCGATTTTTTTCACCGCCATCGCCATGCATATCAGTGTAAATAAGCGCAGGTCGAACAGAGTTAACACGAATACCTTTACTTGCCACTTCCTTTGCTAAGCCAATAGTAAATGTGTCCATAGCTCCTTTAGATGCAGCATAGTCTATGTATTCGTTGGGAGAACCTGTTTTAGCCGCCCCGGATGAAACATTAACAATACTGCCACCATTTACCATGCGCTTTACTGCCTCACGGCTACATAAAAAAGCACTGGTAATATTTGTGGTCAAAACCGCATTTATGCGCTCAGCACTCATATCTAACAAAGGCATTTGTGGTTTTAAAATACCGGCATTATTTACCAATACATTAAGCTGTCCAAATTCCTTATCTATGTGGGTAAATAAAGCTAAAACATCAGCCTCTTGTGACACATCTGCTTTTACAATTTGAGCTCTAACACCAAAACTTTCCACCTCACTTGCAACTAACTGCGCACTTGCTAGATCAGACTTATAATTAATGCAAACATCATAACCCTGCTTAGCAAAATATAATGCAGTGGCAGCACCTATACCTCGGCTTGAGCCAGTGATGAGTGCAACGAAAGGACGAGTACTTGCCACTGTTACCACGACTACGCTTTTAAAGCAGCGACGACTGAGATTTCGACAAGTAGAGCATCGCGTGCCATTTTAGCTTCTACGCAAGCACGCGCTGGTGCATGCCCCTCGGGTACCCATGCATCCCATACTGCGTTCATATCAGCAAAATAATCCATACATTTAATATATATAGTGGCACTTAGCATATGCTCTTTTGAGCTGCCTGCTTCATCAAGCAATACTTCAACCTTATCGAGCATAGTTTGGGTTTGCTCTTTAATATTTTTTTCAGCGTCAGCACATACTTGTCCGCATAGATAAACTGTACCGTTATGTTTTACAATGCGGCTCATACGCGCACCTGTTTGAAGCCGTTCGATCGCCATACTTTTTTCTCTATATATTTATTTAAGGTTATACATTTTCAGGAGCGTTTATACTCATATATTGACTACGCTGAGTTTGCTCATCATAGTTAATTACTGCAACTGCACCGGTGTTAAAAATCGGCATATTTCCCGGGCTTAATTGATCAACCAAATAACTAACAATAGGCATGTGCGCCACGATAAGCCAAGAATTACATTCAGGATGTGTGGCAATTAAGGCCTCTAAGTAGTCGACAGCAATTTGTGGTTTGCCCTCAGGCACGATATCGTGGGTGGTTTCACTAAATTTAAAATTATTATTTTTTGCTACACCTTGTGCGGTTTGCTGTGCACGAGTGTAAGGACTAACCAACAAAGCATCGGGGAAATGATTTTTGCTAAGCCATATGCCCATTTTTTCTGCTTCTGCACCCCCTACCCTAGTTAGGTTTCTAGCAGCATCGTCAGCCTGCATAGGTGTTGCTTCACCGTGGCGCATTATTAGGATTGTTTTCATAAAAAATCAACCGATTAAAGAATATAAAACAGTAGCCAGTCTGCCCATTTGTCCGCTATATTGACAGCATAAATCTATTTTTTTCTAAAATAGTTCTTTTATGATATTCAGGTAAATTTTTTAGCTGTACCTCACGGCCCTGAAGTTATCATCTGTTGTTAACAAGCAAACGTTTAGTTTCAGGAGCATCATTTGAATATCAGTCGCAATGATAACAGAGCATATCGGACCCTCACACTGGACAATGGTCTAAAAGTACTACTTGTGCAAGATAAAGATTCAACAAAAGCGGCTGCATCTATGGCTGTAAATGCGGGTCATTTTGATGATCCTCTTGATAGACAAGGTTTAGCACACTTTTTAGAACACATGCTTTTTTTAGGCACTGACCAATTTCCAGGCTCTGGCAGCTTTAATAATTTTGTATCACAGGCTGGCGGCAATACGAATGCATGGACTGGTACAGAACATACTTGCTATTTTTTTGACATAAATAATCAAGAGTTTGAAGAAGCCCTAACGCAATTTAGCCGTTTTTTTATAGCACCGCTTTTAAACCCTGCTGAAACAGAAAAAGAACGAAACGCGATTGAAGCCGAATTTAAATTAAAAATTAAAGATGACGGTCGCCGTATTTATCAAGCCCATAAAGAAACCGTTAATCCTGCTCATCCTTTTGCTAAATTTTCAGTGGGTAACTTACAAACACTTGCAGATAGAGAGCGCTGTATTAGTGATGAGCTACGTGATTTTTTTAATAACCATTATCAAGCTCAGAGGATGACTTTGGTTGTTTGCGCCAATGAAGATCTTGATACACTGCAAATTTGGGCTAATAAGTACTTTAGCGAGATCAAAGGCAATAAAAATCTTAAAAAGCCAGAAATTAGTGAGCCACTGTATCGCAAACAAGACATTGGAAAAATACTGCATATTGAACCGCACAAACACATGCAAAAGCTCATCGTTAGCTTTGCTATGCCTAATATTGATGATTTTTATCGCCACAAAACGGTCAGCTTTATTGCCCATTTACTAGGCTATGAAGGCGCGGGTTCCCTTTATTCTATTTTAAAAGACCAAGGCTGGATAAATGCACTCTCCGCAGGCGGCGGTATTAATGGCAGTAATTTTAAAGATTTTAATATAAGTATGGCACTCACCGATGAAGGTATTGAGTACTTTGAAGACATTATAGAAATGGTTTTTGAATACATCTGTTTAATTAATGCAAATACAGATAAGTTACCTCGTCTTTATCAAGATAAAAAAAATCTATTACAAATTGCTTTTGATAACCAGGAAAAGTCTCGCTTAATTGATTGGGTCAGTAACTTAAGTATAAACATGCAACACTATGACGAATGTAACTATTTGCAAGGTGACTATTTAATGGAGGGCTTTAAAAAAGCGACTCATGATATGGCTATGCAGTGGTTAACGCCAAACAATATGCGGGTTGTATTGATACACCCTGACGTAGAGCCTGAACACAAAACCGCATGGTACAACACACCTTATAAAGTTGAGAAAGTATCACCCAGCTGGCTTGATGCCCTAAGCGATATAAACAAACCTCTAAAGGATATGTTATTACCAACTGCAAATCCCTATTTAACTAAAGATGTGGTGCTATTTGATATAGTCAAACCACAAACACAGCCAAGGCTTTTAGTAAAAGAACCAGGCTTTGATTTTTGGTTTAAACAAGACAATACCTTTAGAGTGGCAAAAGGTCATTTTTATTTAGCCATGGATTCAGACTTTGCAGTAAAAGATGTAAAACACATGGCTTTAACTCGTTTATTTACAGATTTATTTATGGATAGCGTGGGCGAGCAATTTTACCCTGCAGAACTAGCAGGTTTGAGTTATCATTTAACGTCACACCAAGGTGGTTTAACACTTCATACAGCAGGGCTTTCATCTAGCCAGTTAGAATTAGTTGATGAACTTCTTGATGCATTATTTAATGTTGATATCTGTTCTAAACGCTTTGCTGAGTATAAAAAACAACTCGTAAGACATTGGCGTAATAGCAACCAAAACAAACCTGTCAGTGAGTTATTTAGTATTTTAGGTGCAAAGGTAATGCCTTGGAATCCACAACCAGATGAACTCGCATCAGCATTAAAGAACACATGCTTTCAGCAATTTAATGAATTCAGACAGGACTTTTTTAAAGCGCTTCACGTTGAGTCATTTTTGCATGGTAACTGGCAAGAAAGTGATGCAGTTAAATTTCAGAAAAAAGTAGCTGCACATTTGAAGCATGCAACAACAATAGACGATTTAAGACGTCCGCTATTTGAAATTAAAAAGGTAACGCGGTATGAGCTAGAGTTACCTAGCAATGATCATGCTATGGTTATTTATTATCAAGCACAAACCGATAGCGTAATCGAAAAAGTAAAAATGATGGCACTTAATCATTTAATGAACCAAGACTACTTTAATGAATTACGCACAACGCAACAGCTGGGTTATTTGGTGGGTGCTGGTTATGCACCATTTAACACACGTGCCGGTATCGCTTTTTATATTCAATCACCTAAATTTGATGCCAAAACTTTAATACATCGCCATAACTGCTTTGTTAATCAATACTTAAATAACATAGATGAATTAGATGAAGAAAACTGGCAACAACAAAAGCATGGTTTAAATACTCATATTGCCGAAAAAGATAAAAACCTGCGTTTACGTTCCCAACGGTTATGGCTTGCTATTGGCAACCGAGATCATGAATTTAATATGCAGCAAAGACTACTTAATGCATTAAACGCACTCACTTTAAAAGAACTAAAAACATATGCACTCGAACTTTTTAATGAAGACAGGCCAAGATATGAGCTATTAAGCTCAGTTAAAGCGAATAAATCTCAAAATATGCCAGTTTATTCGCATTCTCTTTGACTCTTGGTTTTGCTTGTTTTAGATTATCATTTGTATATTGGAAGTAAAAAAAATGATAAAAATAACAATAATAAAACTAATCTTGTCACTTGTCTTAATTGCCTGCTCATTTAGCCTTTACGCTTTTGAGCTATCATTTAATTACAATTCAGATACTATCCTTATTTTAGCGAGCGCTGTAATAGCGCTTGCTTTACCCTACCTGCTATTTGTAATTTATAAATTAAGACGTTCACGCCGCCAACTGCGATTATCTGAAAAACGTTTAAAAAGCACCGTTGAAGGCAGCGGCGATACTCTCTGGGATTGGAATATAAAAACAGGTGAAGTCATTCGTATTAATGATAAATATATGATGAATTCAACTACTTTAATCGGCTTCCCACCTAATAAAAGCCTTATTCATCCGCATGATGTAGTAAATGTCGAACATTCGCTTAAAAAACACTTTGCCGAACAAACTGTATTTTTTGAAGCGACTTATCGAATTAAAGATACATTTGGTCGCTGGCACTGGGTACTCGACCGTGGAAAAATAATTGAGAAAGATGCCAACTTATTACCACTTCGAATGACGGGTACAGTACGCGACATCTCGCAGTTAAAATCAACTGAAGAACGCTTAAACTTATTCGCTAAATGTGTTGAATCACTTACTGATGCGCTAGCTATATACGATAAAAACTTTAAGCTAGTTGATATAAACCCTAGTTTTTTAACATTGTTTGGGGGTGTACGTGAGCAATACCTTAAAAAAGATTTCAGCCTTCCTGGCTACGATAACGTTTATGTAAACAACATAATCGAAGTGGTACGACAAACCGAACATATTCAGCAAGAGGTAAAACTGCGTAACAGTAAACGTGTACTGCTTCCCATTGAAATATCAATTGATGAAATTAAGAATGATCAAAATCAGATAACTAACTATGTTATTGTTTATTCTGATTTAACTGAGCGCAAAAAAGCAGAGTCTCAATTACATAACTTATCAAATAGAGACCGAACAACGAGCTTACCTAATCGAAATTTATTTTTTACTGATCTACACAAATTAGTTAAACAACACTCACACCATGCATTACTCGTTTTTGATTTAGACAACTTTAAAAAAATAAACGACTCACTGGGACATCAATTAGGCGATAGTTTACTTGCTAAACTTGCTATGCGTTTAAACAAGCTAACCCGTGAAAACGATGTGTTTTATCGCTTAGGTGGCGATGAGTTTGCTTTAGTAATGTCAGACACTAATGACATTCATTTAATTACACGTATGGCAAAGCAATTTTTAGCTGCTATTGCTACACCGTTTAAGATGGCCGGTCATGAACTAGCAATTACCTCAAGCGTTGGTATTGTGCTCTTTCCTGAAGATGGTAATACACCTGAGTTATTGTTAAAAAATGCTGATATAGCCATGTATCATGCTAAAAAGAAGGTAATAGCTACCTGTTTTTTAATGACGCTATGAATCGCCAAGCTGTTAAGCGTCTACAAATAGAAAACCTTATGCGTTTTGGTCTAAAAGAAGACCATTTTGAAGTGTACTACCAACCAAAAATGAATATTCGCACCGGAAAGTTGACGGGAATGGAAGCATTAGTACGCTTTATTACCCCCAAAAAAGGTATTATAAGTCCGGGTGTATTTATCCCTATTGCTGAAGAAACAGGTCAAATAATAGAAATAGGCGAAGTGGTATTAAACAAAGCCTGCAGAGATGTAAAAAAATGGCTCGATAGTGGATTATTTAGCGGCCGAGTTGCCGTTAACTTATCAGCAAAACAATTCAGTCTTCCTGATTTAACCTCTCGTATTGACGTTATTTTACAAAAAAACGAATTACCTTCATACTTTTTGGAACTAGAAATAACCGAAGGTACAGTAATGGACGATCCCAAAGAAGCAATAGCAATTATGCGCTCGTTAAGTGCACGAGGTATTCACTTAGCAATGGATGATTTTGGTACGGGTTATTCTTCTTTAGCGTATTTAAAGCAATTCCCTCTTAATACATTAAAAGTAGATAAAGCATTTATAGATGATATGACAAACGAACGTGGCCGTAATATGGTCGACTCAATTGTTACCATTGCGCACAACCTTGATTTACACGTAGTTGCAGAAGGGGTTGAGCAAGCTAACCAAGTTGAAATACTTAAAAAGCTAAATTGTGAAACAGTGCAAGGCTATTATTACTCCAAGCCATTATCTAAAGATGAATTTACTGAGTTTTTAAAACGACAACAAAGTAAAGCAACACCCAGCTTAATTAGGACAAATAATAAAAATGTGACGTCAATAAATTAAGGACGCCATATGCATGCATTTACACCCACATTTCGCACCAAAGCACGACGATAATGTAGATTAAACAAACACCACGCCACAGGGCCAAGCAAACCAGCTAAAATAAGCCATCGCTTAACTGGCATGCCTTTTTTTATAACCTGCAAGTACATTATCGCTATAAATACACAGCTTAATAAAACAAGAGACAAATCTACACCTTAAAACAGCTCAAAAATAAGGCATTTATTTTAGCGTTTTTTTGATTAAATCTAAAGCAACAAACCACAGGCATACAAAAAAGCCGAACCAGTAAAACCTTAGCTCGGCTTTTAAAGTTATAATTTATGACTTACTTTTCAGCACGACCCATAAATTTATGTTCAACCGTATTAATACGGATGCGATCACCTGTTGAGATATGCTCTGGTACAGAAATATTTAAACCTGTAGACATACGTGCTGGTTTTGAACGAGCACTCGCAGACGCACCTTTAATAGACGGGTCTGTTTCTTCAACAACAAGTTCAACACTTGACGGTAAGTCCAGCCCTACGGGTGCACCATCAATTACAATAACGTGAACACCTTGTGTTTCTTCGTTAACAAACTGAATCTCTTCGCTAATGGCCTCTTTGTTTAAATTGTATGGCGTGTAATCTTCATTATCCATGAATACATACTCGTCACCATCTACGTAAGAAAGCATTACTTCACGTCGCGTTAAATCAGCAAGTGTTAGCATGTCGCTGTCTTTAAATGTTTCGTCTACTTTACCACCAGTTACTACATCATATAAACGCATACGGTATAAACTACCACCAGCACGGCCTTGTGGAACTGATCTCACAATATCTTTTACAACTAAAACGCGACCATTAAAATCAATGGCAGTACCTTTTTTAACATCACTCGCCTTTGGCATGTAGAAATTCCTATTATTTTTTTGATTGTCAGAAACATACCACGAACTGGACTTTGTTCAACAAGAAAGTTACTTAAAACCTCGTTATACGTTGTATTAACTTATAAAATTAAAATTTAGACTAAAATACATATAATCAAATGTGTAAAAAACTGCTATTCTAACTATACCGAGTATGACTTCAAGGAATGGATCATGGACCAAATAAAAGTACATGAGTATTTAGTTAAAAAACCACTTGTTCAGGTTACAAAACCGTTTGCTCAAGAGGTTGATGTTTATAAAGTAAATCACAAAATGTTTGCTACTCTTGCCATTGGCAATGATGGTGAAACAAATGATGATGGAGAAAATATTTGGTGGCTTAACTTAAAATGCGACCCTGATGAAGCATTATCGTTACGCGACATTTTTCCTGCGGTCGTTCCAGGCTATCATATGAATAAACGTTTATGGAATACTGTTATTCTAGACGGCTCTATTCCTCAGGGCGAAATTGAACGTATGATTGATAATTCGTTTAATTTAGTCGTAGAAAATATGCCTGAAAAAGACCGAAAAACAATAGAGCAACACTTATAGTTAGTGCGCCTATTTATATTTGGGCTAGCTTTCTAGCCCAATAAATAGGACTAAAGCTTAAGTGTATAAATCAGATCATCATATAACTTGTTTGCAATGGTATGTACTTGACTAATTGTATCAGTGTGGGTGAGTGCGCACTTACTAAGCACGTTCTCGGAGCCTTTATTACCACGTTTAACAACACCTTTATATTGCGTAATGCCACACTCTTTCCATGCCCATTCAATAACAGCTCTCAATGACTCAGTGGCATAGCCATTTCCAAAATATGCGGGTAAAAATAAGTATCCTAACTCCGCACATATACCATCATAGGTAAAGCCTGTAACACCTAAAACTTGCTGCGTTTCATTATTTATAACTGCTAAACATAGCGGATGACGAGAATTTGAGTTCCATGGAGGTAAACGCTGTTCAAAACGTTGCCTCACAAAGACCTCTTTGGGCATATCAAAACAATGCAAAAGTACATCCGGTTCTCGGTGAAGCTGTAAGAACAGAGTCCAGTCAGCATCTGTGATTTGTCGCATACTTAAACGAGATGTGAACAATTGCATTAAGCCCTCTATGACTTTTAAAGTACCTATAAAAAAACCGCATAAATAATGCGGCTTTTAACTTGGGTTTTAGTCCATTATATCTGAGGGCATATCGCCACGGATTTTTTGCCAAATCTCACCCGTTTGATGACCATATTTACGCATCATCGAAATAGCACCATCGTGCTCTTTATTTTGCGCCAAAATTGTTAAATCTTTATAAAACTGACGGGCAAGCTCGCGGGTACCCGGATCTGAGAAATAGTGGCAACCAATTTTGGAATAAAACCCTCTAAAACCATTAAGAATTAATACATATATTCGGTTATTACCTGCAACAGCTAATTCGTGATGCACTTTATAGTCATAATCAGCAAATGCTTGTGCAGTATCTTCGAGCTCGTGGCTTAATGATAAAATTTCAATTACACGTTCAGGATTAAGCTTAATCGCAGCTCGGGTATAAATAGCACTTATATTAGTACGCGCAGACAACAACTGATCTGTCAGCTCAGGCATTTTATCTTCATCTAAACGTGCTAACGTTTCTAATATATTTAAGCCCGACGTTTCCCAAAAATTATTCACCTTTGTTGGTTTACCATGCTGAATAGTTAGCCAACCGTCTCGCGCTAAACGCTGTAACACTTCGCGTAATGTAGTTCTTGTTACGCCAATTAACTCAGAGAGCTCTCTCTCAGCTGGTAGAATTGAACCTGGAGGGAAATCGCCATTCCAAATAGACTCAACTATGTATTCTTCAGCAAATCCTGCTGGGCTTTTCGCTTTAAAAATTCTCATCCAATTCCCACTCGAATTAATCTACAACGTTTCGCTTACACGAATAACTGACTGATTGTACCAGACGAAACTCAACTAACAAGCAAAGTAAGATATATTAACCAATTGATACTACACAGAAGGTGAGATTGTTGAGCAACGTGAGATTTTGACCTACTTAAAGGAGCAAGGGTAGCTTTTAATAAAACAAAAAATTTGAAAACATCAAATTACAGTCAGAGTAAATACGGGGAAAGTATGTGCTAATAACAAACGTCGGTTGAGTGCCTGGAGCAGACATTGATGAATCGTGATTTTTGAAGTCAATATTTGAGCCCTCTGGCCTGATGATGTGAGAGTTAGCTGTGCTTTAATATCGAGTATATTTGTACTCTTTTTTTGTTTTGCGCCAAATATATGTTCCTCCAATCAAAAATAGAGCAACAATAAAAGGTGTCAACTTGTTGTCTGACTTCCAAGCTTGTTCAGATTTTTCATAAGAACGAACAAGCAGTCCATTCACTTTTAACTCAAAAAAATTATGATATATCTTCGAAGAGTAGATTGGCGAATGCGTATCAGAAGCCTCAAATAAAATAGTAACAAGCTGATCTTTTGATTTCAAAAGAGACTCTTCAACAATGCCTTGCCCATTTGATTTTGACGGGTAATTAAAATTCATTGGATCATTAACAAATCCGAAGCGTATTCCATAATCATGTGCTTGAGCCCAATCAACAAGACCACTTTTTTCTACAAGGTCACTTTTAAAAGGAAAGCCACTATTAAGCTGATTTAGATTTACAAACCCGATGGCTAGGCCTAATGCGATGGAAATAACTGATAAAGATAAATTTTTATAATATGTGAATTTTGTCATTTTTTAACTTAAATAAGCTCCTTGCTAGTTCAAACGTTTAGAAACAGTTTCAAGCTCAATTCCAAGGGCATTAATGTGCCATGAACGGACGCTCATAACCTTAGTCACTTGTTATTTTTACTTACTATTAGGATCTTGGTTGTTATTAGATAAATCATTACATACAGCACAATTAATGTTTTTGCGATAATTGTAAAAACGCCTAAGAGCAAAAATAGTTACCGACACCAATGCCCACGATATACCGAATTCAATAGAGTATTCTAGACTTCTACCTTTTAAGTATTGAACACCAGTTAGCAGAACAAAAATAATTGGTAGAGCTATTGCGTATTGAACAATCCACTTTTTTATTGGCATAAATATTCCATTAACGCTCTGAACTTGAAATAAAAATAACGCCTCATTCAGAGGCAATAAAATAGCTGGTTAAAATTAGCGAAGCACGAGCAAAAACCAGCTGTTTTTTGCCCTTGTTTATTTTCTTGTTAGGTTTATGGTTGCACCAACATATTTTTTGCTACCTTAACAATTTCGTTTGTTGCTTGTATATATGTATTTGAATGCTCGCCTGTTTTAACTACATGTAGCGATACATTATTACCATAACTCCAACTTTGTTTAAGTTGACTTAAAGGTGTCTGTGAATCTTTAGCGCCTTGAAAAATGCTAACAGGTGTTGCTATTAATTTTGAAAGAGGATCGTTTAAGTCATAGTTTTTTGGAAGCAAGATCTCGATTGGCAATATTGTCAGCGGGCTTAAATACCACTTTGAATTTAAGTAGTTATTAACTGCAATCGATAATGACGGAGCAACCCCCTCTAGAATTACCCCCGCCACTTTTGTTTTGCCTACAGAGTACACTGCAACAGTTGCTCCCAAAGAGCGGCCATAAATAATAGTTTTTTCTAGTGGACAATTTAATGAAATAGATCTCATTTCATCAGTAGTTAATTTTATTAATGATGCAATATTATCAACTTGACCTATAGCGCCATCTTGTCCAGAGTACGAGATAGAAAACACCTTGAAGTTATTGTTTTGGAATGCTTTAAAAAGGGTTTCTTCGTATTTTTTTACACCACCGTGTCGTCCTGGGAAAAATATAATACACTGCTCTTCAGATTGCCCATACTCACGAACAAGTAATCCATTTTTTAATGAGTCGTAAAGCTCAAATTTATGTAGCTCCTCAGTTTTAGAAGTTAAAACAATATTTGGAAATAAATAGCGTGGCATTTGTGCGTATAACAAATACGCCCCTATAGAAAAGTAGGAACATACCAGAAAAGAACACGCTAAAAGAATTCGATACACCAGATTACCTTGAATAAACCTAACACCAAATTAAGCGGTGGGCCCGCGCTCCTCGGGAACATCCGTCTTCAATTTTTTGTTATAACGTACCTTTACTGTACATCACAACTTTGCGTGCTGCCTTACTACTGGTGAGCATGGAGGCAGAGATAAAAATGGATGGCAAAACTAAAAATAGTGCCGCGCCAGCAAACGCATTGTCTGCCTCAGGTGAAAAACTCAATACAATCATTGATGAAGTGAGTATGATAAATGACCAGATTAGTCTTGCAATAAATCCATCTGACTTCTTAAAAGTATTAAAATATAGCCTAAAATAATAAAGGCCGCTCAATAATATTAAGATCAAAATAAAGACTTTTTCATAGTGTCCGTTTATCAAAGTGTAAAAGATAAATCCTGGTGTCATTACTGGAACCATGCACGTAAATGCTAATTTATGTCTAAGCGTTTTGTTACTCACCGATGTCCCCAGTACTTA
>NZ_BADT01000101.1 GCF_000239855.1 Pseudoalteromonas sp. BSi20652 | reverse complement strand
AAAAACAGGAGATCCAAACAACATGCAAAAATTTGCACCTTCTTTATTAGCAGTTGGCTTAGCTGCTGCACTTGTCGGTTGTCAAGAAAACGGCCCGCAAGACGATAAAATAACAATCAACAAAAATCCTTACCCAAGCACTTATCAGCCCGTTTCTACATCAAGCACACTTATTACAAATGCAACCGTACTTACTGGTACTGGTGAGCGTTTAGATGATGCTGATGTATTACTTGTTGACGGTAAAGTACAACAAGTAGGTAAAGACTTAACTGCTACTGCTGACATTACAATTGATGCACAAGGCAAATGGATTACACCAGGTATTATTGATGTGCATTCACATTTAGGTGCTTATCCAAGTCCGTCGGTTGAGTCGCATCAAGATGGTAACGAAATGACCAGCCCTAACACTGCAGAAGTGTGGGTTGAGCATTCTGTTTGGCCACAAGATCCTGGCTTTAATCGCGCACGTGAAGGCGGTATTACTTCCCTGCAAATTTTACCAGGCTCGGCTAATTTGTTTGGTGGACGCGGTGTTACGCTTAAAAACGTGCCTTCACATACTATGCAAGGTATGAAGTTTCCAGAGGCGCCATATGGTTTAAAAATGGCATGTGGTGAAAACCCTAAACGAGTTTATGGTCGTAAAGGAGTATTGCCTTCAACCCGGATGGGTAATATGGCTGGTTACCGTATGGCCTGGGCTGAAGCCGCTGAGTACAAACGTGCATGGGATAAGTACGATGCCGATTACGCGGCAGGTTTAAACCCAGAAGCACCAGTGCGTGATATTAAACACGATACACTACGCGGTGTACTTGAAGGTGAAGTACGTATTCATAATCATTGTTATAAAGCTGAAGAAATGGCAATGATGATTGACCTTTCAAAAGAATTTGGTTACCACGCGGGTACTTTTCATCACGGTGTAGAAGCATATAAAATTGCTGATTTACTTGCCCAAAACGGTTCGTGTGCTGCACTTTGGCCAGACTGGTGGGGCTTTAAAATGGAAGCCTACGACATGGTTCAAGAAAATGTGGCCATTGTTGATGCAGTTAAAAATTCGTGTGCAGTTGTTCACTCAGACTCAGATACCACTATTCAGCGCTTAAACCAAGAAGCCGCTAAAGTAATGTTCCGTGCTAACGAAAATGGTTTTGATATTTCTGAGCAACACGCTATTAAATGGATCACGTCTAACGCCGCTAAATCGTTAGGTATTGATGACAAAACAGGTTCACTAGAATCCGGTAAGCAGGGCGATGTTGTTATTTGGAATCAAAGCCCATTTAGTGTTTATGCTAAAGCTGAACAAGTGTTTGTTGATGGTGCAAAAGTTTACGATAGAAACGACAGCGCGTACCAAGCAACAAGTGATTTTATGTTAGGTCAACAATAAGGAGCACCCAGAATGAAAAATTTATCACGTTCGTTTTCGCTTTCTCTGGTTGCTGCAGGATTATTAGCATCTGGTGATGTAAGCGCACAATCGCTAGCAATTATTAATGCAACATTGCATACGTCTTCTGATCAAGGTGTATTAGAAGCGGCAAGCATTGTAATGACAGATGGTAAAATCACCGCGATTAACCCAACTGAAATTAAAGTAGATCAAATTATTGATGCAAAGGGGCAAATTGTAACCCCTGGCTTTATATCAAGTATTAATCAACTTGGTTTAGTTGAAGTAAGTGCAGTTGCAGGCTCTCGCGATGCAGGCGAAGAAAAAGCCGGTATTGATTTTGACGTAAGTCTTGCTTACAACGCACATTCAAGCTTAATCCCTTACGCTCGTAAAGGCGGTGTAACACGCGATGTAATTACCCCTCATGGCGGCGATAGCATTTTTGCAGGCCTTGCGAGTGTTGTTGATTTAAGTGGTAGTTTTGACAGCGACATGCAAAAACAAGCGGCTTTAATTGTTTACTTAGGTGAGCGCAGTAAAGGCTCTCGTGCTTTCACTTTGCAAACACTTATTAATAAGCTTGATGAGCACAAAACTAAAGCCGGTAAAAAGACGAAAAAAGACGATGACAAGCCAAGTACTGAAGATATAGTAATGGCAAAAGTACTCAGTGGTGAAATGCCATTAGTGGTTGGTGTATCGCGTGCGGCAGATATTATTGAGCTTATTAAAGTAAAAGAGCAATTTGGTATTAACTTAGTACTTAACGGTGCGCAAGATGCTGTTGTTGTAAAAGAACGCGTTGCTAAAGCAAATATCCCAGTGATTATTAGTGCAATGGATAGTCTGCCAGGAAGTTTTGATTCGCTTCATGCGAGTTTATATAATGCAGGTGTGCTAGAAAAAGCAGGCGTTAAAGTATTATTAACGGTAGGTGGCGATGCAAGCCACAATATTTATCAGCTGCGTTTTGATGCGGGTAATGCAGTATCGTACGGTATGAGCCAAGAAGGTGCGTTAAAAGCGGTTACATCAAACGTTGCCGATGTATTTGGTATTAATGCAGGTAGCCTTGAAGTTGGCAAAGCTGCTGATGTAGTAATGTGGAGTAATGACCCGTTTGAACTAAGCAGCCACGTGAACAAAATGTTTATAAATGGCGTTGAGGTTTCTACACAATCTCGTCAAGATAAACTGCGTGACCGCTATACGACTGACTCAAAAATGCCACGTGCATATACTAAGTAATCAGAGTTTAAATAACTTAAATAACTTAAATAGTTTTGGTTAATCAAAAAGGTCGCTATCTAATGATAACGACCTTTTTTATTGGCGTAAAAAAGCCGCTTACTTTTGCAAGTAAGCGGCTTTTAAATTTAAACCAATATTTATACTAATTTAGCAAGAATATCGTTAAATGTAGTGCTTGGACGCATCGCTTTAAAGGCTGCATCATCGTTAGGCTGAAAGTAACCGCCTAAATCAACTGCAGGGCCTTGCGCATCGTTAAGTTCACTTACAATTTGCTCTTTATTAGACTCAAGGTCGCTAGCAATTTGAGTAAACTGTGCTTTAAGTTCACTGTCATCATTTTGCTTAGCAAGTTCTTGTGCCCAGAATAAAGATAGGAAGAAATGAGAACCACGGTTATCAATTTCTTTCACTTTACGTGAAGGAGACTTGTTTTCTGCTAAGAAAGTACCAGTCGCTTTATCTAGTGTATCAGCAAGTACTTGTGCCTTGTTGTTGCCCGTAGTTACGCTTAGGTGCTCAAGCGATGCAGCAAGTGCTAAAAATTCACCTAAAGAATCCCAACGTAAGTGGTTTTCTTTTTCGAATTGTTGAACATGCTTAGGTGCAGAGCCACCCGCGCCAGTTTCAAATAATCCACCACCGTTCATAAGTGGAACAATTGAAAGCATTTTAGCACTCGTACCGAGCTCTAAAATTGGGAATAAATCTGTAAGGTAATCACGTAATACGTTACCTGTTACAGAAATAGTGTCTTTACCTTCTTTAATACGCGCTAATGAGAACAATGTTGCTTCAAGCGGTGCTAAAATTTGAATATCTAGGCCAGCTGTATCGTGATCTGGTAGGTATTTATTTACTTTTTTGATTAGCTCTGCATCATGTGCACGGTTTTCGTCTAACCAAAAAATAGCTGGAACGCCTGTTGCGCGTGCACGATTTACTGCAAGCTTAACCCAATCTTGGATTGGTGCATCTTTAACCTGACACATGCGCCAAATATCGCCTTGCTCAACACTGTGCTCAAGTAATGTATTACCATTTGCATCAACAACACGGATAGAACCGTCAGCTTTAGCTTCAAACGTTTTATCGTGTGAACCGTATTCTTCAGCTTTTTGAGCCATAAGGCCAACGTTAGGAACGCTACCCATAGTTGTTGGATCAAACGCGCCATTTACTTTACAAAAATCAATAGTTGCTTGGTAAATACCTGAGTAACAACGATCTGGAATTACAAAGCTAGTGTCTTGTAATTTACCATCGTTATTCCACATTTGACCGCTTGAACGGATTGCAGCAGGCATAGAAGCATCGATGATCACGTCACTTGGTACGTGTAGGTTTGTAATACCTTTATCAGAGTCAACCATTGCAATAGCAGGGCGGCTCGCGTAAACAGCTTGAATGTCTGCTTCAACTTCTTTGCGCTTAGCATCGTCTAATGTTTGAATTTTAGAATATACATCGCCTAAACCATTATTTACATCAACACCTAGCTCTTCAAAAAGCTCACCGTGTTTAGCAAATACATCTTTGTAGAATACTTTTACAGCGTGACCAAAGATAATTGGATCAGATACTTTCATCATTGTCGCTTTCATGTGAAGCGAGAATAAAACACCTTTTTCTTTAGCAGCATCAATTTCTGCAGCTAAGAAAGCTTGAAGCTTAGAAGCGCTGATGCGTGATGCATCAATAACTTCGCCAGCTAAAAGAGGCGTACTTTGTTTAAGTACAGAAACGTCGCCGTTAGTTGCAACATGTTCAATACGTACATCAGTGGCTGTATCAACAGTTACAGATTGTTCTGAACCAAAGAAGTCGCCTTCGCTCATACTTGCAACATAAGACTCTGAATCTTTGCTCCACGCACCCATTGAATGCGGGTTGTTACGTGCATATTCTTTTACAGAACCTGGAGCGCGACGATCAGAGTTACCTTCACGTAGTACGGGGTTTACTGCACTGCCTTTAATTTTGTCGTAAGCAGCTTGAATTGCTTTTTCTTCATCATTTTTAGGTTCAACAGGGTATTCTGGAAGAGCGTAACCTTTTGCTTGAAGCTCTTTAATTACAGCGCGAAGCTGTGGTACAGATGCACTGATGTTTGGTAATTTGATGATGTTCGCTTCTGGTGTTTTAGCAAGCTCACCAAGTTCAGCAAGTGCATCACCAATGCGTTGTTCTTGTGTTAAATAATCAGGGAAGCTAGCAATTACACGACCTGCTAATGAGATATCGCGAGTTTCAACTTCAACACCGGCCGCATTTGTATATGCTTGGATGATCGGTAGCAACGAGTAAGTTGCTAGTGCCGGCGCTTCGTCCGTTTTTGTATAGATAATTTTTGATGTCATCATCATTCCTAGATAGTCGACCGATAAGGTCTTATTCAACAATGCAAAGAAAATCATTACTTATGAGTACATATTATTTAACGCGTTAATGAACACGTACGCTCGTAATGAATAGTTTGTTAGGTGTTGGTACTCAGCGTTGCTCTTTTATAAAAGCAGAATAATCACACCTGACGAACTGGAATCGTATTTATAGCTAAAAAATTAGCAAAAATAAATCAACCTTTAGCCTAGTACATATAAAAGAGGCGAAAAGTTAGATTAGTTGCTGCGTTAACACGCAATTTTTAGCACTAAGAGTGTAACAAGCTTAAATAAAAAGGGCTAGAGTTTGAGCATGCCCAATAAGCAGTTAAACAATCAACTCTTAGAACATTGGGGTATATAAAATAAATTCAAGGAAAAGGGTTGAATTTGAACAAAAAGAGGCAATAAATAAGGGAAGAAGAAATAAGTTAGTATGCTTAATGAATTAAGCGAGGATCTTAAAAGGTCACTCGCTTTAGTCGAACAAAACAATGTTTACTCAATAATGTCACCATCTAGGGCAATATTTTTAGCGTGTAGACCTTTAGGTCCTTGTTCTAATTCAAATGTTACATCTTGACCAGCTTTAAGCGTTTTATAACCGTCCATTACAATTGTTGAGTAATGAGCGAAAATATCATTCTCGCAGCCGTCTTCCACGATGAAACCAAAACCTTTGGCGTTGTTGAACCATTTAACTTTACCACAAGCCATACTTCTACATCCTTCAATAAGTTGACTAATTTAGTTATTCTAAACCGTATAATTTGCTAGACTGACTAAGGTTTAATCAATCTACTTTTGACTGTAGTTTATTTAGCCAATCAGTCAAGTGTTTTGAGTTATTTTTTTAACATTTTATTTATTTTTTATTCAAGTTTGCTTGAGTTACAAAGACAAGACTATATTTATTATGAGTGGTATGAAAGATTCAGGTGTTATCGACACAGTTCGCGACAGTGAAAAGCAAAAGCTACAGCCGCCGCGAAAATATAAAGTTGTTTTAAATAACGACGACTACACGCCGATGGACTTTGTAATAGAAGTTTTAACGACGTTTTTTAATATGGACAGCGATAGAGCAACCGACGTGATGCTTCAGGTTCATGAAAAAGGTAAGGGTATATGCGGTATTTATAGCGCCGATGTAGCCCACACCAAAGCTGAACAAGTTAACCGCTATGCGCGCGATAACGAGCATCCACTGCTTTGTAGTTGTGAGCAGGAATAAATACCAATTTTATTAAAAAATGACCATTTTAGCGGATTAAATTACTTATTAACTTCGTTAAAAATTATTCATATAGAACAACTATATTTGTAATTTTTGCCTTGTTACTAAGTTATTTCCTCATCGCTATAATAGGCCACTAATTTAATGCAATTGGTATAAATACCAATTAGGGTGATCAGACATCCGATTGTTGTGGTATAAATTATTATCTCAGTAAGGGGTTGCCAATGTTAAATAAAGACTTAGAACTCACGTTAAATGCCGCGTTTCGTGAAGCGCGTAATCGCCGTCATGAGTTTATGACCGTAGAGCACCTTTTACTTGCGCTATTAGATAATCCTTCTGCGGGAGAGGCCCTAAATGCGTGTGGTGTTAATATTTCTGGTTTAAAAACCGAATTATTAGAATTTATTGACGAAACAACACCCGTCATTCCAGATTTAGAAGAAGAGCGTGAAACTCAGCCAACACTTGGCTTTCAACGTGTATTACAACGCGCGGTGTTTCATGTGCAATCGTCAGGTAAAAATGAAGTCACTGGCGTGAATGTGTTAGTTGCTATTTTTTCTGAGCAAGAAAGCCAAGCTGTATATTTACTTAAAAAGCACGATGTATCTCGTTTAGACATCGTTAACTTTATTTCGCATGGTATTTCTAAAGCAGATGATGAATTAGGCAACGATAGCGACGATATTCATGATGAAGTGCAAGAAGTTCAAAATGAAGAAGCAAGCAAGCTAGATAGCTTTACAACTAACTTAAACGTTCAAGCTCGTGAAGGTAACATTGACCCACTGATCGGACGCGACAGCGAAGTAGAGCGCACGGTACAAGTATTGTGTCGTCGTAAAAAGAATAACCCATTACTTGTTGGTGAAGCGGGCGTTGGTAAAACAGCAATTGCTGAAGGCTTAGCGTATCGCATTGTTAATAAGCAAGTACCAGAAGTAATTTCAGACGCTGTTGTGTACTCGCTAGATATGGGTGCATTGCTTGCGGGTACTAAATACCGTGGCGACTTTGAAAAGCGCTTTAAAAGCTTATTAAAAGAGTTACAAGCCGAGCCAGGCTCTATTTTATTCATTGATGAAATACATACCATAATCGGTGCCGGTGCGGCGTCTGGTGGTGTTATGGACGCATCAAACTTGCTTAAACCACTCCTTTCAAGTGGTAAACTACGTTGTATGGGTTCAACAACTTACAATGAGTATAAAAATATTTTTGAGAAAGATCGTGCATTAGTACGTCGCTTTCAAAAAATTGATGTACTTGAGCCAAGCGTTGCAGACACCACTAAAATATTAAACGGCTTAAAAGAGCGTTACGAAGAGCACCATGGTATTCGTTACACTCAAAAAGCATTAAAAGCAGCTGCAGAACTAAGTGCTAAATACATTAATGAACGTCACTTGCCTGATAAAGCCATTGATGTAATTGACGAAGCTGGTGCAAGTCAGCGCCTGCAACCTAGCTCTAAACGTAAAAAAACGATTGGCGTGGCAGATATAGAACTAATTATATCTAAAATGGCACGTATCCCGGCGCAAAGTGTGTCGTCAACAGATAAAGAAACGCTTAAAAACTTAGACCGTAACCTTAAAATGCTCGTGTTTGGGCAAGATCAATCTATTGACGCGCTTACATCAGCTATTCGTTTATCTCGCTCTGGTTTATCGAGCGAAGAAAAACCAGTAGGTTCGTTCTTGTTTGCAGGGCCTACCGGTGTGGGTAAAACAGAAGTAACTAAACAGCTTGCTAAATGTATGGGTGTTGAGTTTATTCGTTTTGATATGTCGGAATATGTAGAACGCCATGCAATTAGTCGACTAATTGGTGCTCCACCAGGATATGTTGGTTTTGAGCAAGGTGGTTTATTAACAGAAGCAGTTATTAAAAACCCACATGCGGTTGTACTTCTAGATGAGATTGAAAAAGCGCATCCAGATATTTACAACATTTTGCTACAGGTTATGGATCACGGTACGTTAACCGATAATAACGGTCGTAAAGCTGATTTTAGAAATGTAGTCGTTGTAATGACTACCAATGCGGGCGTTCAAGAAACTACGCGTAAGTCGATTGGTTTTACAGAGCAAGATCATACGCACGATGCAATGGGGGCAATTAATAAAGTGTTTTCACCAGAATTTAGAAACCGTTTAGATAACATCATTTGGTTTAATCACCTTGAACGTGAAGTTATTTTACTGGTGGTTGATAAATTTATTGTGGAACTGCAAGCGCAGCTTGATAAAAAATCAGTTAACCTTGAGCTTACGTCTAAAGCACGTGAGTGGTTGGCAGATAAAGGCTACGATAAAGCAATGGGTGCACGTCCAATGGCACGTGTTATTCAAGAAGAGCTTAAAAAGCAATTAGCTAACGAAATACTGTTTGGTGAACTTGTTGATGGCGGTACGGTTAAAGTATCGGTTAAAGACAAGAAGATTCGCTTTGATTACGAGAGTAATTTAACACCAGCGTAAAACGTTAATTAAATAATTTAGTTAAATAAAATGGCCCGCTACATAATAGCGGGCCATTTTTTTGCCCTTTTTATAGGCAACAAAAAACCCAGTAAAAACTGGGCTTTTTGTTTATTAAATGTAATTGCTAGTCAATGTCTATCAATTACATTTAATAAACGCTTAAAGCTAGTAAAACACTAGCCAAAAACTAAATCTCGTTTACGCACTTACTTAGCGAGCACGGAATACGATACGACCCTTTGATAAATCGTAAGGAGTCATTTCTACCGTTACTTTATCGCCGGTTAAAATACGGATATAGTTTTTGCGCATTTTGCCTGAAATATGAGCCACAACTACGTGACCATTTTCTAGCTCAACTCGGAACATTGTATTTGGTAAAGTATCAAGGACAGTCCCTTGCATTTCGATTACGTCTTCTTTCGCCATGTTTAGCGTAACACCTCTTTAATAGTTAAACGCTGCAGATTTTGCCCAAAATACACCAATAAGTAAAGGAGCAGGGGCTATATTTGCAAATTAAATAGCCACCCACTCATCATTGAGCTGTTTTTGAGCTGGTAAAAACTGAGTTTTGTACTTCATTTTGTCACATTCATCAATTTGATAGCCTAAGTACACGTATTGCTTATTTTGCTCTTTTGCAAACTTTAGCTGCTCTAATATCATCACAGAGCCTAAACTATAGTGTTCAAAGTCGGGGTCAAAAAAGGTATAGATTGCAGAAATAGCGCTATTCATACAATCAGTTACGGCAACTGCGACTAAAGTATCTTGGTGCCACAGTTCAATAAATGTGATCTTGAGCCAACTGCAAAGCAAAAAACTTTGAAACTGTTCTTTTTCAGGAGGATACATACTTCCATCCTGATGGCGCATTGTTATGTATTTGCTATATAGCGGATAGTACTCAGGTCGCTCTTGTGTCGAATATTTTACTTCAAACTGTGTTTTTGCTTTGTTTAGTTTACGTTTTTGCGATTTTGAGGGCATAAAGTCTTGTGCTAATACACGCACAGAAGTACATGCGCTGCATATTGGGCAGTGCGGACGGTATATTTGGTTACCACTGCGACGAAACCCCAAGCCTAATAATGACTCAAATTTGTCGGTGCTGTAGCAACTAGGATCAAGAATAACTAAAAGTTGCTCTTGTCTGTTGGGTAAATAACTACAGTCAAACTCTTGGGTTAAACCAACACGTGCAGGAAGTTGCTCATTCATAGATTGCGTCAAGTTCTTGTGGCTCCCACATAATAGGGTTAACAGTATAGTTATGCGCAGCTTTTAGTTTAGTCAAAAATGTGGAACGAGGGATTACTTTTGCGCCTAAAGTCATTAAATAAGGGTTTTCTAACTGGCAATCAATAAAATGTGCGTTATGTCGTTTAAGCCAATTTACCAGTGCCCACATAGCAAGCTTAGAGCAATTGGTTTGATGATGAAACATCGACTCGCCACAAAATACACCATTTTGCATAATGCCGTATAAGCCACCTGCAAGCTCTCCGTTACTCCACACTTCTAAGCTATGGGCAATGCCAGCATTGTGTGCATTAACGTAAGCGTTGAGCATGTCAGAGGTGATCCAAGTGCCATCGGTATCAAGGCGTTGATCGCGACAGGCTTCTATTACCTCCTCAAAGGCATTATTAATGGTTACTTTTACAGGGTGCTTTTTTAAATGTTTACGCAGGCTCTTACTTATATGAAAATCATCCAGTTCAAAAATCCCGCGTTCGCTTGGCGACCACCACATAATAGGCTCATCTTCACTAAACCAAGGGAATACTCCGCTTTTGTAGGCATTACTTAGGCGAGGTAAACTCAAATCTCCGCCAATTGCTAACAAGCCATCAGGGGATTCCAATGCGTATTCCGGATTGGGGAATGCTATATCGGTTTCGCTTAATTGGTATAGCTGATTTCTCATACAGTACTTATTTTATAATTGATCGTAAAAGTGTAACTATATTTAAGACATAAAAAAAGGGCTGAATAATCAGCCCTATAATAATTTATTTAATTGCTTAAAGATTATCTAAGAAACGCTCTGCATCAAGGGCAGCCATACAGCCTGTACCCGCAGATGTGATTGCTTGACGGTAAATGTGGTCAGACACATCACCTGCAGCAAAAACGCCTTCTACGCTTGTTTGAGTTGCGTTACCGTGAAGGCCAGACTCTACAACTAAGTAGCCATCTTTCATTTCTAGTTGACCAACAAACATATCAGTATTTGGCTTATGACCAATAGCAATAAATACGCCGGCTAAATCTAGCTCTTCAGTTGCATCAGAGTGTGCATCTTTAATACGAACGCCGGTTACGCCCATTTGGTCGCCTAATACTTCGTCAAGCGTGCGGTTGTAATGCATTACAACGTTACCGTTTGCTGCTTTTTCAGCAAGGCGGTCAGCAAGTATTTTTTCACTGCGGAAACTATCACGACGATGAATAACATGTACTTCGTCAGCAATGTTAGATAAGTAAAGCGCTTCTTCAACCGCTGTATTACCACCGCCCACAACCGCTACTTTTTGACCTTTATAGAAAAAGCCGTCGCACGTAGCACATGCCGAAACACCACGGCCTTGGAAATTAGTTTCAGACTCTAGGCCTAAGTATTTAGCAGACGCACCTGTTGCAATGATTAATGCATCACATGTGTAAGTACCTTGGTCGCCAGTGAGTGTGAAAGGGCGCTTAGACACATCTACTTTATTGATGTGATCGAATATGATTTCAGTTTCAAAGCGCTCAGCGTGCTCTTTCATGCGATCCATTAACGCAGGACCTGTTAAACCGTGTGCATCACCCGGCCAGTTTTCAACTTCAGTCGTGGTTGTTAATTGGCCACCTTGTTGAATGCCTGTAATTAAAACAGGGTTTAAATTTGCACGTGCTGCATATACTGCTGCAGTATAACCAGCTGGGCCAGAGCCTAAAATTAGTAGCTTACAATGTTTTGCTTCAGTCATTATTTTTTCCTAAACGTTTAATACGATCTTTAATGCGCTCGATTCTAAGAAAAACAAGGCAGATGTAAACAAAATCCGCGATTATTTTTTTCTCAAATCGAAAAGCTGTGCAGTATTGTGTACTAGAGCTCTGTGCTTTTACAGTTAATATGTCAAAGTAGCTCAAAAAACAGACTAACAGGCAATAAAACAGCGTTAATTCATGACCCCCTTGATTTTTTTTGTTATGTTTTACCTAATTTTATTTGTCACTGATAGATTATGTGACCTAAGCGAATAGGCAACTATGTTATTTTGGCAGGAAAAACCCGCATTCGGGTTGACTTCAAAAGACGTTAACGTCTTAACCAATGCGCAAGATTACCGAACGCAATTGCTACGTTTGATAGCTAACGCAAAAAAACGAATTTATATTACTGCGTTGTATTTGCAAGATGACGAAGCAGGTCGCGAAATTTTAGAAGCGCTGCATCGTGTGTCATTGGCAAACCCCGCACTTGATGTAAAAGTGCTGGTGGATTTTCATCGTGCGCAACGTGGATTAATTGGTGCAGAGAAATCTGATGGTAACGCAAGTTTATACTGTGATGATTTAGAAAAATTTAAATCAAACGTACACGTTTATGGCGTACCTGTAAAAGCTAAAGAATTATTTGGCGTATTGCATTTAAAAGGTTTTGTAATTGACGACACCTTGCTTTATAGCGGCGCAAGCTTAAACAACGTTTACTTGCAGCATAATGAGCGCTACAGACTCGATCGCTACTTTTTAATAACGCAGAGCAAACTGTGTGACTCAGTGGTTGATTTTATTGAGACAAAGCTACTCTCATCAGTGGCAGTGCCACGTATAGACACACGACCGCTTAAGCGTTTGCACGACTTTAAGCTTGAT
Organism: Pseudoalteromonas sp. BSi20652; assembly: GCF_000239855.1. GTDB lineage: Bacteria > Pseudomonadota > Gammaproteobacteria > Enterobacterales > Alteromonadaceae > Pseudoalteromonas. Next base: position 10,795 of record NZ_BADT01000101.1, on the reverse strand, counting down.
CAAAAGCAATTAATGCGTGATTTAAAAGTCGCGAGTTACAATGCAGCAGAGCAGCTAAATACCCAAGCATTAGGTATTCGTTTGTTTTTAGGACTTGGGCGTCGTAATAACGAACTGAACAGATTAATAAAAGCGTTATTTGATACAACAGAGCAAGAGCTTGTGTTGTATACGCCATACTTTAATTTTCCGGCACCGCTTATGCGATCATTGCGCCGATTATTAAAGCAAGGTAAGCAAGTGACTATTGTTGTAGGAGATAAAACAGCAAATGACTTTTATTTACCGCCAAGCGAACCGTTTAGTAAAATAGGGGCATTACCTTATTTATACGAAACTATTTTGCATAAGTTTGTAAAAACGCAAAAGCGCCATATCGATAACGGTAATTTAAATGTGTATTTGTGGAAAGATGGAAGTAACTCGTTTCATTTGAAAGGTATTTGTTCAGATAGAACAAAACATTTATTGAGCGGACATAACTTAAATCCGCGAGCATGGGGTCTTGATATCGAAAACGGTATTTTAATAGAAGATCCAGAGCAAACAATAATGGATGATATTGATAACGAGAGACAGGAAATTTTACAACACTGCCGACGTTTAACAGGCCCAGATGATTTAGAAACAATGGATGATTACCCGCAGCCAGTAAAAAAACTACTAGGCCAAGCTAAGCGCGTAAAAGTAGATTTTATAATTAAGCGTTTCATATAAATTTATTTTAAATCAGACACAAAAAAGCAGCTAATTAGCTGCTTTTTTATGGGTTGTAGTTAGGTAGCTGTATTACTTAATACCAACCTAACTACAAAACACTAAATTATGCGTTTTCTAAAGCTGTGCGTGGGTCAACATATTCCATGTTGAACGCTTGTGCTACTTCTTTGTAAGTTACTTGGCCTTTAATTACGTTTAAGCCTTTTAAGAAGTGAGCGTCATCTAGTAGCGCCTTTTTATAACCTTTGTTTGCAAGGTTAATGATGAAAGGCAATGTTGCATTGTTAAGTGCAAACGTAGATGTGCGTGGAACAGCACCTGGCATGTTAGCAACACAGTAGTGAACAACTTCATCAACGATGAAAGTAGGATCAGCATGCGTCGTTGCTTTAGAAGTAGCAATACAGCCACCTTGGTCGATTGCAACGTCAACAATTGCAGAACCCGGTTTCATTGCTTTAATATGCTCAGCAGTTACTAGTTTAGGTGCAGCTGCACCAGGGATCAGTACACCACCGATTACTAAATCAGCTTCTAGTACGTGTTTTTCTAGTGCATCAGCAGTTGAGTAAATAGCTTTAACTTTATTACCAAATTGCGCGTCTAGTGCACGTAATACGTCGATGTTACGATCAAGAACTACAACTTCAGCACCAAGGCCAACAGCCATTTGCGCTGCGCTACGACCAACCATGCCGCCGCCAATGATAACAACTTTAGCCGCTTCAACGCCTGGTACGCCACCTAGTAGCATGCCACGACCATGGTTAGATTTTTCTAGCGCTTGTGCACCAGCTTGAATAGACATACGACCAGCAACTTCGCTCATAGGCGCAAGAAGCGGTAAACCACCACGTGCATCAGTTACAGTTTCGTATGCAATACAAATAGCTTTGCTTTTTACAAGGTCTTCAGTTTGTGGAAGATCAGGTGCAAGGTGTAAGTAAGTGAAAAGAATTTGGTCTTCACGTAACATTGCACGCTCAACAGCTTGTGGTTCTTTTACTTTTACAATCATGTCTGCTTTAGCGAAAACGTCAGTAGCAGTTGCTAAAATTTCAGCACCTGCTAGCGTGTAATCTTCGTTAGTAAAACCAATACCCATGCCTGCATCAGTTTCTACAATCACTTGGTGACCGTGGTTTACTAATTCACGAACACTCGCAGGAACCATACCTACACGGTATTCATGGTTTTTAATTTCTTTAGGTACACCAATAATCATAACATTTGCCTTATTAAGGATGAATTAACATTTTTCACTATTATATTCATCATCGGCCCGTGTGTCTCACCTTTTTTTAAGTCAAATCTAGTGTTATTATCTAAATAATAAAAATAAACAGCATAAAAAACTAGTTGGTATTATGCATCAGTTATTAGATAGGATTGACCGTAAAATTTTAATGGAATTACAACACGATGGACGCTTGTCGAACGTTGAACTGGCCAGACGAGTTGGCCTAAGCGCCACGCCCTGCTTGGAGCGAGTAAAAAAGCTAGAACGAGAAGGCTACATACTCGGTTATAAAGCAGTGGTTGATCCCGCTAAGTTAGGGCAAGGCTTATCGGTGTATGTAGAAGTAACAATTACTAAAACATCTCCCGACGTGTTTGATGAGTTTAGTGCTGCGGTTAAAAAGCACGAAGAAATTATAGAATGTCATTTAGTGTCGGGTAATTTTGATTTTTTACTTAAAACGCGCGTAAATGATATGTCAGAATACCGTGGCGTATTAGGCGACATACTATTGAAACTGCCAAACGTAAGTGAAAGCCGAACTTATGTAGTAATGGAAGAAGTAAAAGGTGAAGAAGGCGTAATTATTCGCCCTTATATTACTTAAGGTTATTTAAATTAGCTGCGTCATTTGCTTACATAAGCTCAAATTATAAAAACGTGTTCATAATCAGGCCATCAAGGTTAAGATAAAGTGCAACAAATTGCATTTCCTGCTAAGGTATTTCACTGCTAAGTAAGTGTGAATAAAAATAGAATAATAAAGAGGAATAGGGAACTATGCGCCTAAACGGTGTGCAAAGACTATTAGAAACAGGGCTGATTATCAGCACCTTTACGGCAATATTTATTTTATGTGCCTTAATCAGCTTTGATCCAGCAGATGCTGCATGGTCGCAAACTAGTTTTAGCGAAGTAAGCAACATCACAGGAGCAGCCGGTGCATGGATAGCCGACATTTTATTACTCACCTTTGGTTGGTTGGCTTACTTAGTGCCCGCGGCCATTCAGCTATTTGGCTACTTGTTATTTAAACAACCTCACCGCATTTTACAGCTTGATTACACGACTTTAGCGCTGCGTGTTATTGGTTTTGCCTTGTTTATTACCTCAGCTACCGCTATTAGTAGCATTAATTTTGACGATATTTATAACTTTTCCTCGGGTGGGGTAGTGGGGGATGTTATTGCATCGGCCATGATGCCTGCGTTTAACTTTACCGGTACATCTATATTATTACTGTGTTTCTTTTTTGCAGGGCTTACCTTATTAACGGGTGTATCGTGGGTTGATTTTGTAGATTACCTTGGCGATTTAATGGTTAGGTTTTATCGCTTTATTGTATCGTACACAAAAGGCTGGATGCACCGAGAACACGCTGCAGGCAAAGCAAATAATCACGATGAAGTAGACGCCCATTTTGAAGACGATATAAAAGAGCAAATAGAGCTGCCTACATCAGCTGAAAAAGCAGATAAACAAAAAGCAATAGATAAGCCTCAAACACCGTTTAATGAACCACAAATTAGTGATGATTTTATGCCGTTTGACGAGCTTGACGACATACTCGATCAAGAAATTGGCTTTAGCGCCATAGACGACGAACCAATGGACACGGCCGCTGCATTAAACGCGCTTGACCAAAGCCCAGTTGTAGAGCCAGAAAAACCAGTTACAACAGTGGTATCGCCAGCAAGACCAATGCCTAAATCAAAAGCGCAATATCAACCACCGCCAACGGCTAAAGAGAAGTTTGAGCAATTATTAACGCAAGAACCACCACCGGGGCCATTACCGTCGCTTGATTTACTCGACAGACCGGACAAAGCTAAAAACCCAATTTCGCAAGAAGAGCTCGATACAGTATCGCGCCTAGTAGAGACAAAACTACTCGACTTTAACGTACAAGCTAAAGTTGTAGCGGTATACCCAGGCCCTGTTGTTACACGCTTTGAGCTAGATTTAGCGCCAGGTATTAAAGTGTCAAAAATTACAGGTTTAGCAAAAGATTTAGCCCGTTCGCTTTCGGCAATTAGTGTGCGTGTTGTAGAAGTTATACCGGGTAAAACATATGTTGGTATTGAGCTTCCTAATAAACACCGCGAAATAGTACGTTTGTCAGAAGTAATAAACGCGCCTAAATTTGAGCAAAATCCATCGCCACTTACCATGGTGCTAGGTAAAGATATTGCCGGTCAGCCTGTATGTGCTGATTTAGGTAAAATGCCACATTTATTGGTTGCGGGTACTACTGGTTCAGGTAAATCAGTGGGCGTTAATGTCATGATAGTAAGCTTATTGTACAAATCGGGTCCTGACGATGTACGTATGATTATGATTGACCCTAAAATGCTTGAGCTTTCAGTATACGAAGGCATTCCGCATTTATTGTGTGAAGTAGTCACCGACATGAAAGAAGCTGCTAATGCACTGCGTTGGTGTGTGGGCGAAATGGAACGTCGTTATAAATTAATGTCAGCATTAGGTGTACGTAACCTAAAAGGTTACAACCAAAAAGTGCTTGAAGCCAAAGAAGCGGGTTACCCGATTTTTGACCCGTTATTTAAAGATACCGATGGCATGAAAGAAGGCCCCGACGAGCTAGGTAAATTACCCAGTATTGTTGTAGTAATAGACGAATTTGCCGACATGATGATGATTGTTGGTAAAAAAGTAGAAGAACTTATTGCACGTATTGCCCAAAAAGCACGTGCGGCAGGCATTCACTTAGTGCTTGCTACGCAGCGCCCATCGGTTGATGTAATTACAGGTTTAATTAAAGCAAATATACCAACGCGTATGGCGTTTCAGGTATCAAGTAAAATAGACTCGCGTACCATACTTGACCAGCAAGGCGCAGAAAACTTACTGGGTATGGGCGATATGCTTTATTTACCGCCAGGCACTAGCGTACCAGAGCGTGTGCATGGCGCGTTTGTAGACGACCATGAAGTACACGCCGTAGTAAACGATTGGAAAGCACGTGCTAAGCCAAATTACGTTGATGAAATACTCAATGGTGATGCCAGTGAAGATATTTTATTGCCAGGTGAAGCAAGCGAAAATGCAGACGAAGAGAACGATCCGTTATACGACGAAGCCGTGTCGTTTGTAATTGAAACCGGCAAGGTATCGGTATCGTCAGTGCAACGTAAACTGCGTGTTGGCTATAACCGCGCAGCACGTTTAGTAGAACAAATGGAAACATCGGGTATCGTGAGTTCACCAGGTCATAACGGCGCTCGCGATGTATTAGTACCTAATGGAGCAAATTAATGAAAAAATTTAACGCCTTATTATTAGTGTTAGGCAGCGTACTTGCCGCACCAAGCTTTGCTGACGACAGCCAAGCATTACAAGACAGACTTGCTACTTTAAAAAGCTTCAAAGCGCAGTTTGCACAAAAAGTAACAGACAAAGAAGGCCAAGCTGTTATGCAAGGCGAGGGCACAATAGCGCTTCAACAGCCTATGATGATTCGCTGGCAGCAAACAAACCCAGACGATACGTTATTTGTATCAAACGGCGATAAAACCTATTACTTCGACAGCTTTGCTGAGCAAGTAACAATTATGAAAACCAGCAGCCTAATCGACTCAACACCATTTGTGCTACTGACATCAAAAGACCCAGCACAATGGGAAAAATACAGCGTACTTGCAACAAGTACAGGCTTTAGTGTAACGCCAAATAAAGGCGTAGAAAGCCAAGTAGAACAACTTGATATAGCGTTTTCAGGTGCGGGTAACGAGCAAGGCCTTGCTAAACTAGTCGTTACCGACAACTCAGGGCAGCTATCGTCATTTACGTTTAACAATGCCCAAGTTAATACGCCGCTTGATAAAAGCACTTTTGAATTTACACCTCCTGAAGGTGTTGAAATAGACGATCAGAGTAACGGTGAGTAATTTAGGTTTTAATTTTGGGCCTGATGTAAGGCCACTTGCCGCGCGTATGCGCCCTACAACGCTTGATGAGTATATTGGTCAGCAACACTTATTAAGTGCTGAAAAACCACTGCATCAAGCCATTGTTGCAGGGCGATGCCATAGTTTAATTTTATGGGGCCCGCCCGGTGTGGGTAAAACAACGCTTGCGCAAATAATTGCCAACCATGCTGATGCCTCACTTATTCAAATGTCAGCGGTAACCGCAGGCGTAAAAGATATACGCGACAGCGTAACGCAAGCGCGGGATAACCTAGAAAGCCGTGGCCAACGCACCCTTATGTTTGTTGACGAGGTTCACCGCTTTAATAAATCCCAACAAGATGCCTTTTTACCGCACATAGAAGACGGCACCTTTATATTTGTAGGTGCAACCACCGAAAACCCATCGTTTGCCCTTAATAACGCTATATTGTCGCGTGCACGCGTGTATGTTTTAAAATCGCTTGCCGATGCCGACTTATACACCGTAATAGAACGTGCACTTAAACAAGACGAGCAGCTAAGCCAAAAACACATCACTATTGCCGACAACGCTAAAAAGGCACTATGCCAAGCAAGTGGCGGCGATGCGCGTAAAGTACTTAATTTACTTGAACAAGCGGTTGATTTAACAACCGAGCAAAACGGTCAATACAACGTAGACGAGCACGTACTTAGCCAAGTTTTACCTACTCATTTAGCTAAATACGATAAAGGCGGCGATGAGTTTTACGATTTAATATCAGCCTTTCATAAATCAGTACGTGGTAGCTCTCCCGATGGTGCGCTGTATTGGTATTGCCGAATTTTAGCCGGTGGTGGCGACCCTTTGTATGTAGCACGGCGTTTACTTGCCATTGCAACAGAAGACATAGGTAACGCCGATCCGCGTGCGATGGAAGTGGCCTTAAATGCGTGGGATATATTTCAGCGAGTAGGCCCTGGCGAAGGCGAGCGTGCAATTGCACAAGCCACATTGTATTTAGCCAGTGCACCCAAAAGTAATGCAGTCTATATGGCGTTTAATCAAGCCAAGCAGGACGCTCAAAACGAGCCAAGTTACCCCGTGCCAGAGCATTTACGTAATGCCCCAACTAACTTAATGAAAGACTTAGGTTACGGCGCCGAGTATCGCTATGCGCATAACGAAGAAGGCGCATTTGCCGCAGGTGAAAAATATTTACCACCAGAAATGGACGGCAAAGAATATTATTTACCGAGCGATCGCGGACTTGAGCAAAAAATTAAACAAAAACTCGATTACCTAAAAGAGCGCGATGCGCAAAGCCCACTTAAACGATACGAAAATGATTAAACTTTATATGATGGTCGCCCTTGGCGGAGCCTCAGGTGCATGTTTACGGTTTTTTATTAGCGAAAGCATGCTAAAACTCCTCGGTAGGGGATTCCCTTTTGGCACGTTGACGGTTAATATTCTGGGTTCATTGTTAATGGGCATTTTGTACGGTTTGATAGATAAAGAAATTATCACCGCAAGCCCCGCCAAAACTCTTATCGGTATTGGCTTTTTAGGTGCATTAACCACCTTTTCAACATTCTCAATGGACTCGTTGTTGTTATTACAACAAGGTCACTTTATTAAAATGGCCCTCAATATCATCCTAAACGTGATGGTGTGTATTTTTATGGCTTGGCTGGGCCTTCAGCTAGTAATGCAAAAAGGTTAAAAAACTAACATGTTAGATTCTAAATTTTTACGTCAAGACATCGAACAAACTGCAGCACGTTTAGCGGCGCGCGGTTACGAACTCGATGTAGCGACGGTAACGGCACTTGAAGAAAAACGCAAAACATTACAAGTAAAAACGCAAGAACTTCAAAGTCAACGTAATGCAAGCGCAAAAGCAATTGGTCAAGCCAAAGCAAAAGGCGAAGACGCACAGCCACTACTTGATGCAGTAGCTAACTTAGGTAGTGAGCTAGACGCCGCTAAAACTGAGCAAGACGAAGTACTAGCCGCAATTAACGACATTGCGTTAGCAATTCCAAACTTGCCAGACGAGTCAGTACCTGCCGGTAAAGACGAAGACGACAACGTTGAAATTTTAACGTGGGGCACACCTAAAAAATTCGATTTTGAAGTTAAAGACCACGTAGATGTAGGCCAAGACCTAAACGGCTTAGACTTTGAAATGGGCGTTAAAATTAGTGGCGCACGCTTTACTGTAATGCGCGGCCAAGTAGCGCGTATGCACCGTGCACTAACGCAATTTATGCTAGATACACACGCTGATAAAAACGGCTATACAGAAATGTATGTACCGTACTTAGTAAATAGCGCAAGCCTTTACGGCACGAGCCAACTACCTAAATTTGCGGGCGATTTGTTCCACACATTAGGCCTTGTAAATGACGACGGCGAACAACAAGCCGGCTTTAGCTTAATTCCTACAGCAGAAGTACCGCTTACAAATAGCGCCCGCGACGAAATTTACGACGAAAGCGCTTTACCAATTCGCTTAGTTGCTCACACTCCGTGTTTTAGAAGTGAAGCAGGCAGCTATGGTCGCGATACACGTGGCTTAATTCGTCAGCACCAGTTTGATAAAGTTGAACTTGTACAACTTGTAAAACCAGAGGACTCAATGGCTACGCTTGAAGAGTTAACAGGTCACGCAGAGCAAATACTACAAGCGCTTGAGCTTCCGTATCGTAAAGTAATTTTATGTATGGGCGACATGGGCTTTGGTTCAGCTAAAACATACGATTTAGAAGTATGGTTACCTGCACAAGACACATACCGTGAAATTTCATCATGTTCAAACATGGCTGATTTTCAGGCACGTAGAATGCAAGCACGTTTTCGTCGTGAAGGTGTTAAAAAGCCAGAGTTACTACATACATTAAACGGTTCAGGCTTAGCCGTTGGCCGTACACTAGTAGCCATCCTAGAAAACTACCAACAAGCCGATGGCACAGTAGTAGTGCCAGAAGTATTACGCCCATACATGGGTGGACTTGAAGTAATTGGTAAACAATAAAAATCAAGTTTAAGTTAAGCAGGCTTTAAGCTTGTAAATCTTAATTCGAAAGCCGCTGTTTGTAATGAACAGCGGCTTTTTTGTTTTAGGTTAAAGGTAAAAGCTTAGAGAAAAATTTAAGTTATCTTATTAATAATATCGCTTATACCTATTTTTATAGCTCACTACTTTTTTGTCCGATATTACTGATCTCTACCATTTTGGGGCATTTCTACATCAAAGAAACTTAAATATCGGCTAACTAGTTGTTTACAAGTGCTTATTAGCTGGTTAAATTAGATGCTTCGTAATATTTGGACATTTGTCGGTTTATAAAGCGACAAACGTCGGATACAAAGTTGTTAGCTATTTAATTAATCTCACATGGAAGTATCATGATTAAAGTATTATTACTCTCAATTTCTTTGTTTTCATTTGCTTCATTAGCGGAAAAAAAAGTTCTAATAGAAAATGTCACTATCGTTTCATCTCATTTGCAAGCTCCAAAAATTCAGATGAATGTATTAATAAGTGATGGACGAATTACCGAAATAACTAGCAAAAAGATTACATCCTACGATCTTATAATAAATGGTTTAGGTAAATTTTTAACGCCAGGTCTTATGGATAGCCATGCACACGTATCGTCAATCCCAGGTATGGGGTTTGGTGTTGAGCCAGTGGCGATTAAAAATCCGAAACTCGCACAAGCTTATTTTGAACAACAACCAAGAAGCTTTTTATTTCATGGGGTAACTCAAATACTTGATCCGAATCCGGGAGTGAGTTTCAATAATTTTACTTCGGCGCCTCATCATCCTGATTATTTTCGTTGTGAAGTATTAACATCAAAAAACACCTTTCCATATGTAGAGAAAACAGACGACCTATCAAGATCAATGTTTACTTATTTAATTGATGAAAGTGCAGAAGCAACCGCAGAAAATTCAGTAGAAAGGTTAATTGGAAAAATTGCCCATTCAGGTGCTTCGTGTATAAAGCTTTATTTTGAAGACGGTTATGGTAATGCTAACCAATGGGCAACACTTTCAACTAACACACTAAAACGAATTAAATTATCTGCTGAAAAGTCTAATTTGCTTATAGTCGCTCATGCTAATGCCTTAGATATGCAACAATTAGCACTTGCCGCAGGTGTTGATGTTATCGCTCATGGTATGTGGAATTGGGGGCAATATAATCGCGAACAAAATATACCTAAAGAAATATCTAACAGTCTGGATAAAATGATTAATGACAGAGTAGGTTATATGCCAACACAAAGAGTGATTGCTGGCTTAGGTGAAGTAATGATCCCTACTATTGTTAATTCTCCTGAATTTTCATCCATTACACCTAAGTCACTTATTGATTGGTATAAAACCACTGAAGCGCAATGGTTCAAAGAAGAGCTTCGAATTGGTTTTGATGGAATGCCTGATCAATCAATCTCAGATGCATTTTTATATGGGCGAATAGGAAAAGGTAATAAAGTCATTCAATATCTAAGAAGTTCTAACCATCCTATTTTATTGGCTTCGGACTTCCCTGGAAGCCCTAGTTTTGCCAATCAACCTGGACTTACAACCTACCAAGAAATGAAAGCTATGGTTACCGCAGGGCTATCGCTGGAAGAAGTACTGGCGGCGGCAACCATTAATAATGCTAAACAATTCAGAATTGATAATGATTACGGTACAGTAGAAGTTGGCAAAATTGCTAACCTTCTGCTACTTAAAACTAATCCTTTAGACTCTATAGAATCGTGGAACAGTATAGAAACGATTATCCTGCATGGAGACCCCATAGCTAGAGAAAGTTTGGTGGTCAATAAATAGCTAACAAGCTGTTAAAAAAGGACAAAATACAGTTGGTTTTTGCTCCTTCGTCGCTAATTTTAACCAACTATTTTTTGCCTGTTAACA
>NZ_BADT01000102.1 GCF_000239855.1 Pseudoalteromonas sp. BSi20652 | reverse complement strand
ATATATTTATATAGCTCGTTTTTAATTTAAAACGCTCGTTACTTTCGCTCCCATCGTCGTTGAGCATAGGGATCGCGCTAGTTATTTTGTCTGTTCTTGAATAGCATCCTTCAAATGAGCCTGCATGTGAATATCCACTAAAGACCGCACTTGCTAGAATAAAAGCCTTTTTAATCATCACTCGCTCCTTGCTGTAATGTTAATTTCCCTCAAAAAAACGCCCTCTATCGTCTGTCATTTTTACTGCTAAACCGTTACCAACCATAAAGTGATAAAAACGCAAATCATCAATCAGGTCAGGGGCTGATATTTCTATGTCTTGGTAAGTCGCGTCTCTAAATTTAAACCTTAAGGTATGCTCAAACCGTTTCGTTTGACAATAAAGTACTTCTTCTAGCTCAGACACCTTTATATTTAAACCAAGTAATTTAAATTCACCATTTGCAATATCAATATTTTGAGCAACCGTAAGTATTTTAAATAACGAAACGTGCAAAAACACTATTCTAATACCTAAATTGCGTAGAGTAGCAGGTTTTTTTATACTCATTATACGGTTATTAAAAAACATGTCCCCTTGGTCAGGTTTAACCACACCATAAAGCATTTACTTCAACATGGTTTGTTTTTAAATTTACTCCGTTATTGCCTATACCTCGACAATTTAATCCACCCCCTTAACTGACCGAATGGTCAAGAACGGCATGATACCTGCAATATATTTACCTAGATGAAAAAGTTTTTTTCTTTATCGTGCGAAAACAATAAGAAAAAATAAACGCCAAGCCATAAGAATCAAGGCTTTAGAAAAATTAAGGGGGTCTGTGTGATTCAGTTTTTATTAAATGACACGCCAATTGAAGTACAAGAATGTTCGCCTAGTTTCACCATTTTGGACTGGTTACGCACCAAAAAAGGGAAAATAGGCACCAAAGAAGGGTGTGCAACAGGTGATTGTGGTGCATGTACTATTTTGGTTGGCGAAGAAAAAACACATAAAAATGGGCACACTCATTGGCATTACAAAACAATGAATAGCTGCTTGCTATTATTAGGTAATGCTCACGGTAAACATATAATGACCGTGGAAGGGGTAACACCTGCTCTTTACCCGACTTTAAATGACTTACACCCAGTACAGCGCGCATTAGTAGAGTGCCATGGATCACAATGTGGATTTTGTACACCGGGCATAATAATGAGTCTGCTTGCGCTTTATATAAATAACGCCACTTACCCAGGTAAAAAAGCAGTCATACATGCGCTTGGTGGTAACTTATGCCGTTGTACAGGTTATAGCCCTATATTACTTGCAGCCGAAAAAGCCTATAGCTATGAGCGTAAAGCTGAACCTTACTCAGCAATGGCCGCTCAATTTAAAGCATCACTTAATACGCAATATGATGACAATATTCCATTTTTAAAAAATAGTCCTCGCAAATTTTACTTACCACAAACTGCCCAACAACTTGTTGAGCTAAAAGCGCTTTATCCTTATGCACATTTAGTTGCTGGTGGCACCGACTTTGCCATTGAGCTTAGCCAAAACATGCTCTTACCAGATGTAATTATCTCCCTTAGCCAAGTAAAGGAGCTTTGCACCTTGGCAGATAATAACGGAGAGCTACACATTGGTGCAGCACTACCTTATAGCCAATTTGTTGAGGTATTTTATAACCATTACCCAGAGTCAAAAGAGCTATTTGAACGCTTAGGATCAAGCCAAGTACGTAACAGCGGCACACTCGGTGGCAGCATAGGGAATGCCTCTCCGATTGGCGATCCAGCTCCCCTTTTAATCGCTCTTAATGCATCAATGGATTTATTAAGCAGCGCAGGTACGCGCACTATTAAAGTTGCCGACTACTTTATTGATTACAAAAAAACAGTACTTAAAAGCGATGAAGTAATAAGTAAGTTCACCATCCCAAAGCGCCCAGAGTCGCTAAAACTGGCGTGTCATAAAATATCAAAACGCTTTGAAGACGATATATCTACCGTGTGTTTGGTACTTGCTATAGAGCATTCACAAAACATGATTACTCAAGCCCGCTGCGCTATGGGCGGTATGGCTGCTATTCCTAAGCGCGCACAGCATATTGAGCAAAAGCTGATATCTCAATCATTACAAGTAAGTAGCTTTATAGATGCAGCAACGGCTATTAACGATGACTTTACGCCCATGAGCGATGTAAGAAGCAGTGCACATTATCGCACTACGGTAAGCAAAAACTTATTACAACGCATTGGTATTGAGTTTTGTGAGCCGCAAGCACGCAACAATAACAACATTGCCATTACAAGGATTTCTCATGCGTCACTTTGAAATGGATAAACTAAAAGCGCAAGGTGGTAGCGTTGGACAGTCTAAATATCACGAAAGCGCTATTAAACAGGTCTGTGGCAGTGCAAATTTTGCCGACGATAACCCTGAGCCTTACGGCTGCCTGCATGCCTACCCAGTGCTCGCCCCTGTTACAAGCGGCTTTATTAAATCAATAGATACCAGTCACGCATTGGCAGTTGAAGGTGTTAAGCGCATTTTATCGGCAGGCGATGTACCGGGTAAATTGGATATCGGCCCAGTATTTCCAGGTGATGTATTACTCACTAGTCATGAGATTCAATATCACGGGCAACCTGTGTTAGTGGTTGTTGCAAGCACCTATGAAATAGCACGTCGCGCGGCACGTTTAGTGGTTATAGAGTGCGAACAAACCACACCCATACTTGATATTAAAGAAGCCATTAGCAAAGAGCATTGGGTAAGGCCGCCCCATTCACTTAACCGTGGTAACAGCGAATACGCAATTAATAACGCAGCCCACCAGCTAAAAGGCGAAATAAACATAGGCGGGCAAGAACACTTTTATTTAGAAGGCCAAATAGCGCTGGCACAACCTGATAACGACGGGGGCATACATGTTCAATGCTCAACGCAACACCCTACCGAGGTTCAACACTTAGTTGCTAAAATTTTAAAAAAGCCATTTAGCTTTGTAAACGTAGAAACCCGCCGTATGGGTGGTGCTTTTGGCGGCAAAGAAACCCAAGGCGCACCATGGGCATGCCTTGCAGCCCTAGCGGTTTACCACCTTGGCTGCGCAGTAAAAATGCGCCTAGCCCGCAGCGACGATTTTAAATTAACCGGTAAACGCCACCCTTTTTATAATCACTATCATGTTGGTTTTGACGAAAATGGCTTAATAGAAGGTGCCGACATTACCGTAAACGGATTTTGTGGCTACTCGCCCGATTTATCGGATGCAATTGTAGACCGCGCCATGTTTCATGCCGATAACGCCTACTACTACCCAACCGCCACAATTAAAGGTAATCGCTGTAAAGTGAATACCGTAAGCCATACCGCATTTAGAGGATTTGGTGGCCCACAAGGAATGATTATGGGCGAGCTAATAATGGACGATATAGCAGCAAAATTAGGTAAAGATCCACTTGAGATCAGAAAACTTAATTTATATAAAAAAGGCCGCGATACCACGCCGTATCATCAAACCGTAGAGCAACATATTTTAAAAGATATGATAAGCCAGCTTGAGGAATCGGGTGACTACTGGGCGCGCAAAACGGCTATTAAAACTTTTAACGCTTCATCGCCTATTATCAAAAAAGGCCTTGCGATGACGCCGGTTAAATACGGTATTTCGTTTACCGTACAGCACCTTAACCAAGCTGGTGCCTTAGTGCATGTATATAGCGATGGCTCTATTCATTTAAACCACGGCGGCACCGAAATGGGCCAAGGGCTAAACACCAAAATTGCGCAAATTGTGGCCCATGGCTTTGGGGTCGATTTTAACGCGGTAAGTATTAGTGCTACGCGTACCGACAAGGTGCCAAACACTTCGCCAACAGCGGCTTCAAGCGGGACCGACTTAAACGGCATGGCGGCGCTAAATGCAGTAAACACGATAAAAGAGCGCTTAATAAACTTTATTACCGAGCACTTTGAAGTAGACAGCCAAAGTATTACATTTAAAGATAACCTCATTACTTTTAGTAAAGGGGAAATTAGCTTTAGCGAACTTGCAAACCTTGCTTACATGAATCGTATATCGCTTTCATCTACCGGTTATTACGCCACACCAAAAATTCATTACGATAGAGCCAAAGGCGAAGGCCGCCCATTTTTTTACTACGCTCACGGCGTAGCACTCAGCGAAGTAGAAGTAGATACCCTAACTGGCGAAAACACAGTAACCCGCGTTGATATACTGCACGATGTAGGCAGTTCAATTAATCCAGCACTTGATATAGGCCAAATAGAAGGCGCCTTTATACAAGGTATGGGCTGGCTAACAACCGAAGACTTACAATGGAATGATAAAGGCCAGCTTGCAAGCTTTGGCCCAGCCAACTACAAAATACCGGCCATTGGCGATACTCCTGCCGAATTTAACGTTAATCTTTACAACTCAGCCAACCCAGAAACCACTGTTTTTAGATCAAAAGCCGTAGGCGAGCCGCCATTTATGCTGGCCTTTAGTGTATGGAGCGCAATACGTAATGCAATAAGCAGTGTGGCTGATTACAAATACACCGCCCCACTTGATACACCTGCCACACCCGAGCGAGTATTGAGTGCAATTGAGCAAACTGCTAGTTGGTTTAAGGAGCATCAACATGACTAATTTAAACCAGTCTTTTCAAGGTTTTCATACTCAAAATTGGGCGCAGGCAATTAACGAGCATGAACAAAGCGGCACTAATTATGTAATTGCCACGGTACTTGGCACAAATGGCTCAACCCCACGTGGCACAGGCTCTAAAATGGTAATTAGTGGCGAGCATATTTACGACACCCTTGGCGGTGGTCACCTTGAATACGTAGTAATAGAAAAAGCCCGCGAACTACTTGCTAAAGGCGAAGCCGCCCAAGTAATAGAGCAATTTAACCTAGGTGCAAATTTAGGCCAGTGCTGCGGCGGGGCTGCCACCGTTATGCTTGAATGCATGCAATGCGAGCGCTTTACCCTTGATATATATGGCGCAGGCCATGTAGCACAGGCGCTTATTGGTATATTGGCACAGCTGCCACTGCGCATACGCTGGATAGATAGCCGCGCCGATGTATTCCCACAAACTATTCCAAATAATGTAGTAAAAGTGGTTGATGAAGAGCCAACAGAGCAAGTAAAGCGTGCGCCTAAAGCTAACAACTACTTAATTTTAACCCATAACCACCAGCTCGACTTTGCACTCACCCAAGCCATTATTAAACGCGCTGATGCCAATTGGCTGGGCGTTATTGGCTCTGACACTAAAGCAAAACGTTTTAAACAACGCCTAGCACATCGCGATTTTACAGCCGATCAAATACAACAAATGACCTGCCCTGTTGGGCTTAAAAACATTACAGGCAAATTACCAATGGAAGTGGCTATTTCGATTAGTGGACAGCTAATTGGCCTTTACCAGGCTATGCAAACCCAAGCGCCAAAACGCCAAGGCTTGCAGTGGCGCACACTAAAAAATGCCTTAATTAGCACCACGCAGGAGGAAGTAGACGCATGAGCAGCTTACAAATAAATACGCTAAATGATGCACAAGCAAAACAAGCACTTGAGCATTGCTGCGCGGCCCCTAACTGGGTGGCGGGCATGATAAAAGCAATGCCATTTAAAAATGATCAGCAGCTATTTGAATGCGCACAAAGCACATGGGATAGCCTTGGCGAGAGCGACTATTTAGCTGCCTTTGAAGGACACCCGCAAATAGGCGACTTATCAACCCTTAGCAAAAAATACGCTGCTACCGCACAAAAAGCGGGGCATGAGCAATCAGGTATGAGCAAAGCAAACGAAGCCGTGCTTACCAAAATGATTGCCCTTAATAAAGAATATCTGAACAAGTTTGGCTTTATTTTTATTGTGTGCGCCACCGGTAAAACTGCCGAACAAATGCTCGAACTCATAGAGCAGCGCATACACAACACCCGCAGTACAGAGCTGAATATAGCCGCGGGCGAACAAGCCAAAATAACAAAAATAAGATTGGAGTCACTGCTATGAGCAAAAGCCCTATAACCACCCATATACTTGATACCAGCACCGGAAAACCTGCGGCAAACGTTGCTGTTAAGCTATTTAAACTTACAAATAACGAATGGGTACAACTAACCCAAGGCACAACCGATACCGATGGGCGAATTACCGGCTGGCTAAATACAGAAGTAGAATTTGGAACCTATAAGCTAGTATTTGATTTAGATAGCTACTACCAAAATCAACCTACCCCTGCGTTTTACCCAGAGGCGCAAATAACGTTTAGATTACAAGATACTAAACATCATCATATCCCATTGTTGCTTAGCCCGTATGGCTACTCTACATACAGAGGTAGCTAACTATGAGCACACAGAACAATAATAACTTAACAGTAGTTTGTGCTGATATACTCGACTTTGTTGACGACCCTGCCATTGCTGGCGAAAGCGCCCATCGTTTTTTTGAAAAAGGCGCATTAGTTATCAAGCACGGCAAAGTAGTTAAACTTGGTTACGAGCACGACATACTGCCAACAATTGATAAATCAGCGCGTGTTATCCGCCACGATGGCAAACTCGTTATGCCAGGTATGATAGACACCCACATACACTTACCACAAACCGAAATGGTGGGTGCGTACGGCGAGCAACTGCTAAGTTGGTTAACCGAGTATGCGTTTCCGACAGAGAAAAAGTTTACGTGTAAGCATTATTCAAAAGAGATATCTAATCGATTTTTAGACGAGCTGCTGCGCAATGGCACAACCACTGCCCTTGTATTTGGCACTGTGCATCCGCAATCGGTTGATGCATTTTTTAAAGAATCACAAAAACGCAATTTACGCATGATTGCCGGTAAAGTAATGATGGATCGCAACTGCCCAGACGACTTATCTGATTGCGCGCAAACAAGCTATGACGAATCTAAAGCCCTCATCGAAAAATGGCACAATGTTGACAGGTTAAGCTACGCAGTTACGCCGCGCTTTGCCCCCACATCAACCCCTGAGCAACTTCAAAAATGCACTCAGTTACTTGAAGAATACCCAGACACCTACCTGCATACACACTTATCTGAAAACAAAGACGAGTGCGAATGGGTAAAAGGGCTATTTCCAGAAGCTGAAGATTACCTTGGCGTATACGAGCAAGCAAATATGGTACGTAAACGCTCGGTATTTGCCCATAGTATTCATTTATCTGAGCGCGAGCTTTGCTGCCTTGCCGATAACAATGCGGCAATATCGCACTGCCCTACCTCAAACCTATTTTTAGGATCAGGACTTTTAAATTTAAAAGCCTGTGAAGAGCACGGCATAAACGTAGGCATGGGTACCGATGTAGGCGCAGGAACAAGCTTTTCTATGCTACAAACAGGTAACGAAGCGTACAAAATTCAGCAATTACAAGGTCAAAAGTTTTCAGCATTTAAAGGGCTGTATTTAGCGACTTTAGGCGGTGCACGCGCACTTGATTTAGAAGGGACAATTGGTAATTTTGAAGCCGGTTGTGAAGCCGATTTTATTGTAATGGATTGTTCAGCAACCCCATTTTTAAAATTTAGAATACAGCATGCCAAAACCCTGCATGAAAAACTGTTTGCAATGATGATGTTAGGCGACGACCGCTGCGTTGAGCAAACCTACATTATGGGTAAAAGTGTGTATAAGCGCGATGATAACAATCAATTTTCAGACACCCGCTCACCGGTATTAGAAGAGGCTTAAACTATGGAAAACTATTTTTTTGAGCTTGCTCATTTAGTACTGCGTTATTTTCATGTTATTGCTGGTATAGCTTGGATTGGTGCCTCTTTTTACTTTGCATGGCTTGATAACAACCTACAAACACCGCCGCAGTGGAAAATAGATAAAGGCATAAAAGGCGATTTATGGGCTGTGCATGGCGGTGGCTTTTACGAAGTGGCTAAGTATCAAAATGGCCCTGAACAAATGCCCCACACCCTGCATTGGTTTAAGTGGGAAGCCTACACAACGTGGATCACCGGTATATTACTATTTAGCCTACTTTACTATGTTGGCGCCGATGTGTATTTAATTGATAACAGTAAAAGTGAGCTAAGTAAATTTGCAGCTATTGGCGCATCCCTTGGTTTTATTGGCTTAGGCTATGGTGTTTATCGTTTATTATGTAAAACCCCGCTCGTTGAAAACGGCAAAGCGTTTATTGCTGTAGTTATTGGTTTATTAGCTCTGTGGACTTATGGGGTCGATCAGCTATTTAGCGACCGCGCTGTTTATATTCATGTAGGTGCACTTATTGGCACGTGTATGGTGGGTAATGTATATCACATTATTATGCCAGGGCAGCGCTACATGGTGAGTGAAGTAGAAGCGGGTAGAATCCCTGATTCAGCGCCAGGTTTAAAAGCAAAACAATGCTCGATACATAATAACTACGCCACGTTGCCAGTCGTTTTTATAATGCTTAGTAATCACTTTCCTTATACCTACAGCCACAGCTTTGGCTGGCTTATATTAATTGCGCTGTTTGGTATTGGTATGTGGATACGCCATTACTTTAACTTAAAACATCAAGGCGTTAATAAACCTTCAGTACTTATAAGTGGTATTGCAGCATTTTTTGCCCTTATGCTCGCCATAGCCCCTTGGCCCAGCATTACAACAAATGCAGACGAAAACGCGCCTTTACAAGCAAGTATTACCGACGCACAAGCGTGGGATATAATCAGCAAACACTGTACGCAGTGCCACAGTGAAACACCTACCTCTGAGCTTTTTCAAACAGCGCCGCTAGGCTTTAAGCTCGATTCTATTAGTGATGTAAAAAAAGCTAGTACGCTTATTCATACCCGCGCGGTTATAACCAAAGATATGCCACTGGCTAACATGACCAAAATGACAGACGCAGAGCGCGAAATACTGGGCATTTGGCTCACGGCACTTAAAAAGGAGCAATAACATGGCCGAGCAAATAAAAGCGGACTACCCACGAGACCTAATTGGTTATGGCCCAAATGCACCTCATGCAAATTGGCCCAATAAAGCGCGCATAGCGGTGCAAGTGGTGCTTAATTACGAAGAAGGTGGCGAAAACTGTGTTTTGCATGGCGATGCAGCCGCCGAAACCTTTTTATCAGAAATAGTCAGTGCTCCGCATGTTGAAGACCGCCATATCAGCATGGAGTCTATTTACGAATATGGCTCGCGCGCAGGCGTGTGGAGGTTACTGCGTTTATTTAAAAAATACGATATACCGGTCACCATTTTTGCCGTTGCCATGGCACTTGAGCGTCATCCTGATGTGGCTAAAGCCTTTGTAGAAGCAGGGCATGAAATTGCAAGCCATGGTCTGCGCTGGATTAATTATCAAAATATAGATAAACAAACCGAGCGCGAGCATATGCAACAAGCCATTGATGTAATTAAAAAGCTCACAGGTAAAAAGCCCAAAGGCTGGTATACCGGCCGAACTAGCCCAAATACCGCAGCACTTGTAGTTGAAAATGGTAATTTTTTATATGATGCCGACGATTACAGCGACGACCTACCTTTTTACAGTATTAAAGAAGGTAAACCACAGCTCATTGTCCCCTACACGCTTGATGTAAACGACATGCGCTTTGCTGCCGTGCAGGGTTTTAACGCAGGGGATCAGTTTTATAATTATTTAAAAGATGCCTTTGATACGCTTTATGAAGAAGGTGACCCTGAAGGTGAAAACACCCCAAAAATGATGTCGATAGGTTTACATTGCCGCTTAATTGGCAGACCAGGAAGAATAAAAGCATTAGCACGGTTTTTAGAATATGCTCGCTCATTTAACGATGTGTGGTTTGCAACAAGAGAAGAAATAGCCAATCATTGGCACAAAATCCATCCTTATCAAAAAGTATAATTTAATAAAAAAGCCCAGCATAGCTGGGCTTTTACAACTCGAACAATTTAAATCTAATTAAATGAAACTGTAACTATGTTAGAACATACGCTCTCAGAAACACATAGCTGATAATCATACGATGGAAGCGTTGCATTACGCTCGTAGTCACGGTAACGACCACTATCTGAAGTTGTGTCGATTAGTTCACCATTACGATACACGCTCATAGATTCAGCTCCTACCGTTTCCCAGCTAAGATCCACGCGCATAGTACCTAAACGCGATTTATTAGCGCGTTTTTAGTGTTAGCACAATATCTACATCGCTTACAACAACCGTTTGCATAGACGTATTCGTGTTACCTTCGCTGTCTGTTACGGTTAGCTCAACGTTGTAGCTACCAGAGCCTGCATACACATGTGTTGGATTTTGATCAGACGATGTTGCACCGTCACCAAAGTCCCAGCTCCATTGTGTAATATCGTTGTTAGCATCAGTACTTGCATCTGTAAACATGGCCGTTAAGCCTTCAATTTCAGTGTCAAAGCTCGCTTGTGGAGGCTGTGGAGTAACTTCTCCAATAGCACTAAATGTAAGAGACCAGCCATTAATGTTACCAGTGTCTAAACCTGCTGTATCTTCAACGTGAAGCGTCCAATCGCCAGTAGCAACCTCATTGTTGAATGCACTTGATGTAAATGTTTTAACAATATCGTCATCACTGCCACCTTGATTACTTTGTAAAGTAACTTCAGAACCCTGCGCTGATGTAAGTGTAAGAACTAAATCACCTGACCATGTATGTGTAATATTTACATCGGCTGAGGTGCCAAAAATAGTTAAATCATCAGCAACGGTAATCACAGAGCTTGCTCCTAGCGGATCATTGTCTGGAATAGAAACGTTTTCATCACTGCTGTAGGTAAAATCATTCAAACCCGCAGGTTGTAACATAAGTGATACTGTTTGTGTTTTTAGCTGCTGATCAGTGCTTGCCTCAACAGTAAAATCATAATTACCCCAAGGCGTACCATCAAACGTATTAACCGTTAAAATAACTTCATCACCTGGGCGTGCATTTGAAGTACTAAGTGAAGCACCTTCTAAGTCAGAGCTAAGTGAAAGTGCTACATCGCCATCCCACTGAGCAATTGAACCAATTTCAAATGTGTATGTAACCGTATCGCCAACCGTTGCTTGTTGAGTAACAGGTGTTACCGATAACTTAAAGCCAGGTGTAGGATCTGCATCTAATAACGCTTGGTTTGCGTTTAAACGAGTACCAGCAACTGTTTTACCCGTTAAAGCTGCATTTGTATCGCCACTCGTCATTAATAGCTCTTTTAGCTCTGGGGTTGTTAAATTAGGATTAACTGAAAGTACAAGAGCAGCTACACCCGCAACATGCGGAGTTGCCATTGAAGTACCAGAGTAAGTAGCATAACCACCACCTGGAATAGTTGAAAGAATAGCGCTACCTGGCGCCCCCATATCAACGCTTTCTAGGCCCCATTGTGAAAAGCCTGACATATTATCGCTACTATCTGTACTTGCAATTGAAAGCACGCTGTCGTTTTCGTAGTTAGATGGGTAATGCGGGTTTACATCGTTATCTACTTCACCGTTACCAGCTGCGGCTACAAATAACATGTCAGCATCTTCACTCGCCGTTATCGCGTCAGCTAAAGCTTGACTGTAACCACCGCCACCCCAGCTGTTATTTAATACGCGTATGTTTACACCCGAATTTTTTAAGGCCAACCATGTAATCAATACATTTAATCGCATCAGATGTAGAACCACTGCCCGACGCATCTAAAAATTTACACCCTGCAATAGACACATCTTGATTTACACCCACTATACCCTCGTTGTTATTGCCACTTGCGCCAA
The DNA here is from genome assembly GCF_000239855.1 of Pseudoalteromonas sp. BSi20652. Classification (GTDB taxonomy): domain Bacteria; phylum Pseudomonadota; class Gammaproteobacteria; order Enterobacterales; family Alteromonadaceae; genus Pseudoalteromonas. The sequence goes on along the minus strand of NZ_BADT01000102.1, from coordinate 4,368 downwards.
TGGTTCCAGACACATGAGTACCATGTCCCTCATCGTCCATAGGATCACCTGAGTTAGTGATTGCATTAATACCGTGTACATCATCGACGTAACCGTTACCATCATTATCAATGCCATCACCCGCAATCTCACCTGGGTTTATCCATGCATTAGCTGAAAGGTCGGCATGATTATAATCAACACCGGTATCAATAACCCCAACAACCACATCTCTACTGCCCGTAGAAATTGTCCAGGCTTCTGGTGCATCAATATCAGCGTCAACAACACCACCTGTTTGGCCTTCGTTATTTAAGCCCCATAGCTCTCCAAAACGAGGGTCATTGGGTATATTTGCAATACTTACACGGTAATCAAGCTCTACATATTCAATAGCCTGATGCTTTTTAAGAAGCTTAATAGCCTCTTTTGTGCTCATTCCGGTTATATTGAACTTAGCTAAGCGACCTGAGAGTAAAAATTTATAGTTGTCATCAATCTCATCGCTATTTGAATCTGAAATTTTTGCTTTGACTGATGAACGAGCTTGCTTACGCATTTGGGCTGAAGCATTTTTTTTGTACTTAACAATTAATGAATCACTGGTAGCAGTAACTGATTGCTTAATACCTGTTTCTGGCAATTGCGCTGCTGCTAAACACGGTACAAGCGCAAGTGTAATAATAGATAATTTTGTTTTCATTGTTCTATCCATGGTTGAATTGGCTTAAAATTTTAAGCAGTTTTACTTACAACATTGAATAAGAAAGATCACATGGCATATACCCAGCAAACTAATAAATCTAAAATTACACAAGCTTTAAAATTAGAAACCCCAAAAAACCAACGTTTTTAACCAGATAAATATATAAAAACATAACTAAAGCAGACTTTTTTATGAGCTAATGATTCAAAAAGTCACCCCCCAAAAATCAACTTTTTTTACTGTTTTTTTAGGAAAACCATGCGGAGGAAATTAAAAAGATGTTAAGTTGATGTATTTAATAAGTAAATAAATTGGTAAAAAAAGGTGATTTGAGAATCCATAATTCGAGAATAGAGTTAATGGGCATTTACAAATAAACGCTACACAATATTGCACATAATTTAGATCACAACATTATACCGGCACGGCATGCTGGAACTACGAATACTCTATAAAAACAAAAGAATGTAGAGCATTTGATATTACCATTTCAAGGAGAAAATAATGAAGTTAAACAAATCACTTTTAAGCTGCGCAGTTGCTATTGCAATGGGCAGTAGCTTTGCCTCTATCGCAGATACAACGACTAAATCGGGTTCTGTATCAGATCTAAGCACACAGGTTTCGGTTCAAAGCACTAGCAACCTAATGATTCTTGCTCAAACACAAGTGGGTAACACAGCATTACTTCTACAAAATGGTGATGCAAACACCATGTTAGTCACAACGATCGGTAACAACAACATCACTGAAGTATCGCAATTTCAATCTGATAATGTTGTACAAGTAACAACTATTGGCGATAACAACGAACAAACCTATTCACAAGACGGATTGTATAACGGTGCTCAAACAGATGTAACGGGTAACAATAATCAGCTTTTTGTTATGCAAGAAGGCCAGGGTTTATTTTTTAACAATGAAGTGGTCAACTCGATTACAGGTGATGACAATGTTATTGACGTTGAGCAAGGTAGCGGTGGGCATTGGTTCTACAATATGGATATGAAAGGCAGTGGTAATGAAATAAGCGCGGTACAAACTGGTGAATGGCATGAAGCAGTAATAACAAGCTCTACAGGCGATCAAAACATTGCAATGATTGATCAAAATGGCTTTTACAATACGTTTAGAGTTAGCGCACTTCAGGGTAACGATAACGAGTTAGATATTGAGCAAGACGGCGATCAAAATGCTGTAACACTTACTGAAATATATGGCGATAATAACGAGTTCAGTATTGAGCAAGAAGGCATTACTAATATTGTTAATTTTACTGCTATTGTAGGTAATAATAACGAAGTTGACATAGACCAAGAAGGTGAAAGTAACAATGTTGATTCAGCTTTATTTGAAGGCGAAAACAACGAGGTTATGGCTATACAAAATGGCGACTTCAACAGTGCAACTGCTGAGCTAATTGGAAACGATAACGAACTAACAGCGATTCAAAATGGCAGTGCCAATGAAGCATATATGGGTGTACTAGGATCTAATAACGAATTTTCAATCAATCAATTTGGAGATGTTAACTCTGCTCACCTAGTCAATTTTAATGGCTCAGGTAATGATGTAGACCTTACCCAGCTTGGTGAAGAGAATATTACAGTTGTTGAATCGTCCTACCCTGACGTATCGCTTACATCTAATGAAAACGATATCGAAATCACACAAGACGGCTTACAAAATGAAACCATGGTAACCCTTGCGGGGATCCTTGATAGCAACTTCAATCAAGTTGATATTGTTCAAAACGGTGATTTCAACCTTATTGATATGATGGTAGAGGGCAGCGGCCATAGCATTGATATTTCACAAGAGGGTGAAAATAACTGGGTAGTTGGCACCGATCAATCACCGTTTTTAGTCGGTGGTGAAAACGTGACATTTAATGTAACGCAACTTGGTAACGATAACATTGTTGAAGGTAGCGTTATAGGTTTCAACAGCACTGTATCTGTTACCCAAATTGGTGACGGAAACACAGCCACAATTACACAGATGTAATTGATGGAGCGGGGAGGTAAATTCCTCCCCTTTTAAAATATGATAAACAATAAAAAAATAATGCTCTTACTTTCGTTAGCGTTATACCTAACACCTAATGGGTATGCAGCCGATGAACTTGAAATAGATGGGTTATTACTTGATAGGAGTATTAGCCGATTTGGTCACCAATTCTACTATGAGTTTTCTAATTACTGGCGAGACTTACCCTCTACCGCCGGATTTAATATAGAAATAAAAGAAACTGTTATCCCAAAAGCAGGCACAAAACTCACTATTGTTATGAACAATCAGCTTATTTATGCAACTTATTTAGGCCGGAGATTAGAGCCACTAGATGCACGTGTAGAGCAAGCAGTTTATACAGTAATAGATGCGATGGCTCGCTCAAACATGGCAGTATCGTCTCCAGATATGGCTTTAAATGGATGGTAAAATGAAAAAAACAGCACTCACAATAATAACAACATTATGCTTTTCGGCCTCAGCAACTGAAATAATTTATACACCTATAAATCCAAGTTTCGGTGGTAACCCACTTAATGCCAACATGCTACTCAGTAAGGCTCAAGCACAAAACAAACACAAAGCCCCAATTATAGAAAAAGGCTACGCTGAACAATTTCAAGATTCGCTCGAGCGTACTTACTTGAATCGTATGGTGCGAGAAATTACTGATATGGCCTTTGGTGAAGATATAGAAGATAGTATTTTCGATCAAGACTCTATATTTATGAGCGGCGATTATCAAATAGAAATTATTACAAGTACCGTTGATACTATCACCGTAAGAATAACAAATATAATTGATGACTCTATAGTGATCATTGAAGTTCCGAGGTTCGGATAATGCATAAACTACTACTAATATTAACTTTAATAGGCTTAAACGGTTGTGCAAGTCTAGGTAACTTAATCCCTCCATCCCAACAAAAAGCAATTAGCTTAGAGCCCACTGAGCTTTTTGCAGACTTAAAAAACCTCCCTAAACCTATGGGCAGTATACCGGTTTCTGTTTATTCATTCAGAGATCAAACCGGTCAATACAAGCCACAAACTAATGTTAGCTCATTCTCTACCGCTGTAACGCAAGGTGCTAATTCAATATTAATACAAGCATTGTATGAATCAGATTGGTTTACGCCTGTGGAGCGTGAGGGTTTACAAAATATTTTAACTGAGCGAAAAATTATACGCGCATCACAATCTGATAACCTAAACACACCTGAACTCCCGCCACTGACAACAGCTAAAATAATTTTAGAAGGAGGTATTATTAGCTACGACACCAATGTGAAAACCGGTGGTTTAGGCATGGAATATTTTGGTATTGGCGCATCAGAATTATACCGTGAAGACGCTATTTCAATTTATTTACGTGCTGTAGATGTGCGAACAGGGCAAGTGCTTTTATCAGTTGCTAGTAGCAAAAAAGTACTGAGCCAAGAAATGCGCGCCGGCTTTTTTAGATATGTTAGCTATAAGCGCTTAGCCGAAGCAGAAGCAGGTTTTAGCGACAACGAACCTATGAGTATTTGTGTTACTCAAGCAATAGAAAAAGCACTCACAGACCTTATAACTAAAGGTATTGATAAAGGGCTTTGGGCAAAAAAAAGTGAGTTAGTAAACAGCTCGCCAAATATAAAAAAGGGACTACTTAACAGTAGCCCTTTTTA
>NZ_BADT01000103.1 GCF_000239855.1 Pseudoalteromonas sp. BSi20652 | reverse complement strand
ATCCTGATTTAGAAATGTATTTTGAAAAGAAATATCATTTCTTTAAAGATGAAATTAGCTTTTTTGCAAATAAAAAAATAGCTAATAAGCTAAGTATTTCTAAATCTTCATATGCTAATGTGTCTGGTTTTTCGTGGCGAATTTTTTTAGATTGTTTTTTGTCTTTTGTCGTTTTATTTAAGTTGCTTATTAATCGTATTAATATAGTCGTATTCGATACTGCGCACATTGCTAATTTACCCGTTGCGATACTCTGTAAGCTGTGTCGAATAAAGCTTGTATTTACTATACATGATTGGACCCCCCATCAAGGTGGGCAGCAAAAAGCTGTTGAACTATATAATAAGTTTGTAAAAAGCATGCTTGCGGATGAGTTTATTGTCTTCTCTAAAGTAACTACAAATAAAACAACCCATCACTTAAGCCTTTCTGGTTTTGATAAATCGATAAGTGAAGAGGCACAAAACTATTATTTATTTTTTGGCCGTATCGAACCTTATAAAGGCTTAAAATACCTTATACAAGTAGCTACTGAGTTAACTCGTTTAGGGAGGAGTGAGAAAGTATTAATCGCTGGAAAAGGAGATGACCCTGCATTGGCACAGCTGGCTACTTTACCAAATGTTGAGTTAATGAATTACTTCATCGAAGATGTAAAACTTGATGCTTTATTAAAGGGGTCAATTGCCACTTTATTGCCATATGATAGTGCAACACAAAGTGGTGTTATTCTTCATTCTTATGCATATAGTAAACCTGTTATTTCATTCGATGTTGGTGAGTTAGCTTCATATATTGAGCAGGGCAAAAGTGGATACTTAGTAAAGCATGGAGATATTAAGCAATTTGTTATGTGCATGCTGGATATCAAAGCAAATGAATTGAAATATAAAAACGGCGTTGAATTAGAGTTTAGCAAATATGATAATGCAGCTCTTAAACGACAGTACCAAGAGCTTTTTAAGAAGTTAAAAACTAATTTAGTTACAGGTGTTAAATGATTTTACCGATAATAATGGCAGGCGGTTCGGGTACTCGTCTTTGGCCTCTTTCTCGTGGTAATTACCCAAAGCAATTTTTAAAGTTAAGTGGCGACTTAACAATGTTGCAGCAAACAATTACCCGTCTAGAAGGGTTACCACATGAGCCTGCGATGTTTATTTGTAATGAAGAGCATCGCTTCATAGCCGCTGAACAAATTCGCCAAGCAAATGTATCTCATAGTGGTATTTTATTAGAGCCAGTTGGGCGAAATACGGCTCCAGCAATTGCCTTAGCTGCCTTAAAGGCAATAGAAAGTGGTGACGATCCTCTTTTACTTGTTTTAGCAGCAGATCATGTTATTGAAGATGTAGCCGCATTTCAAAAAAGTATTTTAATAGCTAAAGCACACGCTGAAAAAGGCAATCTCGTAACGTTTGGTATAGTCGCAAATAAGCCAGAGACAGGCTATGGATATATTAAACGAGGTAAAGCACAAAATGATGGATTTATCGTCGATAGTTTTGTAGAAAAACCGGATTTAGAAACTGCCCAACAATATATTGATAGCGGTCAATACTATTGGAATAGTGGCATGTTTTTATTTAAAGCGAGTAAATACCTACAAGAGCTAAAAGAGTTTCGCCCGGATATTTTAAGCGCCTGTGAAAAAGCAATTAAGGTTCAATCTAGTGATATGGACTTTATGCGGATAGATAAAGATGCATTCATAGAATGTCCAGATGAATCAATTGATTACGCTGTAATGGAACAAACAAATGATGCAATTGTCATTCCTATGGATGCTAAGTGGAATGATATTGGTGGTTTTTCAGCATTATGGGAAGTCTCACCGAAAGATAATAATGGAAACGCATTTACAGGTGACGTTAAGTCTGTAAATACAAAAAATTCTCTCGTATTTAGTGAAGATAAGCTGGTCACTACAGTAGGGATTGAAGACTTAGTAATTATTAATACAAAAGATACAGTACTCGTAGCTAAAAAATCAGAGTCTCAACTTGTTAAATCAATTGTAAGTCAACTCAAAGCAGAGCAACGATCAGAGGTCACTTTTCATCGAGAAGTCTATAGACCTTGGGGAAAATATGACTCAGTTGATAGTGGAAAGCGCTTCCAAGTAAAACGTATTACAGTAAAACCAGGTGCCAAGTTATCTGTGCAAATGCATCATCATCGTTCAGAGCACTGGATTGTAGTTTCTGGTACAGCAAAAGTGCAGATAGATGATACAGAAAAGTTTATTACGGAAAATGAATCTGTATATATCCCAATTACAGCTATACACGCGTTAGAAAACCCGGGGAAAGTTGATCTTGAACTAATAGAGGTTCAATCTGGCTCTTACCTAGGTGAAGACGATATTGTTCGCTTTGAAGACCGTTACGGAAGATTGGAAAATTAGAAGGGTTTAAATATGCAAGCACAGACTATTATAAAAGAAAGCGGGGTGCTATTTGGTACAAGTGGTGCTAGAGGTTTAGTTGATGTCTTTTCGGCTAATGTTTGTGCTGCTTTTACTATTGCTTTTATTGATGCGATTGAAAACGATTTTTCATTTGATACAGTTGCTATCGCGATAGACAACCGTCCTAGTAGCTATGCTATGGCGCAAGCATGTGCATCAGCATTAAAATTACACGGATTAGATGTAAAATACTACGGGGTTCTGCCAACGCCAGCATTAGCATTCAAAGCAATGCAAGACTGCATGCCATCAATAATGGTTACTGGAAGTCATATCCCTTTTGATCGTAACGGATTAAAATTTTATCGACCTGATGGTGAAATAAGCAAACAAGATGAAGTTGCAATTTTTAACAGTCCAGTAAAAGTGCAACCGTTACCTGCAAATTTAATAGAATTAAACATAGATAAGTCAGCCAAAGATGCATACTGCCAGCGCTACTCATGTTTATTTACCCCTGATACCTTAAAAGGAAAAAAATAGGTGTTTATGAGCATTCAAGTGCTGGAAGAGATATTTATAAGCAACTTTTTATTGAGCTTGGTGCAGAAGTTGTAAGTTTAGAGAGAAGCGATCATTTCATACCAATCGATACAGAGGCTGTATCAGAACAGGATAAACTAAAAGCAATTAGTTGGGTTAATGAATATGGTTTCGATGCCATTTTTTCAACGGATGGAGACGGTGACAGACCTTTGCTATCTGATGAAAAGGGTCAATGGTTAAATGGAGATTTATTAGGGCTATTATGCAGTAAACTTTTGAGAGTCGACTCTTTAGCTGTACCTGTTAGCTGCAATACTGCAATTGAAAAGTCAGGCCTATTTAAGCAAGTTAATAGAACTAAAATTGGCTCACCATATGTTATTGCTGAATTTAACGAGTTGCTTGTTAATTCAACACGCGTTGCTGGCTTTGAGGCTAACGGTGGTTATTTACTTGCGAGTGATATTAGTTTTAATGGGCAGGTAATTTCATCATTGCCAACAAGGGATGCATTGCTTCCTGCTCTTATTGTATTAGCACAGCCCAAAAGTATAAGTAATATGCTTGATGAGTTACCTCAAAGCTTTGTTGCAAGTAATCGAATAAAAGAGTTTCCTACATCCAAAAGTAAGGCTTTACTAACTAAGTTAGGTAATGACATTTCATTATTGACAGCTTTGTATAATTTAGAGCCACATCAAAAAGTGGATGTTACTGATGGGCTAAGAGTTACACTTAATAATAATGATATCGTGCATTTAAGGCCTTCAGGAAATGCACCTGAACTGCGTTGTTATGCAGAGTCTAGTTCGCTTCAAAATGCTCAACAAATTGTTATTAAAGCTTTAGATTTTGCTCGTAATATTGCAGTGTGATTTTACATTTGCTTTGAATTAAAAAGACATAAGCGCATTGCATTATCACGCTTTTCACTCGCAGTGCGTAACATTAAAAATAAGCATTTATTTGCCAACTAAATATTAAGGAGTCTTTGAAATGTTCGAAGATAATAAAAGCATTAAAGTATTGGACTGCACACTACGTGATGGAGGTTATTATAACAGTTGGGATTTTCCTACCGATTTAATTAATCAATATTTAGAGGCTATGCAAGCCGCTGGTGTTGATATTGTGGAGCTAGGTCTACGTTCACTAATTAATAAGGGTTTTAAAGGTGCAAGCGCTTATACAACGGATAGTTTTATTAACTCATTAGTCGTTCCTGAGCAATTGAGTGTTGCTGTAATGATAAACGGCTCAGAATTAGTTGGAGAAACACCTCTTGAAAGTGTTTTAAGTACACTTTTTCCTGTTAAAGCAGCTGATTCACCTGTGGATGTGGTAAGGATTGCATGTCATGTCCACGAGTTTGTTAATGCTTTACCTGCTTGTAATTGGCTAAAAGAGCGAGGATACATTGTTGGTTTTAATCTAATGCAGGTAGCTGAGCGCTCACAAGAAGAAGTTGAAGCGTTATCTTTAGAAGCAAGCAAATACCCTATCGATTCATTGTATTTTGCCGACAGTATGGGAAGTATGAACCCACAGCAAACGTCTAAAATCATTAGTTGGTTACGTAAGCATTGGGAAGGCCCTATGGGAATTCATACCCATGATAATATGGGACTGGCCCTACAAAATACATTACAGGCGGTCAACGATGGTGTTACATGGTTAGATGCGACTGTAACAGGTATGGGACGTGGCCCAGGCAATGCAAGAACAGAAGAGTTAGTTATTGAAGTTGCAGACATAAAATCAATAAGTATCAATATGGTGCCTTTAATGAGTGTAATTCGTAGCTTTTTTCAGCCTTTAAAAAATCAATGCAGTTGGGGATCAAATCCATATTATTATTTAGCGGGTAAATATGGAATCCATCCAACCTATATTCAAGAAATGATGGGTGACTCTCGCTATAGTGAAGAAGATATTTTAGCCGCAATTGAGCATTTAAAACTTGAAGGCGGGAAAAAATTTAAGCTCGATACATTAGATTCAACTCGTGAATTTTATATCGGAGAGCCAAGAGGTTCATGGAATCCTGCTGATATATTTGAAGGGAAAGAGGTTTTATTACTTGGTACAGGGCCTGGTGTTGCAGAACATAGAACCGCACTTGAAAGTTATATAGCCAAAAATAATCCTGTTGTGATTGCTTTAAACACGCAGTCTTCTATTGCTCAATCATTAATTGCTTTTAGGGTGGCATGTCATCCAGTTAGATTGCTAGCAGATTGTAGTGCACATGCTCAATTACCACAGCCTTTAATTACGCCTGCGTCAATGTTACCTGAAGATGTATTAGATGCGCTTAAAGATAAAAAGTTACTCGATTATGGATTATCAATAGAAAGCGATAAATTTAGCTTTGGCAGCCATTCAAGCGTATTACCAACGTCTTTAGTTATTTGTTATGCACTATCAGCAATCACTGCAGGTAAAGCATCTAAATTATTAATGGCTGGCTTTGATGGTTACAGTGCTGATGATCCACGTAATTCTGAAATGAATAAACTCCTTAAGTTATATGCATCTCAAGAACAGGCTCTAGAATTACTTTCGGTCACGCCAACGCGCTATGAAATTAAATCACAAAGTATTTATGGTTTAATGGAGTAACTGACATGGCTGTATTTGCTTTTTTACCCTGTAGAAAAGGGAGCGAACGCGTTCCTAAGAAAAATATTAAACCATTTAATAAGTTTGAAAATGGTTTAGTAGAACTTAAATTAAAACAGTTACTAGGGTGTGCCGCAATTGATAAAGTTATTTTATCAACAAACGATACCGAAATTTTAGATTATGCGGCCACTATAAAAAATGAGAGGCTTGTAATACATAAACGCGATGATACTCTTTGCAGTAGCTCTACGAGTACAGATGAGTTAGTCGCGCACGCATTAAGTTTGGTTCCTGAAGGTCATATATTATGGACTCATGTAACGTCACCTTTCATAAATAGTGCGCAGTACGAACTTATTATAAAAGATTACTTTGAAAAGTTAGAAACTGGTTTTGATTCATTAATGACAACAACTTTAATTCATGGTTTTTTATGGAACAAAAATGGTCCTATTAATTATGATCGTAGTAAAGAGAAGTGGCCTCGCACACAGACGATTGAACCAATATACGAAATTAATAGTGCTGTATTTTTAAATAGCGCAGCTAACTACGCAACATTAAATGATCGAATTGGTAATAACCCTTATTTATATGCAATGGATAAAATTATTGCACATGATATTGATTGGCCAGAAGACTTTGTTATCGCTGAAGCGATAGCTAATAATGGGCTAGCCGAGCTATGAAAATAACAGACTATAAAACAATTGTTTTTGATTGTGATGGTGTTGTGCTTGACTCTAATAAAGTTAAAACAACCGCTTTTTATAAAGCGGCACTTCCATATGGAGAAGAAAAAGCGCAAAGTTTAGTGGATTATCATGTAGCCCGAGGCGGTATATCTCGTTATAAAAAATTTGAGTGGTTTATAGAGCAATGTAAAGGTATTAAAGGGCCAACATTAACAGAGTTACTTGATACTTATGCTAAAGAGGTTGAAGTTGGTTTGTTGAGCTGTAAGATCGTAGATGGGTTGGAACTACTTAAGGAGCAAACTGGAAATGCAAACTGGTTAATAGTATCTGGTGGTGCGCAACATGAGCTTAGAGATGTTTTTTCCAAGCGGGGGATAGATTCACTTTACGATGGCGGTATATTTGGCAGTCCTGACACCAAAGATGAGATATTGGCTCGTGAAATAGCTAATGCTAATATTAAGCTCCCAGCTCTTTTTATTGGCGATAGTAAATATGACTTTGAAGCTGCAACCAATGCTAATCTCGACTTTATATTTATGACAAATTGGTCTGAGGTAAATGATCTAGATGCTTGGCTAAAAGATCAAAACATACAACATAAAAAATCTGTTTATAATCTTCTTTGTAAAAGTTAAAAAACAATTTATTTAGAGTTGCAATAGTAACAAAGAAACATGTTTAAAAATTTGTGCCTGCAGAGAGTTTAAATGTATATTTTTCTATGCAGGCGTATAATTGAAATTAATTGAATAAAACTCACCTAACTGCCAATCTCAACTATCGTTGTATTACCTAAAATTTCTTTATACCTATTCCCAAGCGCTTTTTTTGCATCATCATCGCCATGTACAATTTTTATATGGCTTGGCTTTTTATGCATACCTGTTACAAACTTAATTAATCCGTTTTGATCGGCATGGGCGCTATAGCCGCTAATTGTATGTATTTTTGCGTTTATAGTAATACGAGCATCATTTATAAAAACATACCCATTACGCGGGCCATATTTTTGAATATCGCGCCCTAGTGTGCCTCGCCCTTGGTAGCCTACAAATAATACATCACTGGTTTTATCATTTAAAAATCGCTCAAGGTAATTAACTATTCGGCCACCTGTGCACATACCGCTTGCCGCTAATATTATGGCGGGTGTTTGCCTAGTACTTAAATAGTTAATAATAGCCATATGCTCTTTGTGTGAATCAACCGTAGTTAGGTTTTTAAAATCGAGCGGGTGCCTACCTTTTGCTACTTTTTGCTTAGCCTCGCTATCCCATAGGTGCTTAAACTTTTTGTATTGCTCGGTAAAGTTAGCAGCCATGGGGGAGTCGAGTATTACGTGAATGTCTCGCCACTTAGACTTTTTAGATGAGCTATGTATGAGTTGCTCAAGCTCGTATAGCAGCTCCTGTGTGCGGCCAATACTAAACGCAGGTACTAAAACAACGCCGTTGTCGGCTACGGCGCGTTCAATAATGCTTTTTAGCGTTTTTGTACGCTCTTTACGGCCTTGATGATTTTTATCACCGTAGGTTGATTCAATAACTAGGGTATCGGCTTTATAGGGCGCTTTAGGTGAAGGGAGTAACGGTGTTTAAGGCGCGCCTAAATCGCCTGAAAAAACCACCCGATGAACACTTTTTTGAGAGTCTGTACTTTTGCCGCCATTTGCTACATCAATTTCAACATAGGCTGAGCCCAATATATGCCCCGCTCGTTGAAAACGTGCTTTAGCTGTTTGGTTGCCTTTGCAAGGTAGTTCAAACCACGTTTTATAATCAACAGCTACTATGCGTTTATTCAATAAGCTTAAACAGGCCGCTATAATTTTAGGGTCGCGGGTTACACCCACTTTTAAAGCATCTTCAATTACTAAAGGCAGCAAACTGGCTGATGCAATACTTGTAAAAATAGGACCTTTAAAACCGGCTGCTAATAAGTAAGGTATTCGACCAACATGGTCAATATGGCAATGGGTAACAATAAGGGCAGTAACATGGGTAATATTAAACTCAATTGAGAGGTCGGTTTTAGAGTCCTCCCCTTGAAATAACCCGCAATCAATAAGTACACTTGTTTGCTCGTTAACTACCAGCTCATGGCACGAACCCGTAACGCCATTAACCGCTCCGTGGTGAAGTATTTGCATTATCTTTCCTTGTTATTACTAATTTTTGCAACGATATTTACAGTATAAGTTAAATTACAAAAATTCAAGGTAGGCTATAGCTGTAGTGTTTTAACAATAAATAGGGCATATTTTCTATGACAAGACTTAATTCCTGGTTTATTTTTAATTTTGCTTAACTGCAGTAGAGTAATGTTCAGGCTATGTTGAGCTAAATATATTTTTTATAATTTGTTTGTACGCTATGGGTTTTTTGTAAAAGGATTGCATTAAAGCTGTAATAGAATTCAACTACGGTAAACAGCTATTTGTGGTATTATTTTTAATGCTAAAATAAAAATCATTAAAAAACTAATGATAAATCATGTGTTTTATGTATATTATCTCCTTAATATAGCTGAAATTAACCATGCATAAATGTAAAGGTTTTGTATACTTATGAGAAGTACATATACGTTACGCGTTAGCTACACTTTTACACACATGGACATATAATGGATTTTTGGTTACCTCTTTCAATTACGTTTATTATCTCACTTGTTGCCATAAAAGTGATTAACCCTATAGCTATAAAAACAGGGTTGGTTGACTTCCCATGCGCTCGTAAAATACATACAGGAAACATTCCTTTAGTTGGCGGGATTGCAATTTATTTAGCCGTTTTAATTACTTCAATGCTATTTATAGAATACAGCCGAAACTTAAATATTTATTTAGTTGCATCGGCGTTGGTGCTTTTTTTAGGTACTCTTGATGATCGTTACCAATTATCGGTTAGAGTTCGCCTTGTGGCGCAAGTACTTGTCGCGTCATTGGTTATATTTGGAACAGAGATATATTTACACAGCTTAGGATACATTTTAGGGTGGGCTGAACTAAAACTAGCAGGGTTTGGGATTGTATTAACGGTTATTGCTATTATTGCAGGAATAAATGCCATTAATATGATGGATGGCATGGATGGTTTAGTCGGTTTACTCAGCTTGGTTGCGTTTACAGCGTTAGCCTTTTTATTAAGTAGAGTTACCAATGCATGGAGCTTATTACCTGTTTTATTTATAGCCGCTTTGTTAGGTTATTTAATATTTAACCTCAAGCTTCACAGTTCGGTGACTAAAATATTTATGGGCGACTCAGGCAACATGCTTATTGGCTTAACGCTTGTTTGGCTTATGGTAATAGGAATAGAGTTAGATGCGCCAGCATTAAGACCTGTAACTGCCTTGTATATAATTGCAGTGCCTTTGATGGATATGGCGACAGTAATAATGCGTAGAATTAAATCAGGGGTTTCTCCTTTTCAGGCTGACAGGCAGCATTTGCATCACATATTTGAAGCTGCAGGTTATAGCCATCGTTTTTCGCTTATTGTTATTTCGTCTGGTGCAAGTATACTAGCCGCACTAGGTTGTTTAGCTGAAGCTTATGCAGTAGCTGAGTGGATAATGCTAGTATGTTTTTTATTGTTTTTTATGTGTTATTCGGCAATGACTAAACAAGCATGGAAAAAGTTAACGCAAATTTAGCTGCATCAAAGGATTTTATTTTGTTACTTACCAATAGATTAGAAAATAAATAATGAAAAAAATAAAGTTATACTATCACTTATCCCTTTTCTGTTTTTAACTGGCTGTGCTATGTCACCTCCTGTTCTTCATGCAACACGTGCGCTAATAGACGAACCCATAAAATCTAATGGCACTAGCACATTACCTGCGTATTTAAGTGACGTCTTAGACTCTCAGCAACAAGGTTACACAGGCGAGTATAATAATATTGAGTTTACATTAGGCCTACAATATACGTCAGCGTTAGGTGAATATTGTAGAGTGGTTTATTTAAAAAGAGCAGAGCAATTAGCCGAACAAGAGCGCCGCGCTGTATGTAAAAATACTAACCAACAATGGATAGTAACGCCTCAAGTAATTGAAAATAAAAACAACCAAATTAGCTTTGGAGCGTAAGTCTTTTATGAACATGCTAAGCAAAATAGTTAAAACATTTTTAATATTAACCTGCTCTACCATCAGCTTATTTAGCCTAAGTGCTACTGCAGCGGAACAAATATCGTTAAGCCAGCTTGAAAGCGCAGGTACTACGCAAACACAACTACCAAACGCATCACTTCAAAGCGGAACATACAGTAAACAAGGTCGAACAGGTACTTTATTACCGGGCGAAATGTCAGCGGCTGAATTACTCCCTACCCCAGAGTTTGGTTTGCCACCGCCATATGGTGCAAATTTATTTGCAGGTGGTTACGAAAGTGAGCGCCAAGATGGTCTAAACGACGATTACACAATAGCACCAGGCGACAAAGTTTCTATTTGGTTGTGGGGTGCAATAAACCAGTCAGAAGTTATCACTGTTGATAACCAAGGTAATTTATTTATAACTAACGTAGGTCCGGTATATGTAGCCGACGTAAAAGCAAGTCAGCTAAATAGCTACGTAAGTAATAAAATAAAAGAAGTATATAAAAGTAGCGTACAAATATACGTAAATTTACTTACCGCCACGCCAGTAAGTGTTTATATAAGTGGTAGCATTGTTCGTCCTGGGCAATATGCAGGTATAGCATCCGACAGTATTTTATATTACTTAAAACGCGCAGGCGGAATTGACTCTGAGCGAGGCAGCTACCGTTCTATAAAAGTATTACGTAACGACAAAGTAATTCAAAACATAGACCTATACGACTTTATTTTAAGTGGTTACCTCCCTAAGTTTAACTTTAAAGACAACGACGTAATTTTAGTTGAACGCCAAAAAGCAACAGTTGTTGTATCAGGAAGTGTAAGAGCGCCATTTAGGTTTGAATTTAAAGACAACCAAGCAACGGGTGAGCAACTAGCAAAATTTGCCCTGCCACTTGCTAAGGTAAGCCACGTAGGAATAGTTGGAGATCGCGATACAGGGCCTTTTTCGGTTTACCTCCCTTATGATAGATTTACAAATTTTGTGCTAAAAGATGGCGATCGTCTTATTTTTAACGACGATATACGCACGCAAGTGCTCGATATTCAAGTAGCGGGTAGTTATTTAGGGCCGTCGTACTTTGCGGTAAAAAACAACACACGCTTGCACGACCTACTTGCCAATATACAAATAGATAAAGATCTTGCTGACTATAAGTCAATTTATATTCAGCGTAAAAGCGTAGCTAAAAAACAAAAAGAGATGATAGAGCAAGCGTTAGACCGATTAGAGCGCAGTATATTTACCGCCCCAGCGTCATCCGACGGAGAAGCTAAAATAAGAGCCGAAGAAGGCAAAATGATTTTAGAATTTACCGAACGAGCCCGCAAAACAGTGCCACTCGGTAAAGTTGTAATTTCAGACCAAGGGCAAGTAGCTAATATTAGATTAGAGCAGGGCGATATAGTTTACATTCCTGCTAAAACAGACCTAATACACATAGGCGGCGAAGTACTTATGCCGCAAGCGCTTGTGTATAACCCAAATGCAACCATAGACGACTACATTGCATGGGCAGGAGGTTATAGTGAGCGTGCTAACTTTGAGCAAATAATGGTAATACACCCTAACGGCATGATAGACGTAGACGCCTATGGCACTTTAAAACCAGGTGACCAAATTTTAGTATTACCAAAAGTCGACACTAAGTTTTTGCAGTCGATTAAAGACATTACGCAAATAATTTATCAAATTGCTATTGCGGCAAATGTGGCAACCTAAATGACCACAGTACTTAAACGTAGTAACTGGGCAATATGGCGCGACGTTATATTTGCCCTGTTTGTTCGTGAAATCCGCACAGGCTTTAACGATAAGCTAGGGCTTGCGTGGGCGGTATTTCAGCCATTAAGTTTTATATTTTTACTATCGTACTTACGCGGCCTGATCTCAGGTAGTGACTCGCACACAGTGCCCACATTCGAATTTATGATGTACGGCATGCTGTTAATTCAATTGTTTTTAGAAACCTTAAATAACTCAGCAAATTCAATAAAAAAAAATAAAGCCTTATTTGCCTTTAGGCAAGTGCAGCCAATTAGTAGCGTTGTGGCCAGTAGTTTTTTGATTTGTTAGTTAAGCTATTTGTTTTTTACTTATTTTATTACTAATGTTTTTACTTAAAATGGATATTAATATAGACGATCCATTATTTTTAATAACAAACGTTTTTGCTGTATGGATTATAGCGATGTCACTCGGGTTACTATTTGCTATTGGGCAATGTTATGTACCTGAAATTACTAAAGTACGAGGTATTTTAACTAGGCCTTTGTTTTTTATATCGGGTGTATTTTTTTCGATGCAGGATATACCCAAAGAGTACTGGTCGTATTTAGATTGGAACCCTATTTTGCATGCAATAGAGTTAACTCGTCATGCGGCTTATAGTACTTACCCTACAGAGGCAGTAAGTGAGTTTTATTTATTAGCTTGTACGATTGTATTATTGTTTTTTGCTTTAGCTGTTTACCACGTTTCGTGGAAACAGGCGCTAAGCAGGTAACCTTATGCAACAAGGAGTATTAAGTGATTAAGTTGCAAAATGTTACCAAGTACTACCCCTCTACGCTAGGTAACCAATATATTTTTAAAAATGTAAGCTTTGAAATACCCAGCGGCCATAACATTGCTATTTTAGGCTCTAATGGCGCAGGTAAATCTACTCTTTTTAGAATGCTTGCTGGCAGCGAATACCCTAATAAAGGTGAAATAGTTACAGACCTTCACTTGTCGTGGCCGGTAGCGCTTGCAACGGGGATTCATCCGCAAATGAGTGGCGCCGAAAATGCCCGCTTTATAGGGATGATTAACGGTGTTGCCGACTTAGACCAATACGTACGCCGTGTGCGCCAATTTGCCGAGCTAGGCACAAAGTTTGATTTACCTGTAAATACATACTCAAGTGGCATGAAGCCCCGCCTAGCATTTGCGTGCTCAATAGGTATAGATTTTGACGTATACCTAATAGATGAAGTTACCTCAGTGGGCGACGCAAACTTTAGAAATAAAACGCGTGAAGCCCTCACACAAAAAAGTAAAAATGCCAATGTGATAATGGTTAGCCACGAAATGGACGAGCTACGCCATTTTTGCGATAGCGCCATAGTACTGCACCAAGGCGAACTTACTTTTTACAACGATTTAGAGCAAGGAATTGCTCATTACCAGGCATTATAATTATGAGTCAACAAGCGATAGAAAAAATAGAACAACGCTTTACCGAGCTAGCAAAAAAACCGATAAAACTATTTGGCACAATGGCGAAAAGCTCATGGGGCTTGCTCAACGGGTTGAACAAAACGATATATACCTAGCAAGGCGTGTTATGCAGCGCGCTCGTAATATTGATCCCACAAATCAATATATACAAAAAGAGCTAACTAGGCTTACTAATAAAATAAATAACCAACCGGGTAAAGCACAAACAAGTACCTCTACCGAGCAAAATGCAAAACCATCAGTAAAGCAAGCTGCTATGGCTGAGTTAAATAATAAGCGCGGCCTACACTTATTTACTAAGCCATGGTTTGTACTATTGCTTGTGCCTTTTATATTATTTTCTTTTTACCAGCTAGTTTGGGCTGCACCACGGTTTGAAAGCCGTGCGCAATTAATAATTCAGCAGCCTGACGGCATGGCAACAATGGATCCGTCAATGGCGCTACTGAGTGGTTTGGGTGTAGGCGGTAACACAACAGCCGATACCGAAATAGCAAAAGCGTATATTCACTCAGAAGACTTGCTAAATTACTTACAAACACACAATAACCTAAAAGAGCATTACCAAAACGGTGGCGATGTGTTTTCGCGCTTAAGTAGTAATGCCAGCATAGAAGATTTATTAAAATATTATAAAGATCACACCACAATAGAAATTGACGAAGCCTCAGGCGTAATTAAAATTTTAGTACAGGGCTTTACCCCAGAGTTTGCTAATACGCTAACGCAAACCATAGTTAACCGTGCAGAGTGGTATATAAACTCAATAGGCCACCAATTAGCTGACGCGCAGTTAAAATTTATACGTTTGGAACATGCTAAGGTTGAGCAACGCTTGCGCGATGCACAAAAAAGTACCTTAGCATTTCAGCAAAAAAATAACTTGCTTGACCCAGAAGCCGAAGGCCTAGCACTACAGCAAATAACCTACGGGCTTGAAGGGCAAATAGCCACTAAAAGTGCACAGTTAAAAGGCCTGCGTTCAACCATGACCGAAAAAGCCCCGCAGGTAGTTATGTTAGCGTCGGAGCTGAGCGCACTTAAAACGCAACTAGAGCTTGAGCGAGATAGGCTTTCGACCCAGCAAGGCACTAACAGTAATATAAAAAATAATGGAACCTCTGTAAGCGAAGTGCTTGCGCAATTTTCTGATTTAAAAATTGAGTTAGAGCTCGCGCTTAAAGGCTATACATCTTCTGAGGTATCACTTGATAAAGCGCGTATAGAGGCTTACCGCCAGTTAAAATATTTAGTGGTGGTTGAATCGGCAACGCTGCCGCAAGACAACAAATACCCAGCTACTTTATATAATATTTTATTATTCGCAGTATTACAGCTAATGCTATTTGGTATTGGTAAAATAGTTTTAGCCACAGTAAAAGAGCTAAGGTAAACTTAAGCTTATAAAAGCTACAAAGCTTAATAAGTATTTAATTAAAATGGATAGATAGGATTCTACATGCACTCTTTAAAAGCACCGGCCACAAAGTCGGCACGCAAAGGTATAATTTTAGCTGGTGGGTCAGGTACTCGCTTATACCCACTTACTAAAGTAGTAAGTAAGCAGCTAATGCCAGTATACGATAAACCAATGATATTTTACCCGGTATCTACTTTAATGATGGCCGGTATTACCGAAATATTAATTATATCAACACCTGCTGAATTACCTCGATTTAAAGAGCTATTAGGCGATGGCAGTGCATGGGGCATTACATTTGAATACAAAGAACAACCAAGCCCAGATGGCCTAGCACAAGCATTTTTATTAGCCGAAGATTTTTTACAAGGCCAATGTGCAGCCCTAGTATTAGGCGACAACCTATTTTACGGTCACGATTTATCGTTATCACTGCAAAATGCAACAAGTTGTGAGCAAGGCGCTACAGTGTTTGGCTACCATGTTGCTAACCCTAAATCGTATGGTGTGGTTGAATTTGACGAAAACGGCAAAGCCATTTCAATAGAAGAAAAGCCAGACAAACCTAAATCAAACTATGCAGTACCAGGGTTATACTTTTTTGATAGCCGCGTAGTAGAGTTTGCTAAAAATGTAAAACCGTCTGAACGTGGCGAGCTTGAAATTACCGACATAATAGAGCAATACCTAGCTAATAAAGAGCTAAGCGTAGAAATAATGGGCCGTGGTACAGCCTGGTTAGACACCGGCACACTAGATGATTTACTAGATGCTGCTAACTTTATTCGCGCAATAGAAAAACGCCAAGGCTTAAAAATTAACTGCCCAGAAGAAATAGCTTATCGCATGGGTTACATAAATGCAGATCAACTTAAAAAGCTAGCAAAGCCGCTTAAAAAGTCGGGCTATGGCAAGTATTTGTTATCGCTTTTAGATCAAAAAGTATTTTAATAGGCAGTAATAATGAAATTTATTGAAACTAGTATCCCTGATGTAAAAATAATAGAGCCACAAGTGTTTGGTGACGAGCGCGGTTTTTTATGGAAACCTTTCGCACAGAACTATTTAACCAACACTGCGGCGAGCGCACCTTTGTGCAAGAAAACCACAGTAAATCGGCACATGGCATATTGCGCGGCCTGCACTACCAAACACAAAACACCCAAGGTAAGTTAGTACGTGTAACACAAGGTGAAGTATATGATGTTGCAGTAGATATGCGTAAAGCATCGCCCACATTTGGGCAATGGGTAGGCGTACTGCTTTCGGCTGAAAATAAACGCCAGCTTTGGGTGCCTGAAGGGTTTGCACATGGTTTTTATGTAACAACAGAAACCGCCGAGTTTGTATATAAATGTACCGACGTGTATAACCCAAATGTTGAAGTATCAATAAAATGGGATGACCCAACACTCAATATTGACTGGCCACTCGTTGAAGGTAAATTACCGCAGCTGTCTGCCAAAGACGAAGCCGGCCTTAGCTTTAAAAACGCCCCAGCATTTTAATATTCAATAAATTAAGTAGCCATCATGAAAGTATTAATAACAGGTAAAAATGGCCAATTAGGCTCAGAGTTACAAAAAACCTGCCCAAGCAATGTAGAGCTAATATGTTTTGGATCTAAAGAGCTTGATATAAGTAATGCAGAGCAAGTAAACGAGTTACTAATAGCGCACTCGCCAGATATAGTTATTAATGCTGCAGCATACACCGCAGTTGATAAAGCTGAGACTGATGTTGATCAAGCATACGCAGTAAATAAGCAAGGTGCTGCTAACTTAGCAACCACATGTAAGCATATTAACGCCAAGCTTATACACATATCGACCGATTTTGTGTTTGATGGCACGAGCACTATGCCTTATACCGCAAGCGATGCAACAAACCCGTTAGGCGTTTATGGCGCGTCAAAGCTTGCAGGCGAACAAGCTATTAGCGACGTTTTAGGCGGGCAGGCAACCATAGTACGCACAGCGTGGGTTTATTCTGTTTTTGGTAATAACTTTGTAAAAACAATGTTACGATTAATGGCCGAAAAAGAACAGCTAGGCATAGTAGGCGACCAAGTTGGTACACCGACATGGGCGGCAGGTTTGGCGAATATGCTATGGGCTTTAGTAGCTAAAGCAAGCAGTGAGCAAGTTTTAAATACTGAAAATAAAGCAACTATTTTAAATTGGACCGATGCGGGTGTCGCTTCGTGGTACGATTTTGCAGTAGCAATACAAGAGCTTGCAATTGAGCAAGGGCTATTAACTAAATCAATACCTATTAGTGCAATACCAGCAGCAAGCTACCCAACACCCGCTAAACGCCCTGCATTTAGCGTGTTAAATAAAGCACAAGCAGAAGAGCTAAGTGGTGTAAAAACAGTGCACTGGCGCGCACAATTAAAAGCAATGTTAACAGAGCTAAAACTTAACCAATAAGTTAATTTTGACGGCGAGGTTTTATACCTCGCTAATAAAGTGATTAAGTGATTATCACCACCGAGAAGACAAAGAGAAGTGAAGGAGTAAGATCTAATAACTTCTTTGTGTAGCGCGAAGCGTTTCTGTGCTCTCGGTGGTAAAATGGTTTTGGGCTAAAGCTTATAAAGTGATTAAGTGATTAATCACCACAGAGAAAACAAAGAGAAGTGAAGGAGTAAGATCTAAGCACTTCTTTGTGTAGCGCGCAGCGCCTCGGTAATAAAATTGTTTTTGAGCTAAAACTCATACAGTAAATAAGTTATTATCAACATAGAAAAAATAGAAGTGATTGCAGACGCTCAGCTTGCTGGCGTTATTAAGATTATTGGTTATAAAAATATTTTGTAGGTGAGGTGTAAACCTCACTTTTTAGGCGAGTAAAGTAATTATTATTACTAAATAAAACACATAAAAGATCAAAATTAATAACCTTTTATTACCTGACTATTTAGTAAAACAATTTGTAGTCTTACGGCTTCTAGCTTATGACTCGTAACGATGACATAAGGCGTAAAGCCAAAATTTGTAAAATGGAATAACAGATGACAGTAAAAAATTTATTAGTAACAGGCGGCGCAGGCTTTATAGGTGCAAACTTTGTACATTACTGGTTAGCACAAAACCCACAAGACAAAGTAATCGTGCTAGACGCGCTTACCTATGCAGGTAACAAAGCCAACCTAGATAGCGTAGCAAACAACCCAAATATGACCTTTGTACATGGCGACATTTGCGATACAGCACTCATCGAAAACCTAATAGACTCTCATCAGTTAAATACTATTGTACACTTTGCAGCAGAGTCGCATGTAGACCGTTCAATTACCGGGCCAGATGCGTTTATTGAAACAAACATACTCGGTACATACAGCTTATTAAAAGCGGCTAAAAAAAAGTGGATAGACGAGCCTAAAGCGGCTGGCAATGAGCCACTTGAGCATCGCTTTCACCATGTAAGTACCGACGAAGTATACGGCACATTAAGTGCAACCGATCCTGCGTTTACCGAAGAAACAGCCTACGCACCAAACTCACCATATTCTGCGTCAAAAGCGGCAAGCGATCACTTAGTACGTGCGTATCACCATACGTATGGGCTTGAGGTAACTACATCAAACTGTTCAAACAACTATGGGCCGTTTCATTTTCCTGAAAAACTAATACCGCTTATTGTTACAAACATTTTGAACGACAAGCCACTACCTGTGTATGGCGATGGCCAGCAAATACGTGATTGGTTATATGTAGAAGATCACGCCCGTGGTATAGAACTCGTGCTTAAAAAAGGCCGTATTGGCGAAAACTATAACATTGGCGGCAACAACGAATGGGCCAATATCGACATAGTAAAACTAGTATGTAAAGTAATGGGCGAAAAATTTGCAACTAACCCAGAGCTTGCTAAGCGCTTTCCTCATGCTAAATCGGCTATTGCCAATAATGTAGAGCAGCTAATCACTTACGTAACCGATCGCGCAGGCCATGACCGCCGTTATGCTATTGATGCCACTAAAACAAACAACGAATTAGGCTATGTACCAGCTGAGAGCTTTGAAACAGGCTTTGCAAAAACGCTTGATTGGTACCTAGATAATGAATCTTGGTGGTTAGAATTACTAGGGCATTAATAAGGAAGTATAATGTACGAAACAATTTCAAGCATAATTATTGAATCAGGTGTCTTTGATAAAGATTATTACCTCGAGAAGTATGAAGATATAAAAAGACGTAATAACGATGCTTTACGTCACTATATTAGGCACGGTTACAAAGAAGATCGTAACCCAAATGCTTTTTTTGACTCTAAACTTTATAGAAAAAATACCTTAATGATGATAAAAAAATTAATCCTCTTTATCATTACTTAACAAGTCCATCTGCATTTGGCTATCAAACGTCTGATTTTTTTGACGGTGCCTATTATTTAAAGGAATACCCAGATGTATTAAAATCAGGTATGAATCCATTAGTGCATTATTTATTACATGGATTAAATGAAGGAAGAAAAGCAGTTGCTTTATCTATTATTCCTTCGTCTCAGCCTGCTGGAAATAATTTAAATATCACGGATGTTTCTAAGGTTCAATTAAGTATTATTATTCCAGTTTATAATGCCTTAGAGGAAGTGAAAAGTTGTATTGATAGTGTTATTAAAAATACACCGTTAAGTAAAAATATTAATGTAATAGTTATTAACGACTGTAGTCCGGATAAAAACATTAAGCCAATGCTTAGTGCATACAAAAATATTCCAAATATTGTCATTAAAAATAATTTAACAAATTTAGGTTATACCCGGAATGTAAATAAAGGGGCTAAATTAGCAAAGAACAGAGATATTATTTTACTCAACAGCGATACGGTAGTAAGCCCTAATTGGATAAGAAATCTAATTATTGCAGCCTATAGTAAAAATGATATAGGTACAGTAACAGCAGTATCTAATAATGCTGGGGCATTCTCGGTTCCAAAATCAGGGACTAATGATATTCCTGAACATTTAGATATTGATGCAATAGCTAGAATTGTAAAAAATTCTGACGGTGGTTATATAGATGTGCCAACAGGCAATGGTTTTTGTCTATATATAAAACGCGAGTTAATTGATGATATAGGCTCTTTTGATTATAAGAAATTCCCACGAGGTTACGGTGAGGAAAATGACTTTTGTATGAGAGCTGTTGATAATGGTTGGATAAACATAGTAGATACTAAAACCTATATTTATCACCAGCGTTCAGCATCATTTAAAGATTCAAAATACCAACTTATGGAAGATGGTATTACTCAAGTTAAAAAAGATTTCCCTGAATATAGTGGTGCAATAAAAGCTATTGGTGGCTCTGTATTATTTAAAAAAGCGCGCGCAAAAATACAAGAAGATTTAGATAAACTAACAAAGTCGAATGTAATTTCTAAGCCTAAAATAATGTTCGTAATCTCTACACGTACAGGCGGAACACCACAAACAAATTTAGACCTAATGCGCCAGTTATCAGAGATTTATGATTGTTATGCTTTGGCTTCTAATTCAACAAATGTTGAAATTTTAAAAGCAGGGCCTAGCGGATACGAAAGTATAGAAAGTCATACTTTGGCACAACCAGTTAAGTATTCAACTCATCGTTCAGGTGAGTATGAGTCTTTAGTTAGGCATTTATTATTTAAATATAATATTGACCTGTTACATATAAGACACATAGCTTGGCATAGTTTAATGCTACCAAAAATAGCCAAAGAACTATTAATTCCAGTAGTTAAGTCATTTCATGACTTTTATGCTATTTGCCCTTCGGTTAACTTAGTTGATGGCGGTGGTGTATACCATCCAAATGGAGTAAGTGAAGAATCGCCTAATCCGCTTTGGAAAGACGAAACAGTAACACCAATGTCACCAGTAATGCTTGAACGCTGGCAACAAAGAATGGATAAGTCGCTTTTAGTGTGCGATCACTTTATTACAACATGCCATAGTGCAAAAAATATTTTACTAAGTAAGCTTGATCTAATTAGCCAAAAAGACAGTTTTACAGTTATACCGCATGGCCGTGATTTTGATAGCTTTATTGCTCCAATCGACTATTCAACTATCGATGGTAAACTTAAAGTTTTAGTACCTGGTAATATCGCTCTAGCTAAGGGTTCTGAACTAATAAAGCAAGTTAAAACATTAGATAAAGATAACCTCATTGAGTTTCATATTATAGGTACTTGCACCGATGATTTACTACCTTTTGTAACTTATCATGGTCGATACGAAAGAAGTCAATTTCAAAAACTTGTTAGTGAAATACAGCCTCATATTTCAGCTGTTTTTTCAATTTGGCCAGAAACTTATTGCCATACACTTACCGAAAGTTGGGCAACAGGTATTCCTGTAATTGGTGTTGCTTATGGTGCTGTTGAAGAGCGTATAAATAGGCATAAAGCGGGCTGGCTTATTGAAAATAATGCTGAAGAATGTTTTGCTCAATTACTTGCAATTAAAAACAGCACTGAAGTATTAAAAGAAAAGCAAAATGCAGTTATACAATGGCAACAAGGTTATGGAGCCCAAAATACTGTTAGCAACATGACTGGTAACTATATATCCATTTACCAATCAATACTTACTCCTAGTGCACAGCAAACTAATCGTAAGCTTGGCTTCGTGATGAAAGGTTACTTTCCAGAGGTTCCACCTACAGCGTATGTAAGGCTTGTTGACTGGAAAGAAGAGTTCGAAAAAAGCTCAGGTTTAGAAGTTGAATTTACAGGTTGGGATACTATTTTAACGAGTGAGTTAAGTAAGTTTGAAGCTTTAGTTATTCAAAGAGATGCAATACCTAGCTACGCTGTTGATTGGTGTATTAATACGTTAAAAGAATACAACGTACCTTACACATTTGAAATGGATGACAATTTATTAGAAGTTCCTGCTGCTGTTGACCCTGCAGGGGTTTATAGCGAATACAAACCTTATTTAATTAAGTTGTTGTCGGGTGCAGGCGAAGTGCATGTTACCAATGATGCGCTTTCTGATGTATGTAAAAATTATAACCAAAATATAGTCATTCGCCCTAATAAGGTTTTTCCTAATAGGTGGAAAGATTGCCCTGTTGATGAGCGTATAGATTTAAAGCTTGAGGATTCGGATCTTAATTTACTATATTTTGGGTCGAAAACGCACCAAGAAGATTTAAACTTTTTGATTGAGGTTGTATCGCTCGCAAGAGAGTCGGGGAAAAACATTCAACTATACGTAGTCGGTTGCGGTGATAGCTTACCTAAATTTGATTATATACACCGTTTAACACCACCTAGTTCAAGATATGATGTATTTGTTGATTGGTTAATTAAAATTGCTCATCAATTTGATGTAGGGGTTGCTCCTCTAATTAATGAAGAGTTTGCTGTGACTAAAAGTTATATCAAATGTTTAGAGTTAGATGCGCTAAAATTACCAGTTATTTGCTCTAATATTTTACCTTATTCAGCTTTAAGAGGTGAACTCAAATATCAACATATTAAATTCTTAAATAATGATACAGAATCTTGGGCTAATGAGATATGTAGACTTTCTAGTAAAAAGTAATTTTCAATTTAAAAATTATCTAAACCTATAGCTTATCCTCTGATTGCTGTAGGTTTTTATTCTAGTTAAGTCAAAATTTAAAGGCGTTAAAATGAAAAAGCTGTTATTACATGTGGGGTTTCATAAGACTGCTACATCTTCAATTCAAAAGACATTAGCTAAGAATAATGCTTTATTAGCAAGTCTAGGTTACATATATCCAAGCTTTGATTATAAATCTAAAAAAGTTATAAACCATTCAATACCAATATATTCTATATTTTGCGAATCCCCAGCTAGTTACCATATAAATATAAGGAATGGTGACTTAGTAAGAGTTGAAGAGTTGAATAAAGATTATATGCTGCAATTCACCTCAATTTTAGAAACGAATAAAAATGTAATAATATCTGGTGAGGATATATCCACGCTCTCACTCCAAGCTTTAATAGAATTAAAAAATCTTATTTCCAGTTATGGATTCGAACTGGAAGTATATTGTTCGGTAAGGAAAGCTTACTCTTTTACATGCTCTGAATTACAGGAAAGGATAAAAAATGGAACCGGAACATTAGAAAAATAAATGTTTTTCAAAAGCTGCACATATTGAAAAGTTAAAAAAGTATTTGGTGGAAAAGTTTTTTTTGGTAATTTTGAAGATGATTGCAAAGGTGATGGCCCTGTAGTTAATTTTCTTGGATATATGGGAATTCCAACTGAAAATTTTGAAGTGGTAAATGTTAATCAAGGATTCGGAAATATATCTACAAGAATACTTGAGTCAATAAATAAAAAATTTCCTATCATAAAAGACGGAGTTGTTAACCTAAATGGCAGGAAGCATATAGGTAAGTCCATAGACAACGATAAATTCTTATTGACAGAAAAAGAGTATGAAAAAATAGCACCTTCTCTAAAAGCTGAAAGTAATAAATTAGTTGAGTTACTAGGTGTGAGATTTAAAGAAATGGAAGTTCCGTTTAGTGAGGAAGTTAAAATTGATGAGCTATTAGCAGTTAAGATATATGAGGAGTACGCAGAACCCCACACATCTAGGTTGATATTATCATTTATCAAGTCACATTCCAGTTTCCCGATATCAAAGCTATGTAACTACTTCAAAGAGAACGTTTTAGTGCTGAGAGATGTTGCAATACTACTAGAAGACGAAAATATTTTAGATGCTCTACATTATATGAAATTAGCTAGATTAATAAGACCCGATGGTATCCAAATTAATAATAAAATAGCAGAATACGAAGAAATAATTAAACAGAACTCTTTATAATAAAAGTAACTTAATAAAAATGAATATACTTACTATTGGAACATCGAACTCTATCCTTGGTAGAAATGGTTACCTAAAAGCACTCTCGACTCAGCATTCCGTAACTAACTTAAGCTTAGGGCGAGCTCCCTTTTATATGCATATAGCCAATATATTGAGAAATATGGATCTCATCGAAAAGAATGAGATATTATTGATAGATCATTTATCAAACCCGGGGTTTATATCAAGCTATAGGTATGATTATTACTTAGAAAAGTTTTATGAATTTCTATCCTCATTAGATATTCATGTTGTAATTATATCTTTTCCTCATAAATCTACAGAGCAAAGGTTTATTGTCCATAAAGAGTTAGCCAGAAACCTTGCTGCTGACTTAAAAATAGCATTTATTGATTTTAAAGAGAGTTACTTAAACGATAAGCTATTCGATGATCCTCAACATATTAATCTTTTAGCTTCATATATATTTGGTGAATGGTTAGGTGTAGCCCTCAATAACCTTATAAATATCCCTAAACCTAAAGGTGCTTATTTTTCCGGTTTTAATTTTATTCAACCAGATAAGTTTACCGGAGTATTTGAAAATTCTCTTTTAAAGAGAAGTTACTACGAAATAAGTGATTGTGAATTGCGATTCAGGTTTACAGGTGCTTTATTGTCATTAGAGTATGTTTCAAATGAATTTAATAGATTTGAAATAAATGAATGTAATTATCATATCATTGACAATAAAGGCGTTTTTCATGACTCTTTTCGTTTAAAGATGTACTCTAAAGAGTTTGTATCTATTAAAATATCTAATGAAAAAGAATCTACACCTATAACTCCGTCGAAACAAACAACCAAAGGGTTGGTAAATAAACCACTCAGGTTAGTAGGGATTTTAACTGCAACGGAATTTCATTATGAGCCAAGCAAAGAACGATATGTGTTACATTTTGATTCAGAAGAACTTCAATTAAAGTTAGATAACTATACTAATTTAATTGCCAAGTATATGAACTGAAAGCTGTAATAATTCTGACTATTTATGATGCATATGAATTACGTTGTAGTTAGGGCTGAAGGCTATAGTCTTACTCCCTTAGCTTACAGCTTAAAATGAAATTAATTTTTAGAGAATAACATGAAAATTGCCGTGGTAGGTACGGGCTATGTAGGCCTTTCTAATGCTATGCTTTTATCGCAACATAATGAAGTGGTTGCACTTGATATTGATGAGCAAAAAATAGCGCTTTTAAATGATAAAAAATCACCAATCGTAGATACTGAAATTAGTGAATTTTTAACACGTGATGATTTAAATTTTAAAGCGACTACCGATAAAGTAGCTGCTTATGAAAATGCAGATTATGTGATTATTGCGACGCCTACAGATTATGATGTAGAAAATAATTACTTTAATACTAGCTCTGTAGAAGCGGTAATTAAAGATGCAATGGATCATAACCCTAAAGCTGTTATGGTTATTAAGTCAACTATACCTGTTGGTTTTACTGCTGATATTAAAAAGCAACTTAATGCTGAAAACTTAATATTTTCACCTGAGTTTTTACGTGAAGGCAAGGCTTTATACGATAACTTACATCCGTCACGTATCGTTGTGGGTGAACAAAGTGAGCGTGCAACGATATTTGCTAACTTACTTAAACAGGGCGCTATAAAACAAGATGTGGAAGTGTTGTTTACTGACTCAACTGAAGCCGAAGCTATTAAGTTGTTTTCTAATACTTACTTAGCAATGCGTGTAGCGTACTTTAATGAGCTTGATAGCTACGCTGAAGCGCATGGTTTAAATTCTAAGCAAATTATACAAGGTGTAGGCTTAGATCCGCGCATTGGTAATCATTATAACAACCCGTCGTTTGGTTATGGTGGTTACTGCCTACCTAAAGATACTAAGCAGTTACGTGCTAATTACCAAGATGTGCCAAATAACATCATTGGCGCTATTGTAGATGCTAATACAACACGTAAAGATTTTATTGCTGAGTCAATCATCAAACGTAGTCCTAAAATTGTGGGTGTGTACCGTTTAGTTATGAAAACGGGCTCTGATAACTTTAGAGCTTCTGCTATTCAAGGTATTATGAAGCGCATTAAAGCTAAGGGGATTGAGGTTGTTGTATTTGAACCTGTGCTTGAGGAAAGCGAATTTTATCACTCTCGCGTAATTAAAGACCTAAATGAATTTAAGCAAATATCTGATGTTGTTGTATCTAACCGTATGGTTGAAGAGCTAAATGACATTGCAGAAAAGGTTTATACGCGCGATTTGTTTGGTAGTGATTAAGTTACCTGTTTTAATATTAAAAATAGGATTTAAGTTACTTAAAAAAAGACTGGCTTTTAATTTTTATTAAGGCTGCTTTAGTAAGAGTAACAACTATTATTTAATAAATTACAAGCGCTTGACGAAAAGCGCTTAGAAAGTATAGCTAACCATTTATTTTCGTTTTTTAATATAAAGAACAAACAACCCCAAAAAGCACTGCGTTTAGATATACATAATATTAAAGATAGTGATTTAACTGATCCGCTTAACATTGATTTTATTCGCGATGAAGCTGTAAAGCTTGAAAGTACCGACTTAAAAAAAGCATTGCAGTTAATGCTGTTAGCTCAAAAAGCCCGTCCTAATGGCAAGGTAATTAATAAAAAAGTGAAGGATTACCAAGCAATGTTGGGCTCTGCTTAGCAACATAGAAACTCCGATACTAACAAAGCAAATAAGTGAGTATTATCACCACCGAGAAGACAAGGAGAAGTAAAGGAGTAGTGACTGTAAACGTTAGCCTGCTTGCGTTACTAATTACTTCTTTGTGTATCGCGCAGTGCCTTTGTGCTCTCGGTGGTAAAGTTATTTTTAATTTAAAAATTATAAAATAAATAAGTTACTATAACCATCGAGCCTACTAGATTACACACATTGCGCTGCGATTAAATCGCCTCTAGATCAAATAAATTTCAATCCACAAAGATCAACACGCCCTAGTTAAAAGTAGGGGGTATTTACTTGTTTTTTACTTTTTAAGATAACATTTGGGTAAATATTGTTTATTTTTTGTAAATTGTATTACAATTGCTTCGTTTATTATATTAACCAAAATTAAAAGGAATTAGTTATGAAAATTGCTAGCTTAGCAATTAGTGCGCTTTTAATTGCACCAACTTATTCTGCTTTGTCTTACGATACTGCAACTCAACCTTTACTCGACTATCAAAAATTTAAAGTACCTAAGGATGGGTATAAAAAAGCTAAACGCTTTTCTTCATATACAAATACGATTAAAGAAAAATCATCAAATTTAACAGTAGCTAACAGCTCTTATAAAAAGAATGTGTTAGCAGAAAACATTGAGTTTACTGTTGCTGAAATAACTAATAATCAATTTACTATTATTGATAACGGTAATGAATCTGCGTTGCCATATTTTGGTACAGCGATGCATTTTAATGCTGATAATACCGGTATAGCAGGCTTTGAAGGGTCTTCTTTTTTTATGAAGAGGGCTTTAACTGGTCTGTTAATAACGGTGTTTTAAATCTTGTTTCTCAACCTCGAACAGAAATCCAAGTTGATTATCAGCCATTTGAGATTATTGCGAGTAAATATGGCCAAGATCTGGCTGACCATTTAAATGCAAAGGCTGAGGCCGGTGAATTAAGTTACTACCTAGAGTTTGAAGAAAGCGTCTTTTTTGATGCCAATATTAGTAAGCTAGCCACAGATGGCGACCACGTTGATATAAGGCTTTTTGGCTCTGACTACACTCAACTACAGGTTCCACAGGCTTGGGATTGGCCTGTAAGTATAATAGATAGTAGCGAATCTTTTGATAACGACAGTAAATTGTATGCTGTTAAAAACAGTCTTTTAAATCAGCAAACTCAAACACAATTAGCGGGTAAATGGTTATTTGGTTTGTTTTCGAGTACGCCAGAGGCTTTTAGTGACCAAACTATATTTGGTATTTATAGCGACCGTTTTACTTTAAATGCAGATGGTTCTGTTTCTGATGTGTTTTCAGAGAGTGAATTTACGTGGACGGCTCAAAATGGTGTATTTAGTTTAACTAACGATGATACTCGATTTGACGTTACACCTTTTATAAATGTTGAAAAGGGGTATTTAGCAAGCGTTAAGCAATATAAAAATAATCAGCTTGTTAGTGTGTTTAATACCCAAATAGCGAAATTTGATGAGTCATACAACCAGTTAACAGCTAATTTAGTAACAGAGTTTCCTTACATTTGGGCGGCTGGTATTAACTTATATAATCAGCAAGAGCAGGGTCTTACCATTAGTTTTGATAACTTATTTGGTTACAAATTTTTAGATGATGGCACTTTTCATCGTGGCATCTCGTCTGATTATGAGCAAAGCAATACACTTATATTAGGGCAAAAATGGGATTATGTGATTAACGGTAATGAGGTTGTTGCTTCATTTACAACAAGTGATTATAGGCGTGAGCGTCACTGGGAAGTACTCTCGGTTGACAGTAATAGTACGGCTTTAATGTTTGAATACTCTTATATAGGCTATGACGATAACTTTGATGGTGCAGTGACTGATGATGAAATGCAGCCGTTTATACCTCCTCGTTTAAATTCATTTATTAAAACAGATTTAAGTACTTTTGATGCATGGAATTATTTACCAGACTCAGATAATGATGGCTTAAAAGATATTCAAGAAGAAGACTTAGGCACTGATACAAATAATGCTGATTCGGATTTTGATGGTTTAAGTGATGGGGATGAGCTATTAAACGGTACAAACCCTCTTGATCAAGATAGCGATAATGATGGTTTTACCGATAGCTTTGAATTAGAGCAAGGTAGCGATCCTCTTTTGGCGAGTTCAACTCCGGGCTCAAACTCTTTAAGCTTTGTTGATTCTGATGTGAGTAATCAGCAGGTTGCTTTATTAAGTAACGTTAAAGACGGCTGGATTCAAAAGTCAGGGTTAGCTATTGATTTTAATAGTAATGGCGAAGCTACATTGGGTGAGCAATGGCTTAGTTCTTACCGTGCAAGCAAAGCAAACTGGCAAATCGAAAATGGTGTTATTACTATAAATGGTGGTAGCAATGCGATTTTAAGCAGTGATTATTACTATTACCCGTTTACTGATATTGAACAGCGCTTTGGTTATGACGTTGCACAGTGGCTTAGAGAACAAGTTGACGCGGGTGCTCTTTCTTATGATCAATTTTTAGAACAAAATTACGAAGTGATTGAGCGTAAGTTAATTAAGCATTCGCAAACTAACGATGAGCTTAATGTAATTTCTGTTTTAAAAGCTAACACCTCTTTAATTATTCCTCAAGCATGGGGTTATACGGGTAGCGTAAATAGTAATGAAACTATTACCGAAGAAGTAGTGCAATGGGAGAGCAGTTTAACAAGCACGCTTAGTGCATCTAGTAATGATATACAGGGTAAATGGTTGGTATTTTTAGACTACGATGTAAGCTTTGGTGCTGCTCGCGGTTTAGGTACGCAAGCCGGGGTTTATGCTGATACGTTAGCTTTGCAAAGTGGTGGCGGTGTAAGCACTGTAAATTCTGGTAAGGTGTTTAATTGGTCGGATTCAAACGGAATATTAACGTTAAGTTCTGATAACGAAGACATTATAGTGACGCCATTTAAGCAAGTGGAAAAAACTTATTTAGCTTATTATCAAGTATTTAATGGTGGTGAGCTTAGTAAGGTATATGTTGCGCCGCTTGCTAAATTTGATAATTCATTTACACAACTTACTAATAATTTAGTGACTGCATTACCACAAATTCAATTTGCGGGGATTAATGCACACATTCCACAGCAGTGGGATGGCGAGCAGTTATACATTGATAGCATTTTTGGTTATCAATTTCGCGATGACGGGACATTACGCCGTGGCATTAGTGGTAATTACGATTACGAAAGTGAAACGCCGAGCATAAATATGGGCCAAGAATGGACATATACCTTAAATGGTAACCGTATCATTATGAGTTTCAGTAATGACTCATCTGAGCGCGAAAGAACGTGGGATGTAGTGTCTGTTGATGCTAATGGGCGTGCATTGGTTTATGAGCGCTCCCGCTTTGATTTAGATATAAATGATGATGGTGTTATTAGTGATGATGAACGAGGTGTTTTTATTGCTCCTAGAGTCAACACGCTTGAAACCATAGATTTAAGCCAGTGGGAAAGTGCGTGGAATGCACTACCCGACCAAGATTATGACGGTTTAAATGATTATCAAGAAGATGATTTAGGCACAAATAAGTTTTCTGATGATTCTGATAAAGATGGTTTAAGTGACGCTGAAGAAGTTGCAATGGGGTTAAATCCGTTGTTATTAGATTCTGATGGTGATGGTTTTACTGATGGTTTTGAATTGGCTCAAGGTAGTGATGCATTAAATGCTGATTCTATACCTGGCTCAACAACACTTCAGTTTGCGAAAGTTGATCTTCTAGGTCAGAGAGTTGCATTAAGTGACACTGCTCAATCGGGGTGGTTAGCGCATTCAGGTATGGCACTTAAATTTGACGATAATACAACAGGTAATATCGGTAATAGTTGGTTAGATACTTATAGATCCAGCTCATTTACATGGGAAGTGATAAATGGCCAGATCAATCTAACTAATCAAAATATTACTAATACTTCTTTTGATTATCATGATTATCCATTTGATGGAATAAGAGATAACTTTGGCGCTGAGGTTGCTGATTGGCTAATAAGTAAAGCCGATAGTAATGAAATCCCTTACGGTATGCAGTTTGAGCATTTAGATGCGCGAGTAAAAACAGTTATCACTCCTTATGGTGAGGACAATGGCCTACAAGAAGTTGTTGTATCGACAACTAATCAAGTCACTTTAGTATTACCTAGTGAATGGAACTATGAAGGTGAGCTGCCAATATACGAATATATAGATGAATCAATTCGTGATTGGGAAATAAACCCAGATAATTTATTTTCAGGGATGAGTAGTGCTCAATTGCAAGGTAAGTGGACTGTGTTTTTACCTCTTACAGTGGCCTATGGGCCTACAAGAGGCCTAGATAGTATTAATGGTATATATGCAGATATGTTGACGCTCAATAGTAATGGGTTTGCTGAGTCGGGGCATTTTGGCGGTCAATATCAATGGGCTGTTGACGAGGGTAAACTTGTAATTACAAACTCTGCTGAGCGTATTGAAGTAATGCCATACAAACAAGTAGGTAATAAACTTTTAGGGTATTACGAGGTTTATCAAGCTGATGGTTTGACTGAGGTGTACATAGCTCCGCTTGCCAAGTTTGATAATACATATACTCAATTAACCTCTAATTTAGCAACGCAATTACCTCAAATGCAGTTAGCAAATATTAATGCTTACATAACGAGTAACTGGAGCGAAAACACCCTCAATATTGAAGGTGTTTGGGGTTATCATTTTAGGGCTGATGGTACTTTACGTCGCGGATTAGGTGGCGAAGTCGACTATGACACAGGCGCTTCAAGTTTATACATGGGGCAAGAGTGGACGTATACAGTTAATGGCGATCGTATCACTATGTCGTATGTTGACGAGTGGGTTGAACGTGAAAGACAGTGGGATGTTATTTCTGTTGACAGTAATGGGCGTGCATTAGTATTTGAGCGTTCAACCTATGACTATGATGTAAATAATGATGGCGTAATTGGTGATGATGAGCGAGGTGTATTTATTGCACCACGAATGAACTCAGTGGAGTTATTTGATTTAAGTAGCTACAACGAGTGGTCTGAATTACCTGATTCTGACGGTGATCGTTTAAATGACTATCAAGAGGCCGATTTAGGTACTGATATTTACAACGCTGATAGCGATTTTGATGGTATGTCTGACTTTGACGAAGTTAATAACGGCCTAAACCCACTTGATGCAACAGACGCAGCGGCTGATGCCGACAACGATGGTTTATCGAACAGTGACGAGCTATTATTTGGTACCGACATTAATAACGCCGATACAGATGGCGATGGTGTATCTGATGGCGATGAAGTTAATAACGGTTTAAACCCACTGGATCCAACTGATGTACCAAATACGCCATCGACTATGCAGCACTTTAGCGACACCAATGGCGATGGTGTTGCCGATTGGCTTAAATACTCACTAGTTAGCGGTAGCGCACAATTTAGTATTGTAGATGGGCGTGATTTTTCGGTGGTAAATAACTTTGACCTTAGTTACACGCTAGACTCAATGAGCATTGAATTGCTAAGTGACCGAAATAACGACGGCATAAAAGAGCTAGGCTTATTTGGCTTTAACAGTGCAGTAGGGCGTTACCAATTAGCGGTTTATAACGGCTACACAGGGCAAGGCATGGGCACATGGAACTGGGCTAATACGTTAGGCGATGTAACGTTTGAAGTAGTGGGTGACTTAACCAACGATAGTGTTGAAGAATACGCCATTACCGGTATTCACTTAACTAACGGCACCAAACAGTTATTTGTAAAAAATGGCGCAACCAAACAAACGTACAAAACGTTTAAATGGCCAAACCAATGGGTAGATGCGCAAATAGTGATTATGAGCGATATTACCAACGATGCTGTACCAGAGGTTGCGTTATACGGACGCCATGAGCGCTTAGATAAAGGCCAATTGTTTGTTTACGATGGCGCCAATAGCAACAACAAGCTAGACGTGTACAACTGGAACAAACTTTGGAATAACATAAGCCTATATAAAATGGACGACATAGACGGCGACGGCACTATTGACTGGGGTCAATTTGGTCAACGTAAAGACGACGGTCGTTACCAATGGGTTGTTAAAAAAGGGCACGACAAGCGTGGCGTAATACGCACGTTTAGCTGGCCAAACGACCTAACTGATGCACAGCCATTGCTACTAAGTGACCGAACGGGTGATGATGTAAAAGAAGTGGCTCTGTATGGTAAAAACAGCAGCGGCAAACTGTTACTACGTGTAAACGACGGACGTTTAGCTAATACCCGCATAGCGAATTACAGCTGGCCAGCAATATGGACAAACGAGCAAGTAATGGAGTTAGGGGATTTAAACAACGACGGTACAAACGAAGTGGCACTGTTGGGTATTAATGTTAATTCAGGTAAATACCAGCTTGTGATAAAAGACGGGCGTGCCGCGACCGAGTACGGACGTTTAACACTAGAAGGTAACTTTGCTGATTTAACGGTTAGCTCATACGATGTAAATAGCGATGGGCAAGCAGACGTTATAGTTAACGGTGTTGATGCAACCACGCTAGCACGCACAAGCAGTGTATACAGTGGGAGCGATTTAGGGTTACTAAGTAATACTATCCACTAAGTTATAGCGTTATATAGCGATAAAATAAAAGCCACGGTGTTAATAGCACCGTGGCTTTTTTGTTGCTATTACCTGTAGCGCGCAGCGCCTTGTGCACTTGGTGGTAAAATTTTTTTGGGCTAAAGATTAAGATATTGTTTCACCACCGAGAAGACAAGGAGTAGTGAAGGAGTAGTGACTGCAGAGCGCAGCTTGCTTGCGTTATTAATTACATCTTTGTGTAGCGCAGCGCCTTTGTGCACTTGGTGGTAAAATTTTTTTGGGCTAAAGCTCATGAAGTGATTAAGACATTGTTTCACCACCGAGAAGACAAGGAGAAGTGAAAGAGTAGTGACTGCAGAGCGCAGCTTGCTGGCGTTATTAATTACATCTTTGTATAGCGCAGCTTGCTTGCGTTATTAATTACTTCTTTGTATAGCGCAGCGCCTTGTGCCCTCGGTGGTAAAAATGGTTTTATACCTTACTAAAAAGCAAATAAGATATTGTTTCACCACCGAGAAGATTTGCATAGGGTTATGAAAACAGATAGCTAAATTAGTACGCAAAAAGAGCTAACAAATAAAGGTTATTAATTGTTTAATCTTTTTTAATTGTCTATAATTTGACTGTTTTTATGTAAATGGAACGTTACTTGAAGTTGATTTTTGAGCGATGGAGTGCTGAGTTGAACAAACAACAAACTAATATTATAAATTTATACTTTTATCTAGTGCGTATATCTAAAAAAGTATCTCCAAGCCTTCCAGGCGAGCCTTTACCTTTCTATTATCCTACTGTCTTTTGGCAGACAATTTCTCTTACTTTAATGCTTTTTTCATTCTCACTATTTTATATTTTCA
This sequence comes from Pseudoalteromonas sp. BSi20652, assembly GCF_000239855.1. Lineage (GTDB taxonomy): Bacteria > Pseudomonadota > Gammaproteobacteria > Enterobacterales > Alteromonadaceae > Pseudoalteromonas. The sequence goes on along the minus strand of NZ_BADT01000103.1, from coordinate 3,932 downwards.
AACCCTTTTTTAACCCATGTGTATTTATATTTTTAGCTAAAGGGATGCTGAAATTAAAAAGTGATCTAATTAACTAAAAATAAAAAATATTTATACATAGGCCTACTTTAAATGGCGGGCTTATTGTGACTGAGTGTTTTACTTTTATAGGTAAAACTAACCAAATTATGAAATGAAAAATTATTAGCTTAAATTTTATGATTTTTTATTTGATATAGATGGCTAGTAAAACTCAATTGAAGTCTGTTTTAGCTTTAATTTAAAGATTTAACTAGCTGCTATTAATTATTGAAATAATTAAATCAATAATTACTTATTTATAAAACTTAAGGAATAGGTTATGAAAGCTTTGAATATCATGGTTTTTTGTTTCCTAGGCTTACTCTGTAGTATTACAAATGCTACTGAGTACGGCTGGGAAAAGATTCAAAAACCCAAAGAGACAATGGGCTATGACAGCGATGTTGTTGTATTTAATGGTGCTTTATACACCTTTAACGAAGATCAGGTTTCAGTGTCTGCTGATGGTAAAGGTTGGAGTATATTAGATTTAAGTCACCTAGGCTTAAAAAGCGATAGGTTTGATTATATGAGCTCAACAGGAACAGCTATTGCTTTTCAAGGTGATTACGGTGAACTTGTTTATAGCCTTGATGGTATTGAATGGAAAAAATCTGATTTACCTTTCTATAACTATGGCTTATGGAGTGACGGTGACAGCTTTTATTTTTTAGGCTACCAAAACAATCAGTTGGCATTACTCAAAACAGTTGATTTTGTTAGTCAATCAGTTGCTTCAGATATGTTTAGCTTATTCCCATCATATGATCTTAGTAACAAAAATTATAATATTAGGGATATAATTTTTAATGAAAATAATATTTTTATTTCTGTTTTAGAGTACGACTACAATAGCGCTTCAAATTTAAAATACCTTTTAAAAACACAAAACTTTACAGATTATGAGGTTATTAACTTGCCCGTAGGCAGTGTGCAGTTTGATGATGTTATAACTATTAACGATGTGGTTTACATTTCAGTAAAAGGCAATGGGCCTGGGGTTTATAAGTTATCAGCAGATAATCAACTTATAACTGTTTTTGACACTCCTTATTACGATGAACTGAACTTTTTATCTCAAGGCAGTAACTATTTTGTAATTGATAGAAATGGCCGCGTTGCACCACTTACTTCTGACGCAAGTTCTCTTGTTTTTGGAGAGAATGTATTAGGGCTTATTAATACTTCATATTTTTTTAGTTTTAACGAAGAGCAGTATTTTATTACATACAATGGCAGGGTCGGAAAAGTTAACGCTGATGTATCAGCAGTTGAAATTTTAAAAGACGAAGTTTCTTTAGCAGATGTAAATGTATTTAACGGTGAGATTTTAAGTTTAAAATATGAGCAGGACGTTAGTTATAATTCAACTACCAGATTAGAAGCTTATAACATTGAAACAGGCACTACTAGGGTATTGCTAGAGCAACAAAATAATACTGCGCGAACATTGTTTGTGCGTGACGGTATGATCCATTTGTTAGGCAACTCAGCATTTTTAAGCTCAATTGACGGAAATGACTGGATAGAAACAAGTTATGGCTTAGATGATTTGTTATTTATTAATGATGTTAAAACTTTAAGTAATGGTGAAATACTTTTAGAAAGTTATAACGGATTGTATTTAGGTACTAATTTAGAAAGTCTTGAACCGTTCGAAGTTAACCTTGATAACGAAGATTTATTTGTAAGCCAAATAGAGGATATGTATTACGTTAATGGTGCTTATTATGCGATGAGCTTTCTTTCAGACGGAACAAGAAGCTTAATTTCGTCAGATGATTTAACTACGTGGGTAGTTTTAGACACATTTGTACAATACGCAGAGTTACACTCTTTGAGCGACTCGGAGTTACTGCTAACGACCTATGATGAAAACGGGCAATACCAAGCTTTAGTTTACGATACCGTTGTTCAGCTATTGGGAGATTTGACGCTCGATTCAGTTGGTGATATTTACAACGTAGATTCATTTTATTTTCAAAATACTACTTATAATTACGTTAATTACTCGCAATTAATTAAGACTGAAAATGGCAATGTTAGTCGCGAAATAACCCCTCAACGTTTTAATAGCATAGAACAATTATTTACAAGCGGCGACACATTATTTAGCTACAACAGGCGCGATTTTTATGTTCGTAAGTTGTTTTCTGAGTTTCCTGACACAGATGGCGATGGCTTAATTGACTTAATAGAAGAGCTTTTAGGCACTGACCCTTTTGTAGCTGATGCAAACCAAGACTTTGATAATGACGGTTTAACAAACGCCGAAGAATATGCTGCAGGCACATTTATTTATGATCATGATTCAGATAATGATGGTTTAATGGATGGGCATGAGGTTGCTTTAGGTTTAAACCCACTACTAAGCGACACTGACGGTGATGGCGTATCTGATTATGAAGACGCTGAACCTAATAATCCTAATATAGCTACACTGGTTAAAAAATTGGCGAAATTGACTTTGAAAGTGAAATAATTAAGCAGTGTATTACGAACAGTTATTCATTAGAACAATCGGTATATGATGTAATTTATTTTAGTTGTTGGGCACAAAGTGATACGGCGCTTCCTAATATTACTGACTTAGGTAACTTTAAGTTTTTAAGAGAGTTAAGTTTGCCATATATGGAAGTTATAAGCTGGGAGACTTTAGAAGAACTTGAGTATTTAACCACGTTTAGGGGTACAAAATTAACAGATGACGACCTTAATTTACTGGCTAATAAAGCACGTATAGAAAATATTGATATTCGACATTCTGTTTTTTCTGACTTGTCATCTTTAACTTTGCTATCAAACTTATCTATTTTTGAATTGTATCAAACTACAGTAGGTGACTGGCAAGATTTAATTAATATTGAGCTAACAAACCTATCGGTTCAGGGTACTAACTTTACCGATGCATCTTTAATTAATGCATCAGTTAGGTTTTTTGATGGGTCGGATACTGAGATTACAAACTTACCGCTACTAAGCTCACTAGAGCAGTTAAACCGTTTGTACTTATGGGGTGTTAATGCAGATGACTGGTCATTTTTAAGCTCACTAACTAGGCTTGAGGGATTACGTTTAGGTAATTCAAACTTCACTGATTTGAGCTTAATAAGTGGTCGTAACTTAATGTATTTAGATTTGTCTTATACGCAAATTACTGATTGGAGCAGTGTTAGCGAGTATAAATTACTTGATCAATTTAATGTAAGACGGACAAGTTTTAATGACTTATCGTTACTAGAAGGTGCGCCACTTCGGACCTTGGATGTTGCTGAAACTCAAATATCTAATTGGGAGCCAATCAGTGATTTTACAAACTTATATAACCTTTATGTAAGAAGTACATCCTTTTCAGATTTAAGTTTAATAGATTTCAGCTCAGGTAGCTTAAACATTGATATTGCAGATACGCAGGTTGAAGATCTGTCGCCATTATTTGACTTTACGGGGAATTATTTAAGAATAGGGATTAACGGAATTCCTTTAATTGATATTGCTCAGTTAGATACCTTAACAAGCTTAGGTTTTGAGTATTACGGTACACCTTCGGGTTTAGAAGACACCGACGGTGATGGCATTAGAGATGCCATTGACGAAGATGACGATAACGACGGAATGAGTGATGAATACGAGCTTGAAAATGGCCTTGATCCGTTAAACGCAAATGACGCGGGTTACGATTATGATAATGACGGTTTAACAAACCTTGAGGAGATGACTTTAGGGACCAACCCTAGATCCTCTGATACTGATGGGGATGGTTTAACCGATAGTCAAGAAATAACCTTAGGAACTAACCCTACACTTAGCGACTCTGATAACGATGGTGTATCTGACTATGAAGATGCTGAGCCTAATAACTCTAGTGTAAC
>NZ_BADT01000104.1 GCF_000239855.1 Pseudoalteromonas sp. BSi20652 | reverse complement strand
TATTAGCAAAAGACATCATAGCTAATAGGCAATCTTGGTTTTCCGCTTCTGTCTTTCCATTTGATATGGCTAACAGTGATTTCTGTTAGTAAGTTATATTTATCAAATACTCTATAGTCTTTATTATCATCAAGCTCATATTCAAGGTTGCGCCAATAAAGTTTAGCTGTAAGTGCTGGCTCTGCGCTTATTAGTCTAACTAGCAACTCATGAAAGTCATCAGTACGGGTTTCAGTGGTTTGCATACCTTTTGTGATTGGTGAAATAGCTTTAGTTACTTCGGCTTGTGCAATCTCTTGTGTTTTACCAATACCAGCTTTTAGTAAGTCTCTATGTAAAATACAAATATCGGCTAACTCAAAATTAATTCCCTCTGAGTAGAATTGTACCTTCGGTATTCTGGCATCAAATTCTTTTTCATATTCGTTTGGTTTAGATTGTTCTGCACCTAATGCTTTAAAGGTCTTATTCATCGCATTTTTAAACGAATGGAGTGTGTGTTCTTGCTCTTTTGGAAACAGCTTTGCAGGAATTTTGTCCCAGTTAATATCGCTTGGCTGTTTTGGTTGCCATGTATGTAAAAAGGCATTAGGTGTTTTTGATTCAAAGGGATAGTCATAATTTGCGCTAACTATCTTATCTTTGTTCAGTAACCAGAAGTATTTACAGTTAGTTTTATGCTTTGAGAGGAGTGTTAGCTGATCCTTCTGAGTGATACTTGCAAAGCCACTATATTTGACAGAGGCATATCCAATAAAGCCATTACCCTTCACCCAGCCACCAATAATGAATTTATTATCGGTGAGTCTAAAAGCTAAATCGAGCTTTGAGTTTTCAACTAAATAAAGCACATCACTAAAAGATAAATCGAACCGTTTTTCAAGTTCATCTAATCGGTAATATTCTTTTTCAATCATCAATGCATTCCATTTATTTATAGTGTTTTCCATCGACACAAGTTATCAAAAAAAATCAATCTAATCATCTAATAAGTATGAATTTTCATTCTTGTTTATCTAATAAAAAAGATGTGGTTTTTGAGGAAGTATATTAGAGTATGGATACCTACTACTGGTAGGTAATTAATCGCCGAAAGGCATAACGTGCAATTCTGCACATTCATAACAGGAAATAGCTTATGCAATTTTTTGTATTTTTAAAGACACCGAGTCATAGGAGCGCCTATGGCGAAGATTTAAACTAGAAAAGGAGACAATATGTCAGAAAACAATGTCAGTGTTACTAAACAGGCTTCGCGTGAGTTCAGTAAACTCTCGGATGATATGAAGAAAGCTTTCACTACTCATATGGTAGAAGCCCTTAAAAAGGGTGGATATTCATCTTTAGAAACTGAAAAGTTCAAATCAATTCATACTTCAGTTTATGAGGTTAAAGTGAAAGGGCGGCCTGCAGGACGCATGTTTTACACTACATTACTTGATGGTCACATCGAGATTCTAGCTTTTGCTACAAAATCCAGAAATGGTCAAGATCCTACAATTAAAGCAACTGTCGAACAGAGGTTTAAGGACTTTAAGTCCAATAACGGGGTTAAGTAATTAATAAGGGAGCATGCTCCCTTATTTTATTACTCAGAAATTGAAATATTTAAACCATTATCAGTGCCAACCTCGATTTTACAGCCAAGTCTGTCAGCGATCTTCATTAGTACTTCGATTGAGAACTTATCATGTTGATAGTTTTTAAGGTTGCTGATTCTTGGTTGGGTGACATTAAGCTCTATAGCTGCCTCTTTTTGATTCCAACCTTTTTGATCAATTTTGGCGTTTACTATAGTAAAAAGTTTACCTTTCGCTGTTATTTCAACAAGCTCGAAAGGGGAAAAGTTGTCAGCGAGCATTGTATCTAATGAAATGCTTGTCATTGTGTTACCTCCATTGATTGACATATATGATATATAAAATTTTATATATCAGCAAGGTTTATATAAAATTTTATATAAATATTTACTAACCAATCAAATTAACCGCAGCTGCTTTATGTTCTGGCGCTAAGTGCGCATACCTCAGCGTCATTTTTAAATCACTATGACCTAAAAGCTCACGTACTGTATTTAAGTCTACACTTGCCATTACTAACTTACTTGCAAAGTGGTGGCGTAAGTCATGAAATCTAAAATCGGTAATATTTGCATCTTCCAACAAAGTAGCCCAATCGTATCTAAAATCTACTATTCGTTGCTGGTTACTATCTTTAAACACATAGCCAATATTTCCCGATAGCTTTTGCCAATCCCTCAAAACATTAAATGCCTGTGTATTTAAGGGTATATGGCGAGTATTACCCGATTTAGCATTTTGAAAATCTACAGTCAGCACTTTATTTTCTAGGTTAACGTCATTCCAATTAAGCGATAAAATCTCGCCTTTACGCATCCCTGTATTGATAGCAAGAATAACGATAGTTGTTAGATGCTTAATATCGAACTTAGCAAGACTTTCACGTAAACGGAATTCTTCATCTTTTGATAAATAGCGAACCTTGGCGTTATCTACAGTTTGCGCTTTCACTTTTTGTAAATCGTGGCTATCAATAACTTCCCATTCGACCGCACGACTTAAGCAGCCTTTAATTAAATTTAGTTGGCGGTTTGTAGTTGCTGGTTTTATTCCATCGGCCAAACGCTTGTTACGCCATTTTTCCACTTCCCATGCTGTAATAGCTGATAGCTGAAAATCCATAAATTTGCTAAAAGCTGATTGAAATGCTTTTTTTGTTTTCTCTGCTGTTTTGGGGTTACGAGATAACAGCCAAGGGAAGTATTTTTCTTCTAAAAAGTGTTGCAGGGTGGATAGCTTAGACTGCTTTGTTTTAATGCGGTCTTGCTTTTTTACTTCGTGAACATTAATACCTTGGGTTACTTCAGCGATTTTATTTTTAGCTAAGTCTCTAGCTTGTGCTGGAGTAATTTTCCCATCATAACCTAAGTGATAATTTATTTGTTTGCCTTTGTGCCTATAAAACAAGAAGTAAGAGATTGCTCCTACACTAGATATGCGAGCATGAAAGCCTGCTATTTCAGTATCATTTAATCGTTTATGGGCAGGTTTTAAAGCTTTAATACTAGATAATGTTATTTTGGCTTTGACTGGCATGCTGTTTCTTCCTGTGTAGCACATATGTAGCAAGTGCATTGTGCCGCAAAGAACAGAGGAGAACAATAATGTATTTTTAAATTGAATTTTAGTTTATTTAAAACAGTGGTTTATGTTGTTTATTTGTTTCTGGTTGTTCATTGGGGTTTATAGGAATACATTAATAAAATGCACTCCTAAGGGGCAGTTGCAAGTTCGATTCTTGCAGGGGCTACCAATTAAATCAATAAGCTATGTTTTTTCTCCCCTTCCCTTATACTTTATGGATAGTTTATATGTATATGTATATGTATATGTATATGTATATGTATATGTATATGTATATTAAGTAGTGGTGCGCTTTTTAACTAAAGGCGCTTAAGGCTTCTTGCTCGCAATTTTCACGCTCTGCAATCATGGCTTCAAAGTCGGCTTGAATTTGTGTTAAAACGGCTGGTGGATTAAGTAGTTTTATTCTTTTAAATTGAATGCTTTCTTCTTCATCATAGGCAAGTATTGCTAAAGTGATTTTTTCACGTTCAAGACCGTTTGAAAATAGCCCTTTACTATCTAATTGTTTGAGCACTTTTTCCATTGTTGCAAGCCATTGGTACCAATTATCCATCGCTTCTATATCTGATTGTAAAGAATCAAGGTTATTTTCTAATTTTTGGCATTCCGCAGTTGTTTCATCAAAGTACTCTGAATAATCCTCAAGCGTGGGGTAGTTTTCAGGGTTCCATTTTGCCATGTAAAAACTGCTTACATCGTTGTTGTATTCTTTTTCAAATACTTTTTTTAAATTTGATAAGGTGTTAAACATTGGGAGCAATGAATAGTTGCCTGTGTGGTAAAACCCTATTACATAAAGATCGTTACCGTATTTTTGTATGACTTTTTTAAATGCGTTTTTAGTATTTTGATAAAGTACTTGTTCGAAGTTATTAGTATCTAACATAAAGTGGTAATTCCTTTTATGGTTATTTAATTTATTTAAAAAGGGGGGAGTAAGCTTTTTCAATTTGCCGCCATAAAATAAGATTGTAATAACCAGAGCTATTACTCTGGTTATCGTTAGCTATTTTATATTAACCATCACTAGTAATTGTATTAATTAATTCACTCAGTACGGTTTCGGCTTTACTGGTTTCTACTTGGCATGTGCCAGCATTTAAGTGGCCACCACCACCGTATTTAAGACACAGCTCACCGACGTTGGTGTTTGAGCTACGGTTAGTAATTGATTTACCTACGGCATACACTACGTTTTGCTTTTTAAGGCCCCACATTTTATGAATTGAGATGTTGCAGTCGGGGTACATTGCATAAATAACAAATCGGTTTGTGGCGTAAATCGTTTCTTCTTGGGTTAAATCAAGTACGACTAAATTTTTATGAATAGTAGCGCATTGAGCAATTTGCTCTTTGGCTTTTTCGTTATGCTCGTTATATAAAGCAACACGTTCGGCTACGTCTTCCATTTTTAAAATTTCTTCGATGTTTTGATCTTTACACGCGTCAATCAGTTTCATCATTAATTGGTAGTTTGAAATTTTAAACTCGCGAAAACGGCCAAGGCCAGTTCGCGCATCCATAATAAAGTTCATTAATACCCAATCGGTTGGGTTTAATATTTCGTCTTTTGAAAACTGAGCAGCATCGCCTTTGTCTACCGCATCCATCATTTCTACTGAAATGTTAGGGAGTTTTTCAGCGCCGCCATAATAGTCGTAAACTACACGTGCTGCTGATGGTGCTTTAGGGTCAATAATATGGTTTTTAATATCGCTTGCGTTACGAACTGTTTCGCTAAGGTGATGATCGAATGCTATATGGCAGCCAGCAACGTAGGGGAGGTTAGTGGTAATGTCGTTTTCGGTAATGTCTATTTTGCCATCTTGCATGTCTTTTGGGTGAACAAACAAAATATCGTCAATTAGGTCCAAGTCTTTAAGCAATACAGCACAAACTAAGCCATCAAAATCGCTGCGGGTGACTAGTCTAAATTTATTATTGGGCATAGCTATTCCATTTATTAAATTGAATTATCAATTAAGTGTAACAGCTAAATTTTTTTTTGAGAGGTCAGTTTTAAAAAATAATCATAAAAATAAAAGGCCAAAGTAAATACTTTGGCCTTTGTTAGCAAGTGTATATGTTGTGAATAGTTATGCGCCTGGGCCACATTCCATACATGAATTTACAATGTCTGGGCCAAATTTAAGTTTGGCGTTTAAATCGCGAAGGGCGGTACGTAACCCTTCTTCAATTACTGGGTGGTAAAATGGCATATCAAGCATTTCTGGTACGGTCATTTTGTTTTGTACAGCCCATGCAAGTAAGTGAGCAATGTGTTCGGCTTGTGGGCCAATAAACTCAGCACCTAAAAATAAGCCTGTACCTTGCTCTGCATATACACGCATGTGACCTTTATTTTTGAGCATTACGCGGCTGCGGCCTTGGTTTTCAAAGCTGACTTCGCCTACTTCAAAACAACCGCATGGGCCTAATCGGTCAGTAATTTGCTTAAAGCTTTCGCCTACCATGGCTATTTGTGGGTCGCTAAATACAGCTGCAATTTTAGCTCTGCGCAGACCTATACGTACATCTGGGAAGCGCCCTGCATTTTGACCTGCAATAGCACCTTGGTCAGAGGCTTCGTGTAGCAGTGGTAGCATGTTACTTGCATCGCCTGCTATAAATATGTTTGATTCACCACATTGCATTGTATGTGTGTCTGCGTGCGGTACGCCGCGTTCATCAAGTTCAATGCCGGTGTTTTCAAGGCCTAGTTTATCTACGTTAGGTACTCGGCCTGTGGCTGCAAGTACGTAGTCAAACTGTTCGGTGTGTTTTTCACCTTGTTTGTCGGTGTAAGTTAGCTGTGCTTTGTCGCCAACTTGCATCATGTCAGATACGTTTGAGTCGGTATCTACAAAAAATTCTTCAGCAAAAACAGTATTTGCGTAGTCTTTTACTACTGGGTCTGTAAGTGGGCCAATTGCGCCGCCTACACCAAATAGTTTTACATTTACGCCTAGTCGGCTAAGTGCTTGGCCAATTTCAAGACCTATTACACCTGGGCCAAATACAGCGACTGATTCTGGTAGGTCATCCCAATCAAATACGTCGTCGTTTATAATAAGTTTGTCGCCAAAGTTATTAAATACGCCAGGGTATGAAGGGCGTGAACCGGTGGCAATTACAAAGCGTTTTGCTGTAATAATTGTGTGGTCGTCTATTTGTATGCGGTTTGTGTCTAAAAATTTAGCGTAACCACGGATTTTATCACCTTCTGGTAATTCATCTACGGCTTCTACTACGAATCCTACAAAACGATCTCGTTCACTTTTAACGCGTGCCATAACTGCTTTGCCATCAATGACAGGCTTTGAGCTATGAACACCAAATGCAGGTGCCATTTCAATTGCGTGTGCGGCTTCGGCGGCTGCAATCAATAACTTACTTGGCATACAACCAACACGTGCACATGTGGTGCCGTATGGGCCTGATTCGATCATTAATACATTTTGTGTGAACTGTTTAGCATTACGATAAGCACTTAAACCTGCAGTGCCTGCGCCTATAACAACAACATCGGTTTGCAATTCTTTCATAGTATTTTTTCCTCTAATAAATAGGGGCATAAAAGCCCCTATTTTTTACCTACTAACGTTAGGTATTTAATTTACTTATTAATTAAGCAAAGTATTTTTCTAAGTCGTCTGAACCACCGATGTGTTTACCACCAATGAATATTTGTGGAACAGTGTCACGACCAGATACAGCTTTTAGACTTGTTAGTGATGCGCCTGCACCCATAACAATTTCTTCATATGCGAAGCCTTTTTCTGTAAGAAGCTCTTTTGCTTTTTTACAGAAAGGACAGCCAGGCTTAGTAAAGATGCTTACTGGTTCTGGTTTAGCTTGCTTAGGGTTGATGTAATCAAGCATTGTGTCTGCGTCAGATACTTCAAACGGGTCACCTGGTAAATCTGGTTCGATGAACATTTTGTCAATCACGCCATCTTTAACCAACATAGAGTATCTCCAGCTGCGCTTACCAAAGCCTAGGTCGTTCTTGTCTACTAACATGCCCATGCCGTCAGTAAATTCGCCGTTGCCGTCTGGTAATAAAGTAATGTTTTGCGCTTCTTGATGCTCAGCCCATGCGTTCATTACAAAGGTATCGTTTACTGATAAACATACAATTTCGTCAACGCCGTTTTGCTTAAGTACGCCTGCTAATTCGTTGTAACGTGGTAAGTGAGTTGATGAACATGTTGGTGTGAATGCACCTGGTAGTGAAAACACTACAACAGTTTTACCTTTAAAAATGTCATCTGTTGTTACTGATTTCCAATCGTTATTTTGACGAGTTGCAAATGTAACACTTGGGATTGTTTGACCTTCGATATTGTTTAACATAATTTTTGTTCCTCTTGATTTGTTGATAGCCATTATGGTGAATAATTAAATATAGTTCCAATCGTTTGTTTGTATTAAACTGATAGATATAAACTATCACGTAGAGCTGAATATGAACTTAAAAGATTTTGAATACGTTAAAGCAATAGCGCAACATAAGCATTTTCGCAAAGCTGCCGATGCCTGTTTTGTAAGTCAGCCTACATTAAGTGGTCAAGTAAAAAAACTCGAACATGAGCTTGGCGTTACTTTATTTGATCGTTCAACCAAGCAAGTTACCTTAACAGCAAAAGGTGAACGTTTGTTGACGCAAATAGAGATTATTTTAGAACAAACGCAAATACTCAAAGAACTTGCTGCCACTTCTAACGAGCCTCTACAAGGTAAATTAACTATTGGTATTATTCCTACCATTGCGCCTTACTTGTTGCCTGCATTATTAACATCGATGAAAGCGGCATTTATTGATAGCCAGTTCTCGTTTATTGAGATGCAAACAGCAACAATTTTAGAAGCTTTAAACAAGGGTGAACTCGACTTTGCTATTTTAGCCGATGTGCCAGAGCTTATTAATTACCATACGGTTGCTTTATACAAAGAAGATTTTTTAGTGGCGGTATCACACGATAACGCGCTGTCTAAGCATAAAAAAGTAGCGCTGAGTGATCTTCAGGGATGCAGCCTATTAATGTTAAGTGATGGTCATTGCTTTAAAGATCAAGCCCAAAAGTTTTGTTTTTCTGCAGGAGTCGATGTATCTAACCAGTATAAAGGTAATAGTTTAGAAACATTATTAGCGTTAGTGGCTATGGATGACGGTATTACATTTGTACCAAAACTGGCATGTACCGACCGTGTAGGGATTGATTACTTGCCTATATTCCCTAATCAGCAGCGTAATGTGGTGTTTGCATGCAGAAAGCATTATCCGCATTTATCTGGTGTAGAACAATTGGGCGAGTGGTTATCGACTCACCCTAATTTAAAAGCTAAATTAACTAAAAAGGTTAATTAAAGATCTTGGCTGATTATTTCTACTACATCGTTAATTTGCACGCCAGGTAGTGGTTTGTCATCAATACTGACTGCTACTGCGGTTTGCTGATAAAGCTGCTCAACGCGAATTTTATTAAGCGTGGTGATAGTGTGCGGCATAACATTACCTGCCGCGTCGGTTAAATAGTTATGGTGCGCAATGCTTAGCATTTGGCCTTTTTTTAACCCATGAGCTTTACCTAGGTTAATAACGATTTTACTATTTTCCATATGCATTATTTTACCTTGAGTAGGTAAACACGCCATGGCTGCTTGAATGTCATAACTTACTGATTGGTTGATATCGGTTATGCTTTGCCCATAAGGTGATTGCCAAAACCTATCACTATTAACATCAACTATGGTTGTTTTTTCAAACGGCCAAATTGCTTGGGTATGGTAACTATTTTGCCAAAGTTGCTCATAGGTAGTGCCATCAAATAGTACAAACTCAATGTTATAACTGCGCTGGTACGCCTCGTCTTGCCAAAATGCATAATCGTTATTGAGTTTGTCGCTAGTCGAAAGGCTGGTTATCTGGCTAAGCAATACATATTGAGCGTTACTGCGCGAAGATATTTCTTCTAATTGGGCATTTGAATAGTCGTGCTGCTGCGAAAAGTACTTATCAACGCTTATCGCATTATTATAGTAAGCAATAGGCACTGCGCTCATTTTTGATTTTTGCAGTGAGGTAAAAATATTTTTGCTAATGGCTTTGCTTACGTCAAATATTTGACCCATTTTAGCGTGTTCACGATGAACAAGTTGGCTTTGTGTAACGGCCACAAACTTATTAAAGCTATTTTGTGGGCATTGCTCTGTTTGAGAAAAAATATCGAGTCGTAATGTGACGGCAAATTTATTGTCGTATTTATTTTCGCTGACCAGTTCAATTTTTTGAATTTCGCCGTGGCTGCTAATTTTCAGCTGATCTTGCATTAACACGCCATCTACCAGGGTTTGTACAGAGCTAACCCGTGCGCCAGAGAACACTAACGCTTGTGTAATCGCATCTTTTATAGCGGCAGATTTGGCAGCGCTCGTATCACCATTTTGAACGTTCGCATGGCCCGTTGATTCATACCACTGTGCTTTAGTAAAAGAGGAGAAGGTTAATAATGCCGTTGCACTTAACCCTGCAAATGCCAATGATAAAAACGACTTCATACTTTTACTCCAATTAAACGTTAGCTATTAACTAGGTAGAGCAAGGACTGTACCAATGTTATTTCAGCGCATTGTTTAACTTATAAATGGCATTAAACGTGCATATGTACTGCTAATTACTATACAAGGGCTAGATGCTATGCGAGCAATTTCATTACTTATTACACTTGGGTGTTTAACCTTAGGTGGTTGTAGCAGCGTTTTTGATAAGCATGTTGAATATAAATATGTAGAGCCAAATAATTACCCCGTTTTAAAAGCGATAGGGTATGCACCTATTAGTTTGCAAAAAGGCGCTAACGCGTCCCAAAAGCAACTTATGGCCATTAAGGCTTCTAAGCTTGAGGCTTACCGCGAGCTTACTGAGCAAGTATACGGTCAAAAAATTACCGCAGGAACAACGGTGGAAGGTTCAATTGCTCAAGACGATTACTTAGAAAGTAAAGTGCAGGGGCTTATTAAAGGTGCGCAAATTATAAAAACGTATGCTGTTGATGATACTTATGTAACCGAGCTTGAGCTCAACATGAAGCGTGTGCACGATTTATACATAGGTGAAGTAAAACCACGCGAAGTTAAAAAAGTAACGTATTACTAATCATTAAAAAAGTTATTCAAAATATCTCATCCTCTTATATTGAGTGCTATGCTGTTGTTAGGGTTGATTTTTAAGCAGATAGCGTAGTGCTCACCAGGTGTATTTTATTGCTACTTATATTAATAGTGGCTCTGTAAATGGCGATTAAGCCAAGTCATTTAAATCCTCAATTATTTATATGGTGCAAAGCCAATTTACGCTACCTATTGCTGTTTTTTGTACTCTCCAGTGGTGTGCTTGCAAGCCGACTAACTATTCAATTTAATACCTTTATTGAGCTGATGGGTCAAAAATATGGACCTGCGCGAGCGGCTGTTGCACGCAACTAGCAAAGTATGTTGGTACAAACTCAAAACAAACCAGAGCAACAACAAATTCTTATTGTTAATTAATTTTTTGCGCGTAATTTACGCTATCAAACTGATATTTTGCTATGGAAACAAAACGACTATTGGACAACCCCTTTAGAAACATTAGGCAGAGGCTTAGGTGATTGTGAAGATTACGCAATAGCAAAGTATATAAGCTTAAGAGCGTTAGGTGTGATCGACGACAAGTTACGCCTTATTTATGAAAAGCAAAAATTGCGGGCATTAACAAAACGCAGCACATATGGTGTTAGGTTACTTTGCTACACCAAACGCTAAGCCACTTATTTTAGACAGTTTAATAACAAAGGTTTTACCTGCTGCAAAACGTGTAGATTTAAGCCCTGTTTTTAGCTTTAACAGCCAAGGTTTATGGGCTAATAATTCAACCAAAAGTGTAGCCAGCCCGACAGCAAGACTTTCACGCTGGCGTAAATTTTGGAGCAGACAGCCTAATCAAAAATACTAGCAATGCGATAGAAGGTACGGGGAATATTTACGATAATGGAGTAAGCGCTGCTTCCGGTGACACAATCCCTGCATCATTTAGCGAAGAGTCGGCTTTAGGCGATACGACCCCTAATGAAGTTTCAAGCAACAACGTATTAAGCACTGAAACGATTGATTTAGGTAACTTGAGTGGTCTATCAGCACCTGAGCAAACGGTGCAATTGAGTTCGGCGGAGCCGCTTAATATTGATGATGTGATCATTAACGAAGATGCAGAGCAGCTTAAAGCGCTAAATACACTGGTTGAGGATGAAGGCTCTGCAATTGCTTATACTCCAACTCAAAGTGGGGGAAGCATTGATGCAGCAGCACCTGCGGTTGATGTACAAAATCAATCGGAAGAGATGATTAAACACTTAATTGAAAGTAGTAATAACCAAACGGATATTTAATATCAATAAAGCCCTCTTAATTATTTATTAAGGGGGCTTACATAATTAAGCGAATTGGTATTATTTATAACGAAATTTAAGAATAAAGGACATTAAAAAAGCCTTAATGATAAATCAATAAGGCTTTTCTAATATAAAATATTGGGCTTATGCTTTTAAATTATGAACTAGTTTACTCTCGGTATTTACAGACTTACCAGCTTGGTCGTAGGTCATTGATGTTGGTGCACCAATTAATATCTCTTTTAATTGTTTAACACTCAATTGCGCCTGACGTGCCGCATGAGCATTAACGTTATTTTGTTTTTGGCATTGTTTAAGTTTACCGCGTACTAATGATATTAAATCAGGGATATCTTCGGCTTGTTCATTATTGTTGGTTATCAATTTGCTTAATTCTTTGTCGAGCGAACTTAGTTTGGTTAAAAAAGACATTTTTTGTTGGGCAATTTCTTTTAACCCTTCACCACGTCGAGATGCAATCGCGGTAAGTTCGTCATTCAATAATGAATGTAAAGATACTAAGCAATCAACTTGCTCATTTAGTTTAATCGTAATTAAACCATTGTGATCAGCCATACACGTTAAACTCAAAGTCAGCTAAGTTTTTAGCAAGTTTTTCACTATCTATTTGGTACTTGCCTTCGGTAATTGCCTTTTTTAGTTCAGCAATTTTATCGCTATCAAAACCTGACGATTGCTGTGCTTTGTCTTGTAATGTTTTTAATTGCTTAGCTTGTGGCGTTAAACTTACAGAATCGCTTGCAGCCTTAGGTGTAGCAGACTGTGCAGCTTGCGTATTAGCATTATCTTTTTTAATATCAACTTGTTGCTTAGCATTTGTTAACGCATTAGCTTGTTGATTACTGCCATTAATTTGATTAACCATAATAATAAACCCATATATTACCCAACTTATGCCAAGTTATCGGCATGCACGTAAGATACTTTAGCATAAATTCAATTAAATATTTACTTGAACAGACTCTACACCATCTACTCGCGCATTTAAAACTTTACCTGATTTTTTGTTTTTTATTTGAATTTGATCACCTAAAGTTCCGTCTTCTAAAGCAATGCCCGTGGTTTTTATTCGCAGCCCTCTAAAATTCGCGTAAATATTAACAGAGTCGCCCTTACATACCATACAAATTTGGTTTAGTAGTACAGGCATACCACTTCTAATATTTCGTTTGATTCTGCTACCAATTAAAATGGTAGGGTCATCTAAATATTGAACTCGTACAAAGTGGGTTGCTTTCATTTCAATACTTAAATGCGATTTAGTAATGACTTCACCCCGAGCTAAATTCACAGCAGCAACAACCACAGGAGCCATTTCTACAACTCTTACGTGAATATACTGAGCCCAAGTTTTTGCATCATTACATTTTGCTTGCAAAGTTACTTGGCGATTAAAGGGGGGTTCGCTGGATGTTGATAGTTCAAGTTCGGAGTCACAGTTACGATCGGGTATACGGCTATCTAAAGGCAGTGCACTTAGCTCGATGTTCGTGCTGTTTGATGTTCCAATTTGATCAGTAATAAAAGCAACAGCCATCTCTTGCAATAAATCTTTGCTAAACACTTTTGCTTGCACAGGGAATGTAAAGCACAAGCTAGCAACAAAATAAAAAACACTGTATCTTCTAATTTTTTTAACAAACTCATAATGTTTCGACTATGCTTATGGTTTCAAACAGGGTATAAATATTTTGCGTCAAAAATAAGACGCTCCCGTGATGTTATGTAAGCTTTATAAACAGAAAGCAATTATCGTTCCGTATTATTTGTTTTCTTTAGGAGATTTGAATGGCAGGCATTTTAGACTCAGTAAACCAACGCACACAGTTGGTTGGGCAGAACCGCCTAGAATTACTATTGTTTAAGCTCAGAGGGCGTCAGCGCTTTGGTATTAACGTATTTAAAGTGAGAGAAGTACTGCAGTGTCCTCCACTAACAAGTATGCCTAAATCGAATGCTTACATTCGTGGTGTTGCTCACATTCGTGGTCAAACCATATCAGTAATTGATTTATCAATGGCTGTAGGTGGACGCCCTATTGAGAATATTAAAGATAGCTTCATAATCATTGCTGAATACAATCGATCAGTACAAGGCTTTTTAGTCGGTGGGGTTGAGCGTATTGTAAATATGAATTGGGAAAAAATAATGCCACCACCATCAGGGGCTGGACGTTATTCATATTTGACCGCAGTAACTGAAATCGAAAATGAACTAGTCGAAATTCTTGATGTAGAAAAAATTCTTAACGAAATTTGCCCAGTAAATACCGAAGTAAGTGCCGAAGTTGCACAAAGCGGTGATATTCAAAAAGACTTGGGTGAACGTATCGTATTTATTGCTGATGACTCAGCCGTTGCACGCAATCAAGTGAAAAGAGCATTAGAGCCGCTAGGTGTTCAAACAGAGCTTGCCAAAAATGGTAAAGAAGCACTCGTAAGATTAAAAGAAATAGCAGAGCTTGATTGTAAAAATGATATTACTGAGCGTGTTGCGCTACTTATTTCAGATGTTGAAATGCCAGAGATGGATGGCTACACCCTAACAGCTGAAATAAAAGCAGATCCAAAACTCGCTCCATTACATGTTATTTTACATACATCATTGAGTGGTGTTTTTAACCAAGCAATGATTGAAAAAGTGGGCGCAGATGATTTTATTGCCAAATTTAACCCAGATGAGCTGGCAACAGCAGTAAAAAAATGGGTTCATTGTGATTAATTTTAGAAGGTGTCTTTAACTTGGATAATAAAGATTTGCAGCAAGGCGAATATGACCAGTTTCGTTCGTTTTTAGAGCAGCAATGCGGTATTGTTTTAGGTGAAAACAAGCAATACTTAGTTAAAAGTCGACTAGCACCATTAATGGCTCGATTTAATGTTAAATCAATATCAGAACTTGTCAGCAAAACAATGGGAATTCACGAACGGCAACTTCGTGCTGCTGTTATTGATGCAATGACCACAAACGAAACATTGTGGTTCAGAGATCAATATCCGTTTGAGTTGTTGCAAAATAAATTATTTCCAGAGTTTAAAGAACTAAGTCGCCCACTAAAAATTTGGTCTGCTGCCAGTTCTTCAGGCCAAGAGCCATATTCTATCGCCATGTCGGTTGCTGAATTTCAAGCAAAAAAACCGGGTGTTTTACGCATGGGAGCACAAATTACAGGCACTGATATTTCAAATACAATGCTAGATATGTGTAAAAATGCGGAATATGATGCACTTGCCTTGGCGCGTGGCTTATCAGCTGAACGCCGTAAAAAGTTTTTCAAAGATAGCGGCAATGGAATGGCTCAAGTAAACGATGCAATAAAAAAACAGGTTAATTTTAGACATTTAAATTTACTTGACTCGTATGCGCTGATGGGTAAGTTTGATATTATTTTTTGTCGTAATGTTTTGATATATTTTGCACCTGAAATCAAAGCTAAAATTATAAAACAGTTTGCTCAAGCGCTAAATCCTAAAGGGTACTTATTTTTAGGGGCATCGGAGTCGATGGCTGGATTAAGTGACGAATTTGATATGGTGCGATGTAACCCTGGTATTATTTACCAAAAAAATAATTAAGTAAATCCTTCCCCTAAAACGACGCATCTAGCGTCGTTTTTCATTTAGATACATAACCTTACAAAAATATAACGTTATCTAGTTTTAATGGCTTGTTTTTTGCTTTATTCATGGGTAAGTCAATTTTTTGGAGAAGGTTATGGCTATCAGTTTTGATAAAGTATTAGGTGTGCATCCGCAAGCCATGTTGATCCGT
This sequence comes from Pseudoalteromonas sp. BSi20652, assembly GCF_000239855.1. Lineage (GTDB taxonomy): Bacteria > Pseudomonadota > Gammaproteobacteria > Enterobacterales > Alteromonadaceae > Pseudoalteromonas. The sequence goes on along the minus strand of NZ_BADT01000104.1, from coordinate 71,020 downwards.
TCACAGCGAGCAGAATTAATTGCAACTAATATAGCTAACGCTGATACGCCTGGCTATAAAGCAAAAGATATTGATTTTGCCTCAGCATTAAAAGCGGCAAAGTCAACCCAGCAAAGCGGCAATACGATGGTAAGAACCAACGATAAACATATCGGTGGTGGTACTCGTAATGTGGGTAATTCAGAAATGTTTCGTCTTCCAAATCAATCAGATACAGGTGATGGTAACTCGGTTGATATACAGGTGGAACGAAACTTGTATACACAGAATGCTATGGAGTATCAGGCCAGCTTACAATTTTTAAGCGGCAAATTTAAAGGCCTGAATAAAGCTCTCGGTAGTCAAGGATAAAAATTATGAGTTTATATAATGTTTTTGATATTGCAGGTTCGGGTATGAGCGCACAAAACGTTCGCTTAAATACTACAGCTAGTAATATTTCTAATGCTAATACCATTAGTTCATCTCAAGACAAGACGTACCGAGCGCGTCAACCTGTATTTGCGGCTGAGCTAACAAAAGCGTCAGCATCAGTAAGTAACCAACAGGGCTCCGCAGTTGGTGTTAAAGTTTTGGGCATTGTTGAAAGCAATGCACCATTACAAATTGAATATAACCCAAACCATCCAAGTGCGGATGAAAATGGCTATATCTACAAACCCAACGTTAATGTTGTAGAGGAGATGGCAAATATGATTTCTGCCTCTCGATCTTATCAAACAAACGTGCAAGTTGCTGATGCAGCAAAGCAAATGCTAAGTAAAACACTGTTGCTAGGGCAGCGGTAACTGAGGGTCGGTTATGAGTAACGATATAAGTACGTCTTCACCCTATTTAGACTCAATACGTTGGCAAGAAACGCAAGTGGCGACCAGCGATAATGAGAGTGATGCGTTAACACAAGAAGATTTTTTCTCTTTGTTAACCCAGCAGTTGTCATTTCAAGATCCCAGTAACCCTGCGGATAATGATCAAATGATTGCTCAAATGACGAGCTTTACGATGGCGCAAGGTATCAGTGATTTAAACTCAAATTTTGATAGCTTAGCGACTTCGATGACATCAAATTCAGCATTGCAAGCATCAACACTTGTTGGCAAGCAAGCTTTACTAGAGTCAAACACTCTTGATTTAAATGAAACAGGTGATGCTAAAGGCTCTGCAGTTGCAACTGAGGCAGTTGATAACTTAAAAATTAAAGTGACAGACGCATCAGGGCAATTAGTAAGAACCATTGATATGGGTTCTCAACCAGCAGGAGCAGTCCGCTTTGCATGGGATGGTAAAAACGAAGCCGGTGAGCGTTTACCTGAAGGTGAATACTCTGTAACCGCTGAAGGAAGTTCCGGCGGTGAATTTTCAAGCTTACCTATTGCAACATTCAAAAACATTGAAAGTGTTAATATTAATGGCTCAAGTGGCATTATTATTAACACTAAAGAAGGTGCGGTTAGGCTGATAGATGTCGCAGAAATCGCGTAATAAATTTTAGTATTTTCGCCTGCCAGCAGGCCACAGATTAATAGGTTAGAGGTGAATTATGAGCTTTAATATTGCATTAACCGGCCTTGCTGCCGCTCAAAAAGATTTAGATGTAACTGCAAATAATATTGCAAACGTTAATACCACAGGTTTTAAAGAGTCACGCGCTGAGTTTGCCGATGTTTACGCTTCATCAGTATTTAGCTCTGGTAAAACTAAAAATGGTGATGGTGTGCAAACAACCATGGTGGCACAGCAATTTCACCAAGGCTCACTGCAATTTACAAATAACTCACTTGATTTAGCAATCACTGGTGAAGGTTATTTTGCGATGACTGATGATATTTCATCGCAAGACTTAACTTATACGCGAGCTGGTGCATTTAAGCTTAACCAAGATAACTTTATGGTTGATGCTAAAGGTAACTTTTTACAAGCATTTCCAGTTGACTCATCGTCAGGCGATACAACCTCAGTGAGTTTGAGTACAACAGATCCAATTCAAATTCCGGATTCGTCAGGTTCTCCTCGTGCAACAGAGAATGTGTTTTTGTCGTTTAATCTAGATGCAACAGCATCTGCAACCGGCCTTGATTTTGATCCAACATCTAATGGCACCTACAATTCTTCTACGTCAACTACAGTATATGATTCATTAGGTGAACCGCACATTTTACAATACTTTTTTGTAAAAGAAGACGATGCAGCCTCAGGTGGGATAGATAATAGCTGGGATGTATATGCCACACTTGATGGCAAAGTAGTAGATGGAGCAACAGGTGGAGAACAAACAACAACACCTTATGTACCCCTTACAACACTAGGTTTTAACTCAAGTGGTTTACCATCAACAACAGGTGGTGTGGCAAATACAAATACAACTACTTTTGATGAAATATTACTACCTGCCGGTGCTGGTACTGGTTTATCAACATTGCTAGACAATGGTGCAACATTTCCGGGCACAGGTATTGAGCTTAACTGGCGCGATGAAAACAACACAGCGGGACGTATCCCAACTCAGTATTCAAGTGGTTTTGAGGTAAAAGCACTTGATCAAGATGGTTCTACAGTCGGCCGTTTAGCTGGTATTGATATAGGCACAGACGGTAAAATTGTCGCTTCTTATAGTAACGGTGATTCAACTTATTTAGGCCAGGTAGCTATGGTTCGCTTCCCTAACTCGCAGGGCTTATCACAAGTAGGCGATACAGGCTGGAAGCAAAGTATTGATTCAGGTGAACCTGTTGCAGGTGAAGCCGGATCTGGCACATTTGGTAGTATTAACTCATCCGCACTAGAGCAATCTAATACTAACCTCACCAATGAACTTGTAGACTTAATCACTGCACAGCGTAATTACCAAGCAAACTCACGTGCGCTTGAAGTTAACTCAACTATTCAGCAAAGTATTTTGCAGATTCGATAAGCTAAACCCCATTAAATATATTAGGCTGCATTTTTGCAGCCTTTTTTATAAGCCCTCTTTGTAAGCCCTTCTAAATACTTCTCAATGTTGCGTCAAATTTAATCTGGCATCTATTTTGCATTTGTAAGTTCAGAGATTTTTTATGTGAGTCGATACTATGGACAAAATGGTCTACATTGCGGCCTCTGGCGCTAAGCAAAGCCTACAAGGGCTTGCTTTAAAAGCCAATAATTTGGCAAACGCAAATACAACGGGTTTTAAAGCCGACTTTGCTCAGGCGCGCTCTATGCAAGCGTTTGGCGAAGGTTTGCCGACACGTGTATTTTCAATGCAAGAGCGCCCGGGTTCTAATATGGTATCGGGTGGCATTGTTGAAACTGGCCGTGACTTAGATATCGCGATGAGCGATAACGCATGGCTTGCAGTGCAAGATGCCTCTGGTAATGAAGCCTACACAAAAGTGGGTACGCTAAACATTACTGCTCAAGGCATGCTCGTAACCAGCCATGGTCGTCAAGTTATTGGCGAAGGGGGACCTGTTATTTTACCCGTCCCAGTCGAAAAAATAGGGTTTAGCCAAGATGGCGCTATTCAAGTTCGACCGCAAGGCGCTCCCGCTAACTTTTTAGAAGAAATAGACACGCTTAGAGTGGTTGAAGCAAATAGCTCACAGCTCGAAAAAGGTAACGATGGTTTATTTAGACCAAAAGCAAATGAAACCGTTGATACCTCTGCAAATGTAAAAGTTTTAAGTGGTGCTTTAGAAATGTCGAACGTGAATCCTGTTCACGAAATGGTCGATATGATAAGCCACCAGCGTCAATTTGAATTACAAGTAAAATTAATGAAAACAGCTGAAGAAATTGACGAGCGTCAAGATCAGTTATTACGCATAGTTTAACTTTAAAGTGAGGACAAGATTATGAATCCAGCATTATGGATCAGTAAAACTGGGCTAGACGCTCAACAAACCGATATATCGGTTATCTCAAATAACTTAGCGAATGCGAGTACCGTAGGTTACAAAAAAAGCCGCGCTATATTTGAAGATTTACTTTATCAAAATATTAATCAACCAGGTGGTCGTTCATCGCAAGATACTGAAATGCCGTCAGGCTTGATGCTCGGTGCGGGCGCTCGCGTTGTAGCCAACCAAAAAGAGTTTACGCAAGGTAACATGCTGACCACAGAGAACTCATTAGATTGGATGATTTCTGGTGAGGGTTTTTTTGAAGTGCTGCAGCCAGATGGCAATATTGCTTACTCGCGTAATGGTCAGTTTACTACTGATGGCGATGGACGAATTGTTACATCGGGCGCAGGTTATGTTATTCAGCCTGAAATGAATGTACCTGATGACGCGCAATCAATTACGGTTTCGCAAGACGGGGAAGTATCAGTACGCGTTGCAGGTCAAGCCGATAACGTGGTTATTGGTCAGCTTACTATTAGCGACTTTATTAATCCATCGGGCCTTGAGCCAGTTGGGCAAAACCTTTATACCGAAACCGCTGTAAGTGGTGCGCCGGTACAAGGTAATCCTGGTGTTGAAGGGTTAGGTAGCATTATTCAAGGTTCACTCGAAACTTCAAACGTAAATGTGACCGAAGAACTAGTAAACCTAATTGAGACTCAGCGTATATACGAAATGAACTCAAAAGTAATTTCGGCCGTTGACGAAATGATGAGTTACATCAACCAACAACTTTAATAGAGTAGGGGGAATTATGCGTAATATTATTTTATTTGCAGCGGGCACATTATTTTTAAGTGGCTGTATGTCAACGCAAAATAGTGAAGTAGTGCAAGACGACCCTTACTACGCACCTATGTACCCCGAGCCTATTTTAGAGCCGTTGGTAGCCACAGGTTCATTGTTTAATACTCACACATCAAACGATTTATATTCTGACAAAAAAGCGTTACGTACTGGCGATATAATTACGGTTAAGTTGCAAGAGTCTACTCAAGCAACCAAAGCTGCTAAAACAGAGACAGATAAACAAACTGATGTAAGCTTAGACCCTGTAATTGGCCTAGGTGGCTTACCTGTCAATATAGGCAGAGACAGCATTCAGTTTGGTATTGGCAGCGATTCTTCGTTTACAGGCGATTCAAAGTCAAACCAATCAAACAGTTTAGTGGGCGATATTTCGGTTAATGTAATGCGCGTTTTACCTAACGGCAATTTAGTGATTCGCGGTGAAAAATGGCTAACGCTTAATACCGGCGAAGAGTTTATTCGTTTAGAAGGGCTAGTACGCCCTCAAGATGTAAGCGCTGATAATACGGTTGAATCAAATCGTATTGCTAATGCACGTATTCAATACTCAGGTAAAGGGCAAACACAAGAGGCACAAAGTGCCGGTTGGCTTACACGTTTCTTTAGCAGTTCGCTGTTTCCATTTTAGAGGGTAACAACATGAATAGCCTTAAAGCTTTATGTTTAGTTGTGTTATTAGGTTGGCAGTTTACTGCGAGTGCCGAGCGCATAAAAGATGTGTCTATGGTTGAAGGCGTGCGCTCTAACCAACTAGTTGGTTATGGTTTAGTTGTTGGCTTACCGGGCACTGGAGAGCAAAACTCATACACACAACAAAGCTTTAGAGGCATGTTGAATAGTTTTGGTATTACGCTACCTTCGACTCAAAGTCCTAAAATTAAAAATGTGGCCGCGGTTGCTGTTCATGCAGAATTACCTGCATTTAGAAAGCCCGGGCAAACAATAGATATTACGGTTTCTTCTATTGGTAGTGCAGGCAGTTTACGTGGTGGCACCTTATTACAAACTTTTTTAAAGGGTGTAGATGGTAACGTGTATGCAATTGCACAAGGTAGTTTAATTGTGGGAGGCCTAGGCGTAGAGGGCCTTGATGGAAGTAGAGTCGTAATTAACACTCCTACAGTTGGACGAATTCCCAATGGCGCAACAGTTGAGCGTGCCGTAGAAAGTCCGTTTATGCAAGGTGACTTTATTACCTTTAACTTAAACCGTCCCGACTTTACTACAGCAAAGCGCCTAGAAAAAACAATTAACGATTTGGTTGGCCCAAATAGTGCGCAGGCAATTGATTCTGTTTCTATTCGTGTTATAGCCCCACGCGATGCCTCGCAGCGCGTATCGTACTTATCAACACTCGAAAACCTAGAGTTTAAACCAGCTGATATGGCGGCAAAAATAATTGTTAACTCGCGTACAGGTACAATTGTTATTGGTAAAAATGTAACTCTACAGCCTGCTGCAGTGACCCATGGCGGTTTAACAGTCACCATAGCTGAGCAGCAAAATGTAGTGCAGCCAAATCCGCTAGCAAACGGTGATACCGTTGTCACACAGCAAAGCATTATTGATGTGAACCAAGACGACTCTCGTGCTTTTGTATTTAATCCAGGGGTAAGCCTTGACGATTTAGTACGCGCAATAAACGAAGTAGGCGCAGCGCCTGGTGACTTAATGGCTATTTTAGAAGCACTAAAAGAAGCGGGCGCAATTAACGGTCAGTTGATCGTTATTTAAAAACTCAAGCATGTAACGTGTCACTACAAGCTCTATATCGATTAAACAAAGATCTAGAGCTCTTTTGTTTACAGTAACTTAAAATTATTATTATTATCTTCCTCGTTTTATTCTGTAGTGGCTCAATTTTTGCATTTTTAACTGCATTATTCATTTTGTGTCAAAAAGCCGATGGAAACTAATCACCTCGATAAACAAAACTTTTTTTGATTTAGGCAACTTAGATTCACTTCGTAAAGAAGCCTTAACGAGTGGCGATGCATCAACGGATGCTTCCAAAGCTGCGCTCAAAAAAGCGGCCGCACAATTTGAAGCTATTTTTACGCAAATGTTGCTCAAAGGAATGCGCAAAGCTAACGAAGCATTTGAAGACAAAGACAGCCCATTTAATTCAAGTGGCGTAAAGTTTTTTGAAGAAATGCACGATCAGCAACTTTCAACAGAGCTTTCATCAAATGGCTCGTTAGGCCTTGCCGATTTAATTGTTCAGCAGTTATCGCCTGAATCTAAAAACTTTATGCCAGGCTCTGTGCTTAGAACAACCAACGATATTTTCAGCGATACGCAAGTCGGCTCAGCTCTTCCTCATGAGCAAAAAAACAAGCAACCCGATCTTATCGTCAATAGCACTAAAGCTGATATTGCTAAGCCTAAGGTTAATACTGCAGAGTCTAAAACCGATAGCCCAACATTTAAAAATGCAGAAGAGTTTGTAAGTTCAGTGTGGGAACACGCTAAAACTGCAGCGCAAAAAATTGGCTTAAACCCAGCGGTCATGGTTGCACAAGCGGCACTTGAAACCGGTTGGGGTAAACACATTATTAATAAAAGTGACGGTGGCAGTTCAAATAACTTATTTAATATTAAGTCAGATAAAAGCTGGGAAGGCGATAAAGCAAGCAAAGTAACGCTTGAGTTTGAGCAAGGTACACCCGTTAAAAAACAAGCCAGCTTTAGAGCCTACGATTCAATTAAAGATAGCGTGAACGACTTCGTTGATTTTTTAACGCAAAACCCACGCTACAAAGAAGCATTACAAAATACAGCAAAACCAAATGACTTTTTAGATTCTCTTCAAAAAGCAGGTTATGCAACCGATCCAAATTATGCCAGCAAAATTAAAAAAGTGCTCAATAGCAGTCAGCTAAAAGACATTGCGGCAAACGTGATCCGCCAAGGAGTAGAGTAATATGTCGTTTAATTTATTAAACATTGCCAGTTCGGGGGTTAGAGCAAGCTCGGAGCTACTGCAAACGACAAGTAAAAATATCGCCAATGTAAATACCGTAGGCTATGTTCGTGAGCGTACTGAGCACACCACGATGGTTGATAACCAAGTAGGGCGAGGTGAAACATACCGATTACTAAACGAGTTTGCTCAGTCACAGCTAAATCGTGACACCTCTAATAAATCGTTTTTTAGTCAATTTGTTTTAGAGGCAAATCGGGTTGATAGTTTATTTTCTGAGGAATCAAACAGCTTATCCACAAGTATTAACTCGTTATTTAATAATGTTCAGGAATCGCTTAATCAGCCTTCATCTACTGTTGCTCGCTCGCTGGTGATGACCGATGCTGAAAATCTAGTTAACCAAATGGATAGACTCTCTGGCATTGTTTTCGATCAAAAAAATATTGTAAACGAGCAACTAGATGTATTTACAGACGAAGCAAATGGTTTAATTCAAAAAATAGGTACATTAAACCAAGATATAGCAGCTGTAAACGGCACCAATAACCAAGCTGATGCAAGCTCAACCTTCAATGAACGCGATAAAGCAATACGCGACTTATCAGAGCTAATAGACATTGAAACACTTGATGGCCCAAATGGCGAAAAACTCGTTTTTATGGGCACAGGCGAAGCGGTTGTGATGCAAAATGGATCATTTAATTTATTTTCAATGCGTGGCAATCCTGATCCTAACTTTAAAGAACTTAGGTTGGATGTAAATGGTGGTAAGGCCGTGCCGCTTGAAGTTGATGTATCTAAATTAAAAGGAAAAATTGGCGGGTTACTGGCATTTAGAGACGATGTGCTTGTACCAGCTCAAAACCAAATTGGCCAAATGGGCTTAGCGATAGCTGATGCATTTAATGAACAAAATAAGCTGGGTATGGACGCTAACGGAGAATTAGGCGGCAATATATTTAATATACCTACAGTAGGTGGTTACGCTTATGCGGCTAATACGGGTAGCTCAAGTATGACTGCTACGCTTGAAGCTGGTAAAGGCAGCAAATTGCCTGCAAGTGATTTTATAGTGACCTATACCAGTGCTACAACCGTCGAAATTCAGCCAATAGATAATAAAGGCGAGCCACTAGGCACTCCATCGACAGCCAATATAACCGCAGGGGTTATTGACTCATCTACGACAAGTGATGATTCGTTTGGTTTACAAATTAATGTAACCGGTACCGCAAATATCGGTGATCAGTTTCAAATAAAACTTACCTCAGAGTCGGCAGCAAATATGTCTTTAGCAACCACTCGCGGTGAAGATTTAGCACTTGCAGCGCCAATAAGAACAGCAAACGATATAAACAACATAGGCAATGCTACTATAACGGTTGGTGAAGTAAGTGATGTTACTACAGGTAGCTTTACAACATCACCGGCAGGACTTACAAATGGGCCTATTACCCTTGTTAAAACCGCTAATCTAAACGAATACACAATAAATGATGGTGTAAATACCAGTACTTTTACAGCAACTACACCGAAAAAAGACATGTTACAGCAAGCAGGTAATGGTTTTGAGTTATATGGCTTTGACTTTGATATTGAAGGCAGCCCTGAAACTGGCGATACGTATACACTTGAGTTTAACGAAGGTGGTTTTGATGATAATCGTAACGGTCAAAAGTTAGCTGGGTTACAACAGGGGGAATTAGTACGCCAAAATGTTGTTGCGGGTGCAAATTCAGACAACCATAAAACATTTAATCAAGCTTATGCTGGGTTAGTAAGTGATATTGGTGTAGTTACAAGTCAAGCAAAAACCAATGGAGATGCGTTTGAAGCGCTCGCTCAGCAATCTGAGGCCTGGTATGAATCGCTATCAGGCGTAAACCTGGACGAGGAGGCTGCAAATTTATTACGCTTTCAACAGTCTTATGCCGCATCTGCACAAGTGCTAGCAACAGCGAGTACTATTTTTGACACTTTACTTGGAGCTACGAGGTAATTATGCGTTTATCAAATAATTTAATGTATCAAAGTAGTTTAAATTCAATTTTGAATAATCAACAAAATGTCAGCAAGGCTCAAGAGCAAGTTAATACTCAAAAACGTGTGTTAACGGCGTCGGATGATCCTACAGCAGCTTCTCGCGCACTTCAATATACTGATAAAATACAAAGTAATGAGCAGTATAGTAAAAATATAACCATGCTTAATAGCCGCTTGAATATAGAAGAAGGTGCCCTTGAAAATATAAAAGGCGCATTAGAGAGAGCGCATACTTTAACCATTCAATCAGGTAACGGTGCATATAGCGCGGCTGACAGAGAAGGGCTTGCTGAAGAAATTAAAGCGCTTCAAAGTACAGTACTTGATTTAATGAACTCTAAAACAGAAGACGGGAAATACATTTTTTCTGGCTATCAAGATAATACGCAGACTTACTCATTAGATTCATCTACGGGTTTGTACGTGTATGGTGGCGACCAAGGCCAGCATATGATTAAAATAGCTGAAGGGGTTGATATTAAGTCAAGTGATAATGGGTTTGATGCATTTGAAAAAGTGGACGCCCGGCTAGATGTTGTCTCTAACGATGGTGTTGTGTCGGGCGGTATTACAAGTTCTAAGGTGTATGTAACGGAACAAGGTCAATTTGATACGTTTCATAAAACTAACTATAACCCTGATCCAGCAGCGGCCGTGGGTGCCAATACACTTAATGTGATTACCACGGTGGGAACACCTAATATCTATCAAATAGAGCAAGCAGGGACTATACTCGCAACCGGTAATATTAACGACTCTACTATCAAGTTTGCTGGGATGGAGATAAGTGTAACCCCAGTTGCTTCGGGGCAGATTGATATTACGCTTGAAGCACCTAAAAAAGAAAATGTACTTAATTCAATGAGCGAACTTATTGCAGGCCTGAATAATCCTGCGTTAACAGAAGAAGAATTTGAACAAGTTATTGCAGATTCGCTTATTCAAATTACGAACGCGAAAAATAATGTGTCTCTAACTCAAGCAGGGCTGGGTGGGCGAATAAATACAGCAGAAAAAGTACTGCAATCGAATACAGACTTGGATATTAATAACAAATCAGCACGATCTGATTTAGTTGATATAGATATAACAGAAGCAATAACAGAGCTAACCAAACAAGAAACGTCACTTCAGGCATCACAGGCAACGTTTGGCCGTTTGGCTAACTTATCATTGTTTGATTATTTATAAATAAACTCAGAGTAAGGCAATACTTTGCCTTACTCTTTAAAACTCTTCGCTTTAAGTAAACACTCCTTTCAAATAAATCACTTACCTCATAAATAAAAGCACTTTATAAATAATTGTAATATTGTTTGTATCTATAGATTAATTCAAATTATTTATATTTTAATTTAATAAATTCAATAGATTAAAAAATAAATGTGATTTTTTTTAAAAAAAGCTAAAGGATTTTTTTTCTAGACCGATAACTTAATTAACCAAGCACAGCGTTGAAATAACAACCACTGCTTAATTTAATAAGTTTGAGAGTAAATGATAAGTTTACTTTAGGAGATACATCATGGCTTTATATGTAAATACAAATGTTAGCGCGTTAAACGCACAAAGACAATTAAACAACTCAGGTAATGCACTTGATACATCATTCCAACGTTTATCATCTGGTATGCGTATCAATAGTGCAAAAGATGATGCTGCAGGTTTACAAATTTCTGACCGTCTTACATCACAAGTAAACGGTTTAAATCAAGGTAACCGTAACGCTAACGATGGTATTTCACTCGCACAAACTGCAGAGGGTGCCCTTGATGAAGTAACATCAATGTTTCAACGTATTCGTACACTTGCTCAACAAGCATCAAATGGCTCGAATACTGATGAAGACCGTTTAGCGATTCAAGAAGAAATTCGTTCACTATCATCAGAAGTAAACCGTGTTGCAGAAGATACAACATTCGGTGGCCAAAATTTGTTAGACGGTAGTTATGATGCTCAATTCCAGGTTGGTGCAGATGCTGTTCAAACTATTGGTTTTAGTATGCAAAATATAGGCTCTACTGCTGCCGTAAACAGTGTATCAGCTAATGGTGGTTTTACTATGTCAGGTATTGCAGTAGTGGCAAGTGCTGTAACTGGAAACCGCTTATCAGGTCTTGCTGAAGGTGCATCAGACATTGGTGGTGCTGCACTAGCAACAGATACATTCGCAGCATCATTTAGAGCGACAGCTATCAGTGTATCTAGCCAAGCAAATGCACAAGTAGTTTTTGCAGGTATGGACTCTTTAATTGCCGTAGTAGATAAAAAACGCGCTGAGTTAGGTGCGGTGCAAAACCGTTTCCAATCAACGATTCGTAATCAATCGAATATTTCAGAAAACTTATCTGCGGCACGTTCGCGTATCCAAGATACAGATTTCGCTTCAGAGACAGCAAACTTAACTAAAATGCAAATTTTACAACAGGCTAGTCAAACAATTTTAGGTCAAGCAAACCAGCGCCCACAAGCAGCATTAAGCTTACTAGGTTAATAGAAAGGTTTATAATTAGATTAGTCAAAGTATTGACGAAGAAGAAATGAAAGCGCCTTTGCTTAATGGGGTATTAACAAAGGCGCTATAGGATTTTGCCAGCGGAGGCCTTAATCCAAATCGTTCTAACATTTGTAGAACATATATTTACTAGCATAAACTATGCCATTAGTTTATGTCAGTTACCCGCTCTCAAACTTATCAAATAATAAGGCCCTTAACGGGCCTTATTTCTTTATTATACAACTACTGCCTTTACCTGCCCAATTTTAAATCAGAACACACCACACAACGAAACATCGATCTTTAATAACCTTTGAATTAAAGTTGGCCTAATGCTTGCTAATATCTTTGTAAGTTTATTATTAACTTACAAAGTGGCAGATAGCTGCCCCTAGGCAGAAAATAGCGCCTACATATCTAGTCACTTTGTCAAATATCCACTTTCTTTAAACGAGACAGTGACTTAACTTTGACAGATAAGAAGAGAGTATATTATGGCTTTATATGTTAATACCAATGTAAGTGCACTCAATGCACAAAGACAGCTTGATAGAAGCGGTGGTGATTTAGATACGTCTTTTAAACGCCTTTCTTCAGGCCTTCGCATTAATAGCGCAGCAGATGATGCTGCTGGTTTGCAAATATCTGATCGACTGCAGTCGCAAATATTGGGTTTGAATCAAGGTAATCGAAATGCAAATGATGGTATCTCTCTAGCTCAAACGGCAGAAGGTGCAATGGATGAAATTACCTCTACATTTCAACGTATTCGAACGCTTGCACAACAAGCTTCAAATGGTTCAAATACTGACGAAGATCGCCTAGCTATTCAAGAAGAAATACGTCAATTATCAGATGAAGTAAATCGTATTGCTACAGATACAACATTTGGTGGCCAGAATTTGCTTGATGGTAGTTACTCAGCAAGCTTTCAAATAGGTGCCGACGCAGTCCAAACAATTGGTTTTAGCATGCAAAATGTTGGTGCGACTGCTGCAGTTAATAGCGTATCAGCTAATGGTGGGTTTACTTTGTCAGGTATCGCAGGTATCGCAAGTGCTGTTTCAGGCCAGCGCCTATCAGGGTTAGCTGAAGGCGTATCTGATATTGGTGGAGTTGCTTTAGCAACAGATACTTTTGCGGCAACATTTATTGCAAGTAATATAAGTGTTTCAAGTCAAGTTAATGCACAATTAGTTTTCGCTGGTATGGATGCAATGATTGCTGTTGTTGATAAGAAACGTTCAGAATTAGGTGCAGTACAAAACCGCTTCCAGTCAACGATTCGTAACCAAGCAAATATTTCTGAAAACTTATCTGCTGCTAAATCGCGTATCAAAGATGCTGATTTTGCTATGGAAACTGCTAACTTAACTAAAAACCAGATTTTACAACAGGCAAGTCAAACTATTTTAGGGCAGGCGAATCAGCGCCCTCAGGCGGCACTTAGTTTACTTCAGGGTTAATAAAGTTAAGGTTAGTAAAAATTAAATACAAATAAAGCTAAAGCTTTTGCTTTAATGGGCGATAAATGACTTAGAGGACTAAAAATCCAGTACTCTAAATACTCGGATTATAACAGGGTAGGGGTATCCCGTTGTAATCCATCGAACTTTGAAGCGGAGGCTATCATGGCTTTATATGTAAACAGTAATGTGAGTTCTTTGAACGCACAAAGACAATTAAGCAAATCAAGTAATGCATTAGATACATCATTTCAGCGTTTATCATCAGGTATGCGTATAAACAGTGCAAAAGATGATGCTGCAGGTATGCAGATTTCAAACCGTTTAACATCACAAGTTAATGGTTTGGATCAGGGTAATCGAAATGCTAACGATGGTATTTCACTCGCACAAACTGCTGAGGGTGCACTTGACGAAGTAACGTCAATGTTTCAACGTATCCGTACACTTGCTCAACAAGCATCAAATGGCTCGAATACTGATGAAGATCGTTTAGCGATTCAAGAAGAGATTCGTTCACTATCATCAGAAGTAAACCGTGTTGCAGAAGATACAACATTCGGTGGCCAAAATCTGTTAGACGGTAGTTATGATGCTCAATTTCAAGTTGGTGCGGACGCTGTTCAAACTATTGGTTTTAGTATGCAAAATGTAGGTGCTACTGCTGCAGTTAACAGTGTATCTGCAAATGGTGGCTTTACAATGTCAGGTATTGCTGTAGTGGCAAGTGCTGTAACTGGAAACCGCTTATCAGGTCTTGCTGAAGGTGCATCAGACATTGGTGGTGCTGCTCTCACTACGGATACTTTCGCAGCATCATTTAGAGCGACAGCTATTAGTGTATCTAGCCAAGCAAATGCACAAGTAATATTTGCAGGCATGGATTCTCTTATCGCTGTAGTTGATAAAAAACGTGCCGAGCTAGGTGCGGTTCAAAACCGTTTCCAATCAACGATTCGTAACCAATCAAATATATCTGAAAACTTATCAGCTGCTAAATCACGAATTCAAGATACTGATTTTGCGCAAGAAACAGCTAACTTAACTAAGATGCAGATCTTACAACAGGCTAGTCAAACAATTTTAAGCCAAGCAAATCAGCGTCCACAAGCAGCGCTATCGCTTTTAGGTTAATTGATTTGAACTATGAGCCACTTTAGACTAAGCAAATAGTTTAAATGTGGCTTATAGTCTTATTATATGTTTCGAGGGTAGCCGAGATGATTGATTTAAACTCTACACAAAAAACGATAGATGGGCTTAGTGTTGTAAATACATCTATTATTAAAGATGCAGTAAAAGAAGAAAAAATTGAAAAGGGCACGGGTTTAACAGCAAGAGAAGCTGTTGATTTAAAAAATGCTCAAAATCTTGAAGATCAAGAAAGCAAAAAAGATAAAGATTTGTTTGTCGAAGTAAAAGAAAATTTAGAAAGGCTAAATGAGTATATCCCGTTAACATCAACTAACTTAAAATTTGAGTTTGATGATGGTGGAGATCTTCCTATTATTAAAGTACTTGATAAAAGTAACGATGAAATAATAAGAGAAATCCCTACCGAAGAGTTTAGGGAAATAGCTAAAGCTTTAGATGAATTTGCCGATAAACTAACTAATAAAGGTTTACTGTTTAATAAAACAGTTTAAGCCGTTTCAGCTATTTAGGATTATATTATGCCTCTTATTACATCTGCGGGTATTGGTTCAGGTCTTGATTTGGAAAGTATTATTTCGGCTTCAGTTGACGCAGAAAATGTACCTAAAATGAATGCCTTTGCGGCGAAGGATGAGGCGCTTCAGGTCGAGTTATCTGCAATTGGTGAAGTTAAATCTGCTTTATCGCAGTTACAGGATACAATTGAAAAATTAGCTGATCCAGATAATTTCAACAAACGAGTTGCTAATATAACCCAGCCAACAAGTGATGATGGAGATCTTATCTCTGTTACACCTACCTCAGATATAACACCAGGTGATTTTAAAATAGAGGTGGTTGCAATTGCTCAAGGTAGTAGAGCATTATCTGAAGATGGGTTATTTGCTACTAATGAAGATGTTGTAAGCGCTTCAGGTGGTACGTTATCTTTTTCAGCAGGCACAGATAAAACTTTCGATTTAACCTTGGATGCAGGCGCTACTCTTTCTGATTTACGTGATGCGATAAATAGCTCTGATAGTAATTTTGGTGTTACAGCAAATATTATTAACACGGGTACAGAAGCAAAGCTAGTTTTGACTTCTACAGTAACAGGCACTGGAAACGATCTTGTTATTACTAATGATAACGCTGAACTTGATAGTGTATCCACTGTAGCAAATGCCGGTGGTGCTGGCGGTATTGGTATAGCTGCAGAAAACACCGCAAATGATGCCGTAATAAAAGTTGACGGTATCACTATAACTAATGATACAAATACATTCAAAGATGCCGTACAAGACATGACTATTACCGCTAAACGCGCAAGCGTTGATGGTGAAATAGCTAAGCTCTCAGTTGATTTTGACCGAGATAGCGCAACAACGTTAGTTGATGAATTAATTACAAATTATAACAACGTTATTGGTCAATTAGGGTTTCAATCGCGCGTGGGTAAACCACTAAATAGCGATTCTACTATTCGTTCTTTGAGTTCACAGCTCGTTAATGCATTGTCTACCAATTTAACAGATGCAGGACCATTTGAGAGTATTTTCGATATAGGCATTGGCGTTAACAAAGAGGGTTACTTAGAAAAGTCATCTTTAGTTCGAAGTTTGAATGATTCATTAGATAATAATTTTGATGATATTGGCAAGGCTTTTGCTGGTGAGAATGGTATAGCCACAAAGTTTGAAACGTTGCTTAATAACTACATAGATTCCGATGGCATCATGAAGCAGCGTGAAGATAGCTTGAATGGGCAAATATCGGAATTAGAGGATGATGTTGAAAATCATCAGTACCGGATGGAATCTTTGGAGGCAAGGCTGCGTGAACAGTATGCTGGTTTAGATGTGTTACTTGCTCAAATGCAATCAACTCAAACCTACTTAAGCGCACAATTGGCAAGTCTTCCAGGGTTTACTCGTTCAGATAACTAAACATTTAAGAATCGAATAAGTACTCATATAGAATAGGTGAATTATGTATAATGCTAAAGTAAAAAACTATCAAAAAGAAGCACTTAAAACCCAAGTTGCTGGTGCTGATAGATATGAAATTATTCAAATGTTGATGTCTGGTGCGATAGAAAAGATGGTTTTAGCAAAAGTTGCCATTGAGAAAAAGCATCTAGAAGCTAAGAGTGAACACATTTCAAGAGCATCAGCAATTATTAGTGCTTTACGCGGCTGTCTTGATTTTGACGCTGGTGGTGATGTTTCAGATAACTTATATTCGTTATATAGCTATATGGTTGATCGTCTCTTAGATGCTAGTATAAAAAACGATCCTGAAATCGTCACTGAGGTTTCTAACTTATTAAAAGAGATAAAATCAGCATGGGATGAAATTCCATACGAGGTAAGAGAAAAAACTTTGTCTGAAAATGGTATTAACGCACATGCAGGATAAGCTTGAATTGTTAATCGAACTGTTAGAGGGCGCAATTAATAGTGAAGATTTAGAACTCGCAACAAAATTAGATAAACAATTACTAGAAAACATACAGAGCATGGACAAAGCTCTTTTAAATGAAAATATTGTTCATTTACAGTCTATTGTTGAAAGGCATCGTTTCATAGTTAATAAAGTCGATTTTAGTAAAAAACAGGTTCATAAAAATATTACCCAGTTCAATAAAAATCAAAAAAACCTTAAGAAATATACACATGTCTAAAAATGATCTGCGCGAAGCTCAAAAGTCCATAAACGAGATTGAAGTAACCCTGAATTCGATTTCCAAAAAACAACAAAATGAAGACGCTTTTGTAGAAAAAGCGAATGTTATTTTTGAAAATAATATTGTAGCGTTTAAAAAGTATTTCCCTGATATTGCTGAGAAATTTAGTTCACATCAGCCAAGCAGTAAATTTAATTTATTCCTAAACCCAAATGGCTCAGCTAATTTTGTTGATTATGACACTGGTGTTCCTATTTATAGTGAGGACCCACACTTCCAATCTAGTGAACAAATTAAAAGTATGTTAGAAAACCCAATATTAGGAAAGGTCGATCATACTCAGTTAGAGTTCATAAAAAATGAAACAAACTTCATTCATATAGATTTGATGGCTGATATTGGTTCAATTTATAACGAAGCCCAGCGTGATTTAGACAAATCTAACGGGCTCGCTGAATATGTACCCAGTGCAATTATTTTTGGTGTAGGTTTAGGTTATTATTTGGAGAGTTTTTTTGATAACTTTAATGCCGCCTATATTAGTATTTTTGAACCTAATGAAGACTATTTTTTTGCGAGTTTATTCACGCTTGACTGGGCTAGCTTCCTCAATAAAGTAGATGAATCTGGCAGCTATCTATATTTTTCTATTGGTGTGCCAGAACAAGAAATGTATGAAGCCTTGTACAATAGAGCAAACGATATTGGTGCTTTTAGCGTAGCAAGTGCATTATTTTTTCAACATTATCCTTCTGAGTCAGTAAATAAGCTCATTGCTGAATTTAAAGATAACTTTCATCAATTCTTTATGGGCTGGGGGTTTTTTGATGATGCATTATTGAGTATAGCCCATACTGTTAATAACTCAGAAAAAAACATTAATCTTTTTAAACCTTCGCAAAAAATTGTTGATAAATACAATCAGTATCCTATTTTTATTGTAGCGAATGGCCCTTCATTAGATAACGATATTGATACGATTAAAAAGCTAAAAGATAAGGTTATTATCGTTGCGTGTAATTCAGCGACTACATCATTATTAAAGCAAGGTATAACACCAGATTTTCATGTCGCACTTGAAAGAACAAAAGCAACAGAAGACTTTTTAACTGCATTTATTCCAGAAAAGACACGCCAAAAAATAAACTTACTTGTTCTAAATGTAATGTACCCTAATGTACTTGATTTGTTTGGTTGGTGTGGAGTGGCTTTGAAAGGTAATGAAGCGGGTACCTCTTTATTTCATATTTCAGAGTTTTTAAAAAACAATCGTATTACGACAACGATTGGCTATAGCAACCCATTAGTTGGTAATACTGCACTTAGTTTCTTTGGCAGTATGGAGTTTAAAAATATTTATTTGTTTGGTACTGATAATGGTTATAAAGATCCTAATCATCATCATTCAAAAGGAAGTTATTACTACTCTGGTGAAGGCAAAACAATTCATGCACCACTGAAAATGGGTGGAGAGCTTATTGTGCCTGGTAATTTTGGTGGAGATATAATTACTGATCACTTTATGCATACAGGCAAAGTGCAAATGGAGCGTTTTTTAGAGTCTAAATTAGACGCTAACATTAGTTGTTATAATTGTAGTGATGGTTCGGCTGTAAAAGGCAGCATGCCGTTGAGATCACAGGATATTTTACTAGAAGAATTTAACTTCTCTAAAAATGAAGTCATTAAACATATAAAAGAACAGCCATTTTCAGGTTTAGATGAAAATGTTTGTTTAACTGATTATTTGGATTTTGATGAATTTGAGCAGTTGTGTAATACAATGGCTGATATTCTGGAAAAACCAACTTTAAATAGAAAAGAGGCTTTGAAGCAGTTACTCGAAAGCTTAAGATATTTGTTTTCATTTAAAAACCATCCTCGATACACACACTTGTTCTTGTTGCTTGAAGGTGAATCACTTTATGTTACATCTGTGCTTATTTCACTACTTTATAACTTTGGCGACGAGAAAACGATTGTGCCTTACTACGAAAAAGCTAAAACACTCTGGCGAGATTTTATTGCTGACGCTCCACAGCAATACAGAGATCGTTGGGATGAGTTAAGCGATTACAGCTTCGACTACTCAAAGCCATCGGTGAGCTAGTAGATATGCAGATTAAGAGTAAACGATTTGTTCTTACACACTTAACTGAGGCTCATGCTTCAAATAGATATCTCAGCTGGTTTGACGATAGTAAAGCTAAAGAGTTTATTTGCTATACATCGTCATCTTTAGACGAATTGAAAGATTACATAAAAACTAAAAATGAAGACCCAGCAGCTATTTTGTTGGGTATTTTTGCTGATGGTGAGCATATCGGCAATATAAAGTATGAGCCTATAGATTTAGTTAATAAAACTGCAACGATGGGGATTTTATTAGGAGAGGCTAAGTGGCGTGGTAAAGGTGTTGCAGCTGAGGTTATTTCTACAAGTGCAGATTACTTAGCTAAAAACTTTCATATAGAAAAAATCATACTGGGTGTCGATAAGGGTAATATCCCCGCAATTTCTGCTTATAATAAATTGGGTTTTGAAATTAGCAAGCAAACTGACCATGGTTTGTTTATGAAAAAATCACTTCTGTAAAAAATATCTATTCTTCCTAAGCCTTTTCTTAAAATTGCCGATAAGTTATTAGAGCGTAAGCGAAATTTCATTATAATGGTTAAAAATACCAATCCGCAATAATACTTAATCATTTTGCGGGGCTAAACGTGTTGTTACCTTTGTTAAAAATTCTTATTTAGAACAATTTAATAGCGAATTTTTTTGCCTAGCTATCAACACGTTTTTCCACCCTAAAAATAGATCACCTAATTAAGCGAATTGGTATAAATAATTTAAACTTATTATTTCTAAGGAAAAAACATGTCATCAAAAAGCAATTCGGGTGCTGAACTGTGGCAAAAAGCCAAAAAAATTATTCCAGGTGGAAATCAATTACTTTCAAAGCGTGCCGAAATGTTTTTACCCGATCAATGGCCTGCGTATTATAAAAAGTCTAAAGGCTGTGAAGTTTGGGATTTAGATGATAATCATTACTATGACTTCTCTATTATGGGAATTGGTACTAGTTCTTTAGGTTATGCTAATGATGAAATTAACGATGCGGTAATAAGTTCGATTTCTAACGGAAGTATGAGTAGTTTGAATTGCCATGAAGAAGTTGAATTAGCAGAAAAACTTATTGAAATACACCCTTGGGCGGGAGCGGTCCGCTTTACTCGTACTGGCGGCGAATCGTGTGCGTTAGCAGTGCGAATTGCTCGTGCCTATAGTAAAAAAGATGTTGTTGCCTTTTGCGGCTACCATGGTTGGCATGATTGGTACTTAGCAACAAATATAACTGACGCTGGAAATTTAGATGAGCAGTTATTACCTGGTTTAAGGCCTGCTGGTGTACCTAAGCAATTACAAAATACTGTGGTGCCATTTAAGGAAGGTGATATTGATGGCTTTAAGGCAATCATAGATGCTCACGGTGATAACCTTGGCGTTGTTATGATGGAAGTTTTTCGTCATGGATTGCCGGATGTTGCCTTTTTACAAACTGTGAAAGATTTAGCTGTTAAACATAACATCGTTGTAATTTTTGATGAAATATCCTCAGGGTTTAGACTTAACACAGGGGCGTCTCATCTTTTAACGTCGATAGAGCCAGATATTTGTGTACTAGGAAAGGCACTGGGTAACGGCCATCCAATAGGGGCTATAATAGGTCGTTCTGAAGTGATGGATGCAGCGCAGCAATCCTTCATTAGTAGTTCTTATTGGACCGAACGAGTTGGCTTTACAGCTGCGTTAAAAACATTAGAAATATTTCAAAGAGATAATATTCCCAAACGCTTAAATGAAACTGGCGCAAGACTAAAATCTCGTATTGAAGAAGTGGTCACTCAAACAGGCTTTAACCTAAAAATTATAGGTATTGATAGTGTCCCTATATTTATATTTCCAGGTGATCATGCATTGGCATTAAAAACACTATTTACCCAAGAAATGCTTAAAAGAGGATTTTTAGCGAGTAATGTTATTTACCTTTCGATCGCCCATACCGATGAGCTTTGCGATAAATATATTGATGCAATAAGAGATGTTTTTTGTTTTCTTCAGCAGTCGCTAGACAGTAATGCAGATATAGAAAGCCTAATCAATGGTCCGGTATGCCACAGTGGCTTTCAAAGGTTAAATTAATGAAATCAGTTGCCGCCTTTATTCAAGCGAGAATGGGATCGTCAAGATTACCAGGCAAAGTGTTAAAAGAATTAAATGGGATCCCCGTTATTTTGCACATTGTTATGCGTTTAAAACAATCTAGGTACATAGATAGTATTGTTCTTCTTACTTCTTTTAACGTAGAAAATGATGAGTTGGTTAAGTTAGCCAAACGCCATAATATCAACGTGTTTAGAGGTTCAGAGGAGAATGTTTTAGCGCGTTTTCAGCAAGCAAGCCAGGCATACCCATCAGACCATATTGTGAGAATAACAGGCGATTCACCTTTTGTAGATGCTGGCGTTTGTGATTTATTATTGCAGACATACTTTGAAAAACAGGTTGATTATGCTTTTTTGAGTGAACAATTTGCCGAAGGCGTTGATTGTGAGGTTTTTAAATCGAGCTTACTGTCCTCTTTAGATACGGCTGAACTTAGAGAGTCTGAACGTGAACACGTGACGTTACATTTTTACGAAAATAAACTAAATCAATTTTCTACCTATGAAATGCAAAACACGACAGATGACAGCAGCTATCGGTTTACATTAGATACACCTGAAGATTGGCAGGTTATTAAAGAGTTAGCACGTTTTACTAATGATACTGTTAACATTAACTATCAAAACATAAAAAATATACTTGATGCTCATCCTCATATTAAACAGATTAATAACAAAGTTATTCGTAACGAAGGGTTAGCTATTTCATTACAAAATGAACAACAATAATTAGCTTTGGACTTATTATGAAAATTAACAATAAAACAATCGATGAAAATAGTCCGTGTTACATCATAGCTGAAATGTCTGCTAATCATGGTGGAGACATAAATAAAGCGAAAAAATTAATCGCTGAAGCTAAGTTAGCTGGGGCAGATGCTGTAAAGCTACAAACTTATACGCCAGACACAATTACACTAAATTGTTCAAAACCAGATTTTTGTTTGCCTAGTGACAACCCTTGGCAAGAACATGTGTCTTTGCACTCACTTTATCAAAAAGCGTTTACACCTTGGGAGTGGCATCAGGCGCTGTTCGAAGAGGCCAAGCGGTGCGAAATTGATATATTCTCTTCCCCATTTGATGAATCTTCCGTTGATTTACTCGAATCATTAAATACACCAGTATATAAAATAGCCTCGCCGGAAATAACAGATATTCCCCTTTTGAAATATGTTGCTGCAACAGGTAAACCTGTGATTCTTTCAACAGGGATTGCTGAGTTAGATGACATTGAACTTGCGGTTAGTACATTGCGCAATAATGGGTGTGATAGCATTGCAATTTTAAAGTGTACAACAGCTTATCCGACCCCATTAGAAGAATGCAACTTAGCAACAATTTCCGATATAGCTAAACGATTTAAATGTATTGCTGGTTTGTCTGATCATACACAAGGGATTATTTCACCGATAGTAAGTGTTACATTGGGTGCAAAAATAATTGAAAAGCATTTTATTATTGATAAATCTGACGACTCAGTAGACGCCTTTTTCTCATTAGATAAAGACGAATTTTCATCACTGGTTAGGTCAGTAAGAGACGCCGAAAAAGCGATAGGTACAGTGAGCTATGACATAACAGATTCAGCGAAAAAAAATATGTTAGCTAGGCGCTCACTCTATTTTGCTAAGGATTTGCCTAAGGGTCATGTTATTACAAAACACGATATCAAATCGGTTAGGCCAGGCTTTGGCTTACACACCAAGCATTTTGATGATGTACTAGGACTGTGTTTAACAAGCGATGTAGAGCTGGGTGATAGAGTTAGTTTTGCGTTGACGAATAAGTTAAGAGGCTAGCTATGAAAACATGTGCAGTGGTCGGTGGTGGGATTTGTGGTATAACGGCAAGCATTTTGTTGCGCAAGCATTACGATCGCGTTGTATTAATTGAGCAGTCTGAATCGTTAGGTGGCTTGTTGAACTCAGTCACTGACGATGCTGGTAATTTTTACGACCAAGGCACACATATTCCAGCTAGCACCGGTGTTGCTGAAATAGACGAGATATTATTCAACCACCCTCACTTTTCTAAAAATTGGCATACATTTAAACACCTTAAAACAGGGAATTACTTTGCAGGTAAGTGGGATTTAGAAACACAAACAATTGATGCAAGAAAATTAGATTCAGCACTTTATAAACAGGGTATTGGTGAGTTTATGTCACTCACATCAGGGTCTGAGGCCAATAACATTGAGCAATATCTATGTGAAACTTTAGGTGTAGTGTTCTATCAGTACCTTGCAAAACCGGTTATTAATAAGCTTTATGGTGGCGATGTAGCATTTACTGATTTAGCTAAAAATACCAGCATTAATTATTTTGGTGCTACAAGAATAAAAGCATTCAATGCATCTTTGACTCGCGTGTTGAAGCAACATCCAGAGTTTGATAAAAAACTTGGCTATCATAGTGCCGCTGAATTTGAAGCATTACTTGCAGAGCAAGGTTCATACCTTCCAAATTATTACTACCCAAATAGTTCTAAAGGCGCGCAAACTTGGATTGATCAATTACAGGCAAAAGCTGAATCTTTAGGAGTTGAAATTCGCTGTAATAGTCAAGTGGTAGATATTGAATATCAAGATGATTTAGTTACTGCGTTTAGCCTTAATGATGGCTCACGTATTAAGTGCGACTTGTTATTTTGGAGTGCGCCGCCTGTATTTGCACTAAAAGCCGCTAATTTACCGATCGCGAATTATAAACCTATATTTAGGACTGCAAATATCTTACATTTTACGTTTGATAAGCAGCCTTTAAATAAAGAATCGCATTATCTTTGGAACTGGGACCCATGTTCGGATATTTTTAGGGTTACACTGTATAACAATTTAAGGCATAGCGATAAGTATCAAGTATCGGCAGAGGTATTAAGGTACAAAGCAGATCCTACATACACATTAGAGCAGGGTGTTATTGATCTAAAAAATATGGGAGTTTTAACGTCTGATACCAAAATGAAAAGTGGATGTGTACAAATAATTGACAATACTTTTCCAGTACCTACACATGATTTTTGTACTACAACACAGCGTAATTATGAAACATTAATAAATTCTTTTAAAAATATTATTGTGTCGGGTAGGTTTAGTGGTCGTTGCTGGTTGTTATCTGATGTGCTTGTTCTTGCTCATAAAGAATTAAAAGAGTATTGCACTTTTGGCTAATTTTATTTTCTATTGCAACGGAACTATAAAAACAGGCTTTGGGCATTTATCAAGGTGTTTAAATGTTGCAAGGGCGACTTTTGCATTACAGCCTTATAGTAAGATTGTTTTTTTTGGCGACTTTGACCAATTTTCTACCCAGCGAATTAATAATTTTGGGTTCACCGTAGCAGGCAGTGACTTTATTTTTGAGTCAAATATGACAGTGCTTGCTGATAGCTATCAGTTTACCTGTGAGCAATTATTTGAGTTAAAAAAAATAGGGTTGAAGCTATGTATCATCGACGACTTTGATCAATACAATTACAATTTTATAGATCTTACTGTGAATTTTAGATTTAACGCAGAGGCGTTTTGTCGCTCAACAACCAAACATAGATTAGGTCTGCGTTACTTTTCATTTGCCCAGGAGTTATTATCATTAAGGCGAAGTCGCTCACAGGGGCACTTTCAAAATAGTATTAATACTATTTTGGTTTTTATTGGCGGTAATGATCGATTTGATGTTGCTACGCATGTTGTAAATGCCTTAGATAAGATATTGGTAGGTAAAAAAATTATTTTATTAGATCAAAAAGCCCCTTTTATTAGTTTAAAAAATAATACTTACCAAGCTTTAGAGTTCGTTGATGATATGTCTGCTGTTTACAAACAAGCCGATTTAATCATTAATGGCGGGGGATTAACAAAGTATGAAGCCGGTTTTTGCCTTATACCTAACTGTGCTATCTCGCAAACGAGAGAACAATATACAGACACTTTGGAACTTGCCAGAGCACATTTAACTTTTGATTTGGGTTTTGCTGAAAATGCAACGTTAGAAAGCTTAACATTAGACATTGAGCGGTTTTTACACACCGGTATTCTGGCGCAAAGAGCCGCAATGTTATCATCATATTACCTCGATTCAACCGAGCAATTCGCACAAGAAATTATAAAGGTATCAAATGAGTGAGTTTAATTCTAAACAAGCAGAGTGGGATGAAATTGCTCGTATAAACAGTGATTTTAAAGCACAGGTTGGGCGCCCCTTTGACGATACACTTTGGCAGGCGCTCATCGATGATGTTGAGCAAAAACTCATGTTTTCAGCGCAAGGTAATAGTATTTTAGACGTAGGGTGTGGTAACGGCTTACTATTATCAAAATTACACAAATGCTCCCAGTATGCAGGTGTTGATTACTCTCAAGCAATGATAAATGAAGCAAAAAAATTACTCCCCCAAGCCGTTTTTTATCAATCACAAGCGAATGCTCTGCAATTTGACAACAATGAGTTTGAAAGAGTACTCAGTTACAGTATTTTTCATTACTTCCCAAGCTATCAATATGCACTTGATGTGATTAAAGAAATGATACGAGTATGCAAGCCCGGAGGTATAATTTTGATTGGCGATATACTCGATAAACACTTTGAGCATGATATAAAAAGTGCAAGTGATCTGGAATATGAAAAAACGATTCCGTTGATACATCGTTATTCTCAGTGGCGCTTTTTTTCTTTTGAGCAATTAAAAACCGATTTACAGCATTGTGTTAAGAAAGTAGAAATACTTACTCAACCAGAAGGCTTTCCTTTATCCCGTTATCGCAAGGATTTGAGATTATGGGTTTAACTCAATTACAGAGCCTTATTGCTACTGCATTTGACCGCCAGCATGCATTATTGACGAGCTCTGGAAGCTTTGCGCTAATAACAGCACTCAACGCCTCACAGGCTCCAAAGGGTAGCTCAGTAATAATGCCTGCAAGCTGTTGCCCGATTGTTTTGTTTGCTATTCAAATGGCAGGTTACAACGTTATTTTGGCTGATGTTTCGTTGTGCTCTTTGTCTATGGAGGTCACTAATATAGAAGCTGTTTTTAATGATTCTGTATCAGTAATAGTGGCTGTTCATGGTTACGGACACTATTGTAAAATTGATGAAATAGCAAAGTTTGCAAAACACAATAACATTACACTTATAGAAGATGCATGTTTGTCGTATGGCAGTACATACAAAGGTAAACCGTTAGGTAGCTTTGGCGACTTCTCTATTTTAAGTTTTGGGTATGATAAACCTATTGATAATCAATATGGTGGAGCTGTTTTAACTAGCTCAAAGTGTTTATTTGAACGCGCTAAGATGTTTTTAAATGAGAATAAAATGGCTCAATTTAGTGACGTAAAACAAATAGAAAAATTAAATGACTGCTTTTTAAATTTAAAAAAGCAAATGCAAGTGCGAAAAAAGAATGTAGATTATCTGCAAAATTACATTACTAACTCGCTTTTTGTAAAAGCACGTTTTGATACTGAAGTAACCTATTGGCGCTACCCTTTACTCATAAAAAATAGAACTCACTTTCTAGCTAAAGCAAAAGAGAATGGCATGATCTTTACTAAGCATTATAAATCGTTAGGTGAATTACAAACCAATGGACATTATCCAAATGCGTCATTGATTGATGATCAAATTATAAATTTATTTGTCCGTCCCGAAACACCTCAAGAGCAATTAACCAATATGGTAATGTTTATAAATGACTACCAAGACAAGTAATACTTTAAAGTCGTATTATCAGTCTCTGTATAAAGAGTATGGTGACAGCCACAAATCAGTACAGCACGTATCAAAAGAATCACAAAATGTAAGATTTGCGATATTTCTGAATATGATTTCATCAAGTAGCCGAGTTATTGACTTAGGCTGTGGGCTGGGTGATATGCTTTTGTATCTAAGAAAAAATGGTTTTACCGGTGAGTATTTAGGTTATGACTTTGTGCCAGAGTTTATAGACGCCGCAAATGCCAAGTTTAGCTCTGATACAAAAGCTCAGTTCAAAGAGTTTGATATATACGAGGATGAGATAGCACAAGGCTATGACCATGTGCTTATTAGCGGTGTGTTCAATAATAAAATGACAGATAACATAGGCTTCTTAACGCTTACCTTACAAAAAAGTATTCAGCACTGTGAGCAGTCGGTTATTTTTAATGCGTTATCGACATTTGTAGAATTCAAAAATGAAGCTCTTTTTTATGTATCACCCTTAGAATTATTTGAATTATGCAAAACGACAATGACACCTTTTGTTTCCTTAAAGCATGACTACGTTACTAAGCCAGGTGGTTACCCTTATGAATTTACAATGCAATTAAGTAAAAGCGAAATAACATGTTACTGAGTATGATGCAGCCTACTTACTTACCCTGGTTAGGTTATTTTGGGTTAATTAATAGCGCCGATAAATTCGTTTTTTTAGATAACGTAAAGCTTGAAAAAAGTGATTGGCATGTTAGAAATAAAATTAAATCGGGTAAGCAAGAACTTATGCTGACTTGTCCGGTAAGTACCCCTAAAGGAAGGATGACAGCAACAATTGAAAATACTCAATTTGTTAGTGCAAATCCTTGGCGAAGAAAGCATCTTAAAAGCATTGCTGAAAGCTACGCAAAAGCGCCGTTTTTTAGTTCGTTATTTCCACTATTAGATTCCATTTATAAAGATGAGAGTATTACTTGCTTGGCTCAAATGAATATTAAAATCATTAGAGTATTGATGGGGTTCATGAATATAACCACACCAACATTTATAGCTTCTCAGCTTAAAGACGTTTCTGGTGTTAAAGATGCTCGGCTAGTATCTATTTGTAATGAGTTAGAATGTGATACTTATTTATCACCAGTCGGCGCGCAAGCTTACATTGAAAAAGAGACCCCAGGCGGGGCATTAGTTAAAAATGGCATTGATGTTTTTTATCAAAACTTTATCCACCCTAAATACCCACAAGTTAAGGGGGAATTTATATCTCATTTGAGTGTGATTGACTGCTTATTTAACGTGGGGCCTGTTGAAACAGTTAAATTAATTGATACATGCACGAGAGCACATACTCACTATCAATCTCTATTAGTTTGATTGCCAAAGTGCTGGATTAATAAAACGCTCATCAAGTAGGCTAAACTCAGATAAATCAATATTGGATAAGCTTGAAGTTAAGCAGCTTAAAATTTCATTAAGTTGTTGTTCGTTGTTGACGCCTACAACCACTTTGTCTACTTCATTAATATTAACCACGTAATTTAATGCTAGCGATAACTTTGAGACATTTAAGTGATTACTCAGCGTGGTAAGCTTTTCTAATAAAGGAGCAATAGGTTTAAAATAATCTGGGAAAGTGCCACTTTGCATTAGCAATAATCCCTGAAGAAAGGCTGAACGAGTATGAATCTCTATATCTGCAGCTTTTAGTTGTTTTAATGAATTTGATTGAACGAAGCGTTGATCAAGAATATTAAGTGGTAACTGAATTAGATCTGCAAATGCTAATACATCATTATTAAGCTGCTCTGGGGAATATAAAGATACTCCCACTTTTTTTACTTTATTATCTGCTTTAATTTGCTTTAAGCAGTCAAGTGCAACAGGGAATTGACTAAAATCTTCAAAGCGATGAAGTAGTAATCCATATAAAGCGTCACAATTTAAGTCGCAAAGAGACTGTTTAACAGTTTTTGTTATAAAATCATCAACATTGGTTAAATTAGATATAGGAGGAATTTTACTAACTATATTGAATGAACTTAGTGGGCACTGGCCTAATTCTTTTTCAGCATTACCATAGGCTGAAGCAGTATCAATGGTCGTTATATTTTCGCTTTTGGCAAGGTTAAGTATTTTTTTTATTTCTTTCTGGTGTGTTTTGCCAAGTGTGTTGCTTATTCCGTAGTCAACACCAAACTGAACAGTACCTAGTGCTAGCTTCACAGTAATTTACCAATCTCATCAATAATATAGCTTTGCTCTTGCTCTGTAAGTTGAGGATGCAAAGGGATAGTAAATGCTGTTTTATAATATTTCATTGCGTTGGGGAAGTCGCAGTCTTTAAAGCCCATTTTTTTATAAAAAGGTTGAGTGTGTATTGGAATATAGTGAAGGTGACTAATAATGCCCTTACTTCTCAATTGCTCAATAATATGCCTATGAAGGTGGCTGTGGCCGTCAGCAAGTTTAACTACGTATAAATGGTAGCTTGAATAACATTTTGTGAGTTGTGTTAGATGCGATAGAGGCATAGTTTCAAACGCATTAGAATATGAAATAGCGAGTGCGTTTCTGGTAGTAACAAATTCATCAAGTTTATCAAGTTGGCTGAGGCCAAGTGCAGCTTGTAGTTCTGTCATTCGGTAATTAAAGCCAAGCTCTACTTGCTGGTAATACCAAGGACCATGGCTTGGCTCAGTCATTTCATTTGGATCATTAGTGATCCCATGACTTCTTAAGCGCTGTAATTTTTTTGCCAACGGTTTATTATTGGTAACCGCCATACCGCCTTCGGCAGAGGTAATTATTTTTACCGGGTGAAAACTAAATACAGTGATATCTGAAAATTCACAGCAACCTACTTTATTGCCATTATATTGTGCGCCAATAGCATGTGATGCATCTTCAATGATTTTAAAACCATACTGCTTTGATAAATCGTAAATAGCTTCCATATCACACGATTGACCTGCCAAGTGAACAGGAATAACGACTTTAGGTAAGCAATTATTTTGTTTTGCACTAACAAGCTTATCAGCAAGGACAGACACTGACATATTGCCAGTTGCTAAGTCAATATCTACAAAGTCCACTGCAGCCCCACAGTAAAGCGCACAATTGGCTGAGGCTACGAATGAAATTGGCGACGTCCAAACAGTGTCGCCTTCACTTACATTTAATGCTAAACATGCAATATGTAGAGCAGAAGTCGCGCTATTAACAGCAATACCGTATTGAGCATTACAGTAGTTTGCAATAGCAGCTTCAAAAGCAGGTGTTTTAGGCCCTTGAGTTAGCCAGTCAGACTGTAAAACAGCCACAACGCTATCAATATCTGCTTGGCTTATTAGTTGTTTACCGTATGGAATCATTTATTTTATTCAGCTTTAACTTAATGCCTGAGTGTTAAATTCTTTAATCTCATCAATCGTCATGTAATGCGTGTTATGAAGAGAATTATATTCAAATCCTTGCTCTACTTTTTTGCCTTTTTCGCCAATCGCGTTAACGGTAAAGTCATTACTGCGACTACTGAACTTAATACCAGGAGCAATAACAAAGTGGTCGTTGTACTCGTAGGTTTCAAAACATAAATCAGCAGGGCACATAACCTCATGAAGTTTTTCACCAGGGCGAATACCAATTATTTTTAGCGGTAAGTCAGGGGCCATGGCTTTTGCAAGATCTATAATGCGGATTGAAGGGATTTTAGGAACGAAAATTTCACCGCCTAACATACGTTCAAAATTAGTTAGAACAAAATCTACACCTTGTTGTAGGTTGATCCAAAAACGCGTCATCTCTTCATGAGTAATTGGAATATGATCGCGCCCCTCATCAATAAACTTTTGAAAAACTGGCACAACAGAACCTCGAGAACAAACCACATTGCCGTAGCGTACAACAGAAAAAGTAGTGCGGTTGCCGCCAGCAATATTATTAGCGGCTACAAAAAGCTTATCTGACGCCAATTTAGTGGCACCATACAAATTAATTGGGTTTGCAGCCTTATCAGTAGACAAAGCGATTACCTTTTCTACATCGTTATCAAGGGCTGCATCAATCACGTTTTCAGCGCCATTAATATTTGTTTTGATACATTCCATAGGGTTGTATTCAGCGGCTGGAACCTGCTTCAAAGCAGCTGCGTGAATAACGTAGTTCACCCCGCGCATGGCACGTATTAATCTGTCTTTATCTCTTACATCGCCAATAAAATAACGCATACAAGGTTGGTCAAACTCTTGTTGCATTTCAAATTGCTTAAGTTCATCTCGCGAAAAAATAATGATCTTTTTTGGATTGTAACGCTCAAGCAGTGTTTTTACGTATTTTTTTCCGAATGAACCGGTACCACCGGTGATTAAAATAGTTTTGTTATCGAACATAGTGCTACCCAAATTATTTATTATTGGCGTTATATGACACGCAATTGTGATTTTTTAATACACATCTCAATACTTTAACCACTAAGCAAGCAAAGTGCCAAGTTAATTTAGTCTAACCATGGTACAAAGCACAAAATTTGGCAAATTAAGCTATAATTTAATCAGTAGGTAATTAGGAGGACGTCATGAAAACTCAAATAGCATCACCTAGTTTTTTAAACCAAACTCAGCAAACAACTAACAAACTTGCAGAGCAGTTAGCAACAGGTAAAAAAGTAAATACCGCAGCAGATGATACTGCCGCATTGCAAATTATTGATAGACTTACTTCACAACAAAATGGCTTTAGCCAAGCTGTTAATAATGCGTATGACGGAATTTCATATTCTCAAGTGAGTGAAGCTAATTTGAGTGGTGTGAATGATGCGGTCTCGCGCATTCAAGAGTTATCTATTCAAGCAGGTAATGGTGCGCTGACTGATAGCGACCGTTTTGCACTGCAAGAAGAAGTGGTGCAGTTACAAAGTCAAATTACAGAGACGTTTGAAAACGCGTCTTTTGGCGGTAAGCCTTTGTTCGATGGTCAGTCAGTGTCGTTTCAAGTGGGGCCAGATGCCAATACAACACAAAAAACTACACCTTCCGACGGTAGCTTTGCTGCTGCGATTGTAACGATTGATATTTCAACTCAAGCAGGCGCACAAGCTGCTATTGATATTAGTAATCAAGCGAGCGACGAAATTAATGCTCAGCGTGCTGAACTAGGTTCATTTCAAAATACGTTGGCAAGTACCATTAAAGGTTCAGGGACGCAGCAGGAAAATATTGCTGCAAGTAAAAGTCGAATTCAAGATACCGATTATGCGCAAGCAATTTCACAACAAGTCTCAAACGATATTTTGACGAATGCATCTATTGCTCTTCGTGGACAAGCTAATCAATCTGCTGAGTCTATTTTGAGTTTACTCTAACTTAATAATTAATCATTAAGTATTATTAAGTTAACCAATCCGTCTGTTTTTTGGCGTTTATGTCAAAAAACTGCCGCTATCGCTTGCATCCATGCTGAACTGGCTTACAATTTAACTAATTATACAAATTAGTGAAAGTACGGCTCGCTAAATATGATCTTGATTTTAGATAATAATAACAACCGCGCAATAGGATTAAATGCTTCACTTAGCTTTATTGGTGAAGCTTCTGAGCTATTAAGCGAAGAAAGCTTTGAGCAAGAGTGCAAAAAATATCAGCAGCAAGAATGCATGATTATTTTAGGAGCGTTGCAATCACTTGACCACGAAAGCTTAATTAAACGCTATCCAACATTACCGTTTTTATTAATTGGCGAGACGCTAAAACCACTATTAAGTATAGCTAATGTGGTGGGGCTTATTTGCGAGCCATTTAATCACGAAGTGACAACGCAGTTACTTCACGATTGCCAGCAGTATCAGCGCATGTTGCCAAATGAGCATAAGCATTCTAAACCACATAAAACTTTTGACGGACTTGTTGGTGAAACAGAGGCCGTAAAAGATGTTCGCTTTTTAATTGAACAAGTGGCAAAAACCGACGCTAATGTTTTAATTTTAGGCGAATCAGGCACAGGTAAAGAAGTGGTTGCCCGTAATGTACACTTGCTTTCAAAGCGTATTAATGGACCGTTTGTACCAGTTAACTGTGGTGCTATACCGGCAGAACTGCTCGAAAGTGAACTATTTGGCCACGAAAAAGGCGCGTTTACTGGTGCTATATCGGCGCGTAAAGGGCGGTTTGAACTAGCTCAAGGTGGAACGCTATTTTTAGATGAAATAGGCGATATGCCACTACAAATGCAAGTTAAGTTGCTGCGAGTATTGCAAGAACGCAGCTACGAGCGTGTTGGTGGTACAAAGGCTATTCAGGCTGATGTACGCGTTATTGCGGCCACGCATCGTAACCTAGAAACAATGATTGAAGAGGGGAGTTTTAGGGAAGATTTATATTACCGCTTAAATGTATTTCCTATCGAAAACCCATCGCTGAGTGAACGTGCTGATGATATTCCGCTGCTTTTAAAAGAGTTAATGCGCCGTGTTAACGACCAAACAGGTTCTACCGCTAAGTTTACCGAGCGCGCAGTTGAGAGCTTAAAAGAACATGCTTGGCCTGGTAATATTCGTGAGCTTGCTAACTTAGTGGAACGTATGGTTATTATGTTCCCTGAAAAAGTGGTTGATATTCCCGATTTACCTAACAAATATCGTTACATTGAAGTTGAAGCCTACGAGCCAGAATACCCTGAAGAGTTAATGGAAAAAGACGCCTTTAACGACATATTTAGCACCGGTTTTAGCGATTATGAGAGTGAGCCTGACGCTGAGTTTAGCCAAACGGGTAGTGGGCTATTGCCAGATGATGGTATTGAACTTAAAGATTATTTAGCCGAGCTCGAAATAAGCTTAATAACCCAAGCGTTAGAGCGTTATGATTACGTTGTAGCTCGCGCTGCAGAGATATTGGGTGTTCGCAGAACCACACTCGTTGAGAAAATGAAAAAGTATAATCTCTCAAGAGATTAAGGTTTAAAAGCAGCTGTCAGTGTTTAGTTATAAATTGGCCAAACACAGTAGATAAATAACCCCTCGTTTTGTAGGTGCGGTTTTATACCGCACTTTACTTCAAAAATATTAGCAAGAGCGCGAAGTAAATTCGCACCTACACGGTTTTTACTTTTGTTGTAGACGCTAGACTTGCTCGCGTGAAAAACAAGACTTTTAATCATTTAAATAAAACGTTATTTCACAAATAGAAAAAACGAGGGTAAATGAGAAGCCATAGTCAACCTACGCGTTACTTCTCTAAAGCGAAGCGTCTCTTAACCTCTTTGTAAACAAATCACTTTTATAGCTATAAATCACTTACCCACTAAAAGCCTCAATAATTTCTTCTTTTCTAAAACAATCATTACTGTGATCGTTAACCATACCGCAGGCCTGCATATGAGCGTAAACCGTTGTAGGGCCTAAAAACTTAAATCCCCGTTTTTTTAAATCTTTCGCAAATGCAGTTGATGCCTCTGTAATTGCTGGGTAGTCCTCAACGTTATTTAAATTACTTATAATCGGTTTATTATCCACAAACTGCCATTGGTAGTTACTAAAGCTACCAAATTCTTTTTGTATTTCTATAAAGCGCTTTGCGTTGTTGACGGTTGCCGCAATTTTTAAGCGATTGCGCACAATCCCTTCATCAAGCATTAGTCTCTCAACGTCATCTTGTGTGAATTGTGCCACTTTATCTACATCAAAATTAGCAAATGCTTTTTTGTAACCGCTGCGTTTTTTTAAAATTGTGTACCAGCTTAAGCCGGCTTGCGCGGATTCAAGCGTGATAAATTCAAACAGTTTTGTATCATCATAAAGAGGCACACCCCATTCTTCATCATGGTAAATAACGTAGTCGGGTTTAGTGGTGTCGAGCCACGGGCAACGGCACTTTATTTGCTCACTCATTATTATTCCTTTTTGTGTGCGTCATTTTTATGTCGCTCAAATTATTGATGTAACTTAATGATAAGTATGTAAATAAATTTTGGTATAAATCGTGCATTTAGACATATATCTACATCAATTCGAGATTTGATTATGGCCCTTGCTAGCGTGCTTAAACCACAGTTTTTTTCTGCAAATCAGTATAACCCATGTTTACTTCAAGAGGAGTACATTGGTGAATTAAGCGATCTGCGCAAGCAAGCAAGTTGGCTTTCGCATTTGGTTGATACCATGCCAGCAGGAGTGGTTGTACTTGATGGCAAAGGGTTGATTGCAAAAGCGAATCAAATAGCGATTGATATGCTTGGCGAGCCACTTGAAGGCGAACGCTGGTTTAATGTTATTCAGCGCTCTTTTAGGCCGCATCAAGATGATGGCCACGAAGTGTCTTTAAAAGACGGGCGCCTAATAAAGCTTGATATTACCGCTTTAGCACCAGAGCCTGGGCAACTTATTTTAATGACGGATTTAACCGAAACTCGCCGCTTACAAAAACGTGTTGCACATATGCAGCGATTAAGCGCGCTGGGTAAAATGGTTGCGTCACTGGCGCATCAAGTTCGTACACCGCTCTCAGCCGCTATGCTTTACGCCGCTAATTTAGGGTCTAAGCGCTTACCCGAAGCATCTCGCGATAACTTTCAAACAAAGTTAATGTCGCGTTTAAAAGATTTAGAAACTCAAGTAAACGACATGCTGTTATTTGCTAAAAGTGGCGATCAGCAAGTTGTTGAGCAAGTTTCAATGCAGCAGCTTTTAACAGAAGTTAAAGCGGGCGCTGATGCGATGGTCGCACTTAATGAAAGTGAACTGGATGTAAGCTTACCAGAGCCAGATATACAAATAGTCGGTAATAAAACGGCATTGGCCAGTGCTATTCAAAATCTTGTGCACAATAGTATTCAAGTTATTGGCGGCGGTGCAAAAGTAAAAATTAGCGCACAAAGAGATTTAAAAGATTTAGATATGGTTCGTATTAGTGTAAGCGACAATGGCCCAGGTGTTGATTTAAGCCAAAGCGATAAAATTTTTGAACCATTTTTTACTACCAAAAGTCAGGGCACAGGTTTAGGGCTTGCGGTAGTAAGTTCGGTGGCTAGTGCGCACCAAGGCCGTGTTGATGTGACTAATAATACGCATGGTGGTGCCTGCTTTAGCTTGTTACTGCCTATTAAGGCAACATCTAAACTAGAAGGTTCATTATGAGTAACACTATTTTAGTTGTCGAAGATGACGCTGGGCTTCGTGAAGCCTTAATAGATACCCTTGAAATGTCGGGTATTGAATGTGTTGCAGCGAACAGTGCTGAGCAAGCAATGATATTGCTTAAAAAAGATCAATTTTCGCTTGTTGTAAGCGACGTGCAAATGGGTGCAATGAGTGGACTTGATTTACTACGCAGTATTAAATTAAACCACCCTGATTTACCTGTATTAATGATGACGGCGTACGCCACAATTGACGATGCAGTAGAAGCCATGCGCCTAGGTGCAATTGACTACATGGCTAAACCATTTGCACCTGAAGTGCTGTTAAATATGGTGAGCCGTTATTTGCCTGAAAAAGCAAAAGAAACCGACGGACCTATTGTTGCCGACCCAACTAGTATTCAATTATTGGAGCTTGCGAGTAAAGTAGCACGCTCTGATGCAAGTGTAATGGTACTTGGCCCAAGTGGTTCAGGTAAGGAAGTACTCGCTCGTTATATTCATGATAAGTCGAGTCGTTGTAATGAGCCATTTGTGGCGATTAACTGCGCGGCTATTCCTGAAAATATGCTCGAAGCCACTTTATTTGGTTACGAAAAAGGGGCTTTTACAGGCGCGATTCAAGCATGTCCGGGTAAGTTTGAGCAAGCACAAGGCGGCACTATTTTACTTGATGAAATTACAGAGATGGACTTAGGGCTACAAGCAAAGCTGTTACGCGTACTGCAAGAGCGTGAAGTAGAGCGCTTAGGGGGTCGTAAAACAATTCAGCTCGATGTACGTATTTTGGCAACCAGTAATCGTGATTTAAAAGAAGCCGTGTCTGAAAACCAATTTAGAGAAGATTTATATTACAGGCTTAATGTTTTTCCACTTATGTGGCGACCATTGTGCCAACGCCCTGGCGATATTATTGTATTGGCTAAGCATTTAATTGAGCGCCATATCAGTAAAAGTAAAGAGCCCATGGCGTATTTAGATAAAGCTGCCGAGCAAAAGTTACTGGCCCACGCGTGGCCTGGAAATGTGCGCGAGCTTGATAACGTTATACAGCGTGCGCTTATACTGCGAAGTGGCGATACAATAAACGAGCATGCTATTTTTATTGAAAACTTAGTAGCTAATAACTTTGTTATGGAGCCTTCATTGGCACCAGCGCAAACAGTATCGCCAACAGAATTAGCTCACGCAGATAAAGGCGTTGATAAAAGCACGCTAAGCTCGGCATACTACGATGAAAAATTGCATGCCGAGGATGAGCCTAAACAAGGTTTACTAGCAGCAGATACCGGTAGCTATAAAGATGAGCTTAAAGATAAAGAGCATCGCATTATTTTAGAAACCCTTGCACGTTGCCAAGGTAAGCGTAAAGACGTTGCCGAAACGTTGGGCATAAGCCCACGAACTTTACGTTATAAACTAGCGCAAATGCGCGATTTAGGTATTTCACTTCCTGCATAACCTCCTATAAACCCTAAGTTTGCGCTGCGAACTTAGGGTTGTCAAAACTCTGACTCACATAATTTAAAGCTAACTGCATGTATTTTAACAATTAATTATTTGGCATGTTTTGTGCTTTATTACTTGTAAGAGTTCACTGCGTGTCAGAGATAAATTATGAAAATTCAAAACAGTGCTGTATTTCAAGAAATGCAATCAATGGCTTTAGAAGCCGGCCGTAATAATCAAATAAATAAATTGCCGACTCAAGTTCAGCCTACTTCTACTTCCCAGTTTGGCGACATGCTAAGTGATGCACTAAATACAGTGCACGGTCTACAGCAAGATGCAGGTCAAAAAGTAAAAGCGGTTGAAATGGGTGATCGAAGTGTATCGCTTGCTGAGGCGATGATTGCTTCTCAAAAATCGTCAGTTGCTTTTGAGGCTACAGTACAGGTTCGTAATAAACTTGTTGAAGCTTATAAAGAAATCATGAACATGCCTGTTTAATTAGGTAGTGGAGAATTATTGTGGCGCAATCTAACCAATCTACAGACCTAGCACTTGCTGGCGGCGGTATCGACCAAAGTGGTGGTGATGATCAACAAGAACAAAAGTCAGGCTACTTAAGTGCTTTAAGTGGTGTTGATGTATTGCGCCAAGTAACACTGGTAATAGCATTAGCGATTTGTTTAGCTATCGCGATTTTTATTATTATTTGGGCTCGTCAGCCAGATATGCGCCCACTGGGCAAAATGCAAACTGAAGAGCTTATTCAAACGCTCGACTTTTTGGATGCGCAAAAAATTGAATATCAACTCGATGGCAACGTTGTATCGGTTGATGAAAGTGAATACCAAAATATTAAATTGTTAATGACCCGCGAAGGGTTAGATCAAGGGCCTACATCAGGCACTGATATTATTATGCAAGATATGGGCTTTGGTGTAAGCCAGCGCTTAGAGCGTGAACGCTTAAAGCATGGTCGTGAGCAACAACTAGCACGCACAATTGAAGAGCTTAACAACATTACTCGCGCTAAAGTATTGTTAGCTATTCCTAAAGAAAACGTATTTGCCCGCAGAGAGAAAAAACCATCAGCTACCGTGGTATTAACACTCAAACGAGGCCGCTCACTTAACCGAGAAGAAGTAGACTCTGTTGTTGATATGATTGCCTCAGCGGTGCAAGGCCTAGAGCCTGCGCGAGTGACGGTTACCGATCAGAATGGTCGGCTTTTAAATTCAGGTTCGCAAAGCTCATTAGCAGCACGTTCACGTAAAGAATACGATTTAGAGCGTAAACGTGAACAAGAGTACCTTGAAAAAATAGACAGTATTTTAATACCGGTTGTTGGGCTTGCAAACTATACAGCTCAAGTTGATTTAAGCATGGACTTTAGCTCGATTGAGGAAACTCAAAAACGTTATAACCCAGATTTACCAGCGGTTAGAAGTGAAACCACATTTGAAGAAAATAACATTGGTGGCCTAGCTGTCGGTATACCTGGTGCGCTTACAAATCAGCCACCGCTGAACTCTAATATACCTGAGGTTGCGGGGCAAGGTGGTGCAGGTACAGCAACCTCGCCAACACGCAGCCATAAAGAAGCCACACGTAATTATGAACTCGATACAACAATTTCCCACAAGCGCCAGCAAAGTGGTGTTATCCGAAGAATAAGCGTATCAGTTGCTGTTGACTACGTCCCTAAAGTGGGAGAAAACGGCGAAACAACCATGACTCCCCGTTCGGTAGAGGCATTGTCAAATATTCGTCGTTTACTGCAAGGTGGTGTGGGTTTTGATATGCAAAGAGGCGATGCACTTGAAGTAGTGACTGTGCCGTTTGTTCGCGAAGCAACAAATTTAGCAATAGAAGTGCCACTTTGGGAACAAGACTGGTTTATGAAAATAGCCCGACTTGTATTGGGAGCCTTAGTTATCATTGTATTGATAATGGCTGTAGTAAAACCAATGCTTAAACGTTTGATTTACCCAGACGATACACTAGAAGAATACGATGAAGATGCATTAAGCTCAGGCGTAGATATTGGCGATAATACACTTGATATGCTAAATAAAGACTTTGATTCTGCTTCGATTGGTTTCTCAAGTGATGGTACACTGCAGTTACCGGATTTACATGGCGACGAAGATTTACTCAAAGCAATTCGTGCCCTTGTAGCTAACGAACCAGAACTATCATCACAAGTAGTGAAAGCGTGGTTAACAGAAGATGACTGATCAAGAACAAAAACAACTCCCACCAGCTTTTGATGTTGATAAGCTCGATGGAGTAGATAAAGCCGCTATATTGCTTTTGAGTTTATCAGAAGAAGATGCCGCGCAAATACTTAAACACTTAGAGCCTAAACAGGTACAAAAAGTGGGTATGGCGATGGC
This sequence comes from Pseudoalteromonas sp. BSi20652, assembly GCF_000239855.1. Lineage (GTDB taxonomy): Bacteria > Pseudomonadota > Gammaproteobacteria > Enterobacterales > Alteromonadaceae > Pseudoalteromonas. The sequence goes on along the minus strand of NZ_BADT01000104.1, from coordinate 30,672 downwards.
TGGATTACAGGACTTATCACAAGCTAAAATAAGCGCTGTGCATAACTTATTTATAGAACAAATTCAAAGCTTTAGTACGATTGGTTTTCAGTCGGAAGACTTTATTAAAAAGGCGCTTACCGCAGCGCTTGGTGAAGACAAAGCTGCTAGCCTTATTGACCAAATTGTTATGGGCTCAGGCGCTAAAGGCTTGGATTCATTAAAATGGATGGACTCTAAGCAGGTAGCGAATATTATTCGTAATGAGCATCCACAAATTCAAACCATTGTATTATCGTACTTAGAGCCAGAGCAGTCAGCTGAAATTATTGCCCAGTTCCCTGAAAAAGTTCGCTTAGATTTAACTATGCGTATTGCTAACCTTGAAGAAGTTCAGCCAGCAGCACTGCAAGAGCTAAACGAAATCATGGAAAAACAATTTGCCGGCCAAGCCGGTGCGCAAGCGGCTAAAATGGGTGGCTTAAAAGCTGCTGCAGATATTATGAACTACCTAGATACCAACGTAGAAGGGCAATTAATGGACTCGATTCGTGAACATGACGAAGAGATGTCGCAGCAAATTCAAGACTTAATGTTTGTGTTTGAAAACTTAATGGATGTTGATGACCGTGGTATTCAAGCAATTCTACGAGAAGTACAACAAGACGTTTTAATGAAAGCAATTAAGGGCACCGACGATGCCCTTAAAGACAAGATATTGGGCAATATGTCTAAGCGTGCAGCCGAAATGCTTGCTGATGATTTAGAAGCTATGGCACCGGTCCGTATAAGCGAAGTAGAAGCAGCGCAAAAAGAGATTTTATCAACAGCGCGTCGTTTATCTGACTCGGGTGAAATTCAGCTCGGCGGCGGCGGCGGCGAGGAGTTCCTGTAAACTATGAGTAAACTCAAAGGACGCACACTTCGGGCTGATGAAGCTGATGAATTATTAAAAAATTGGGCTATTCCAGATGTAGCACCTGATGAGAGGAGCTTTGGCAATCGCTCTACAGCTTACGGCACACCGCTTAGTGAGCTGTACAAAAAAGAATTAGCCGAAGAAATGCCTATTGATGAGCCGCAAGAACCTGAGCTTCCTACGCTTACCATGGTTGAGCTTGAACGCATTAGACAAGATGCTTACGAAGAAGGCCTTAAGCAAGGTCATGAACAGGGCTACATAGATGGCTTTGAAAAAGGCGTTGGTGAAGGTAAAGAAGCAGGCTATAAAGAAGGCTTAGAGCAAGGTAAGACAAAAGGTCTTGATGATGTAAAACCATTAATTGAAGAGCAGTTAACGAGTTTAAAAGCCATTTTAGAGGGCTTAAATGCACCGCTAGATAAGGTGGATGAACAAGCTGAAAAACAGTTAGTGCAACTTGCAAGTATGTTAGCTGAAGCTGTTATTTATCAAGAAGTAAAAACATCGCCTGATGTGATTTTACATACGTTAAAGCAAAGTATTAATTCACTAAATGCTGAACAAGAAAAAGTACGAATCCATTTAAACCCCGAAGATTTAGAACTCATAAAAGAGAGCTACGGCGAACAAACCATTATTGATAATAACTGGCAATTAATGGCAGAACCCACTCTTGAACGCGGTGGCTGTGAAGTTAAAACAGCGCAATCGTCACTCGACATGACCCTTAAAACACGTGTCAAAGAAACGTTGGATAGTTTTTTGCATAATAGTGGTATCTAACTATTTTATTGGCGTGTTATGTCAACTCAACGTGCACCTTTAAGCGAACGCTTATCTCAATATCAACAACATATTAAAACCCCAGCGCCTGCTGTGGCAGGTATTTTAACGCGTGTTGTTGGCCTGACCCTTGAGGCTAGAGGTTTACGTGCACCCGTTGGTAGTCAATGTAAAATAGAAACCATGAACGGCTTTGTAGACGCTGAAATAGTCGGTTTTAACGATCAAACTTTATACTTAATGCCTAACGACCACATCTCTGGTGTATTACCCGGTGCGCGTGTTATTCCTCAGGTTAACAACTTAGGTTTACCTGTAGGCATGAGCTTATTGGGGCGGGTGGTTGATGGTTTAGGCCGGCCGCTAGATGGCCTGGGTAAAATTAATGCTGAGCATTATTTAAAGTTTGCACAAAATACTATAAACCCGCTTTCAAGAAGACCAATCACTAAGCCTATGGATGTAGGTGTGCGAGCTATTAACTCGGTAATTACAGTGGGGCAAGGCCAGCGAATGGGCTTGTTTGCAGGCTCAGGTGTGGGTAAATCAGTACTGCTGGGTATGATGACCCGAGGAAGTGAAGCGGATGTCATTGTTGTTGGCTTAGTGGGTGAGCGTGGCCGCGAAGTAAAAGAATTTATTGAAGAAATACTCGGTGTAGAAGGGCGTAAACGCTCTGTTGTTGTTGCAGCACCTGCTGATTCATCACCGCTTATGCGTTTAAAAGGCTGTGAGAGCGCCGTAACTATTGCAGAGTATTTTAGAGATCAGGGTTTAAACGTATTATTATTACTCGATTCTGTAACGCGTTACGCAATGGCGCAACGTGAAATTGCACTTGCTGTAGGCGAGCCTCCTGCTACAAAGGGATATCCGCCTTCGGTGTTTGCTAAACTACCTGCGCTGGTGGAGCGTGCTGGTAATGGCGGTGAAGGGCAAGGTTCAATTACTGCCTTTTTTACGGTGTTGAGTGAAGGCGATGATATGCAAGACCCTATTGCTGATGCAGCGCGAGCTATTTTAGATGGCCACATTGTACTATCGCGTGATTTAGCCGACAGCGGGCACTATCCCGCTATAGATATAGAAAAGTCGATTTCGCGTGTTATGCCTCAAGTTGTTTCTGAGCCGCATATGCAACAAGCCCGAGTGCTTAAGCAAGTTTATTCAATGTATCAACAAAACAAAGATATGATTACTTTAGGTGCTTATCAAAAAGGGACCGATCAAGTACTCGACCAAGCTATAAATATGATGCCAAGAGTGAATGCATTCTTACAACAAGGTATGCGAGATGTCATTAGTTACGATGATGGTCTGCAAGGTCTTGCTCAGTTACTAGGACAAGCATAATGGCTAAAAACAAACTCGATTTACTGCTCAAAATTGAAAATGATAAAGAAGAAAATTTGCGCATGAGTTACTTACAAGCCAATCAAAACTTGCAATCGAATCAACAAAAGCTGCAAGGTTTAAACAATTTTAGACTTGAATACTCTCAGCAGTTACATCTAAAAGGTAAGTCGGGTTTATCTAGTGCGGGGTTTGGGCAGTACCATGCTTTTATAGCTAAAATTGAAGAGGCAATTCGCCAACAAGCAAGTACAGTAAATACCGCTAAGCAAGTTGTTACTCAACGTAAAACTTTATGGCTTAAACAGCAAATTAAAGCTAAAGCAGTTGCTAAACTAATCGAAAATCAAAAACTCAAAGCAAATGCGTTAATGGCAAAAAACGAGCAAAAAATAGTTAGATGAATTTTCAGCTAATCAGTTTTTTCTAACGTCGTAAAGCGTTATAAGTTAGGCACGTTAATTGCTTTGTTACTCAGTGAAATTCAACTTTTGGCGGTATGCGGTGGCATATTGCCGTAATGGTATTAGGTGATTTATGGCGATGAATAACATTTCGTTTTTAGTTTCTTCTGAAAAAGATTCACTGTTAGCTTTTAAAGACAATAGCTTAGCTAATAGTGAGGGGGATTTAGGCGAGGAATTTTTAAGTCAGCTAAACGAAGCGCATAACTCTATGGAGCCTTTGCTTAAAGGCAATAAAAATCCCGATGCGGAAAATTCGATTGCCATACCTAAGCATAAACAGCCAGAAGAAAATGAAAATCTGAGCGTAGCGCTAGATGAAGTAACAACGGACGAAGTTACTTTTGTGTCTGTTGAGATGCTTGATCAAATTAATTCAGCACAAGCAATGAGCACTTCAGTTAATAAGCCGTTCGATGCGACTAACAGTTTAGAATCAGAAAATGCAGAGCTAGAAACCACCGCAGTAGTTTTATCTTCTAAAACAAGTGATGAAGTATCGGCTGAAGAAGCGAATACAGCCAGTGCAGTGCAAAATCCAATTGCCACTAATGTAGACTTTAAAACGGCTAAATCAACGGATTCAAAAAGCGATAACTTAAGCTCATTGTCTTTGAACTCGTTACCATTAAATGTAGGCAAGCATCCTAAAACTAGTGCTGCCGACGCTATTGAAGGGCCATTAAATCCTACAATTAAAAAGCCCGATGACAGCATTGGTCCTATATTCGATAAACCTGAATTTTCTCCAATGAGTTATAAAGAGCAACTAGGACAAAATAAGTCTGCTGATAAAGATAATATAGTTTTGCCAACACTCAGCGACAAAGCGGGCGTTACTCAGTCTTCTTTAACTGCAACTGAAGATGATAATAATGCAGCAATAGATGCGTTAATGACTAAAGATGCGAGCTTAATTAAAGCTAATAATGTTATTGCTAGTTTAACGCCTGAGCAGCGCTCACAACTTAATGCGCAAGTTAAGGTATCAGAAAATACTGATTCAACAAGTAACGCAACTAGTAACACTTCAAATCTTAAGCAAATGCTTGCGCAATTTATTACTGATAACGAAAAAACGCAAAGCACGATAACAAAACACTCTTTTAGCGCAGAAATAAATTCACTTAATACAACTGAAAAACAAAGTTTATTAACGCAATTAAACGCTTATATTAAAACAGAGCAGCCTAAAGGCGAGCAGTTGGCAGTGCTTAAGCAAACAGTTAATGAGTTAAAAGCTCAAATTGAAATAGGACTTGCCGATACCGCTAAGGCAGACTCAAAAACGTTTGTAGCGTCAGAGACTCCTAATACAGTATATAATCCCCAAAAGTTAAGTTTAAAGACATCGACAAGCGAAGGAGCTGATTTAAATAAAGCCACAACAGCCTCAACTAAGGGTGATGATTTATTAAATTCACTTGAAGAATTACAAAAAGAGGGGCTTAAAAAATAACGGCAGAACAAACTCCTGCACGCGTAGCACAAGTATTTACGCAAATTACAGCTGCTTTAAATACTCAGCAAGTGAGCACATTAAGCCAATACGACTCATTAAGTTACGAGCAGAGCTTATTCGATACCCAAATAATACAAACTCAACAATTACAAAGTACATCGCAAGTTAAGCAAGTAAGTATTGATCCTGGTGTAATGCAGGCAATTAATATTGTTAAAAGTGATGCAGCTAAATTACTGCAAGAGCGCGTTAGCTCAATGCTGAGCATTAATAATAAAGAGGCAGAAATTCGCCTAGATCCTCCCGAAATGGGCAGTATGCAAATACGTATTCGCAGCGATGCAGAACAAGCTCATATAAACTTTGTAGTACAAAACCAGCAAGCCAAAGAAGCACTTGAGCAATCAATGCCGCGCTTACGTGAAATGTTAGCGCAACAAGGGCTAGAGCTTGGTGAAAGTACTATTTCTTATGGGCAATCAGGTGGTGAAACTGCCGAGCAAAGTGAGAGTGGAACCCAAGGTAATTTGGCTAATAATAAGTCAGTTAATGATGAAAACGACGAGCAAGCAAATAACACTGCACAAAGTTCTCGACAACAAACTTCATCATCAATAGATTACTATGCCTAAGTGCTGCTATTATAATAACTAAAACAAGCAAGTACCTTTGCGATTAAAGGAATCATGATGGCTGAAGAAACAAGTTTAGAAATCGAAGAAACCGGTAAAAGTAAAAAGAAACTAATAATAATTGTTGCGGCTGCACTTCTCATTATAGGTGGCGGTGCTGCGGGTTACTTTTTTATATCAGGTTCGGATGCGCCAGTTGAAACCTTAGATGAAGAGACTACGGTGTCCACTGATGCTGCTCCTACAGCCTCTGGTTCATCGGCTGAAATAGGCAGTGCTTTATATGTTGCGATGCCACGCCCATTTGTATTTAATGTTCCCGGTTCAAGTCGCGACAGAATTGTACAAATTAAAGTACAGTTATTAGTTCGTGGTGAAGTAAATGAAGAAACAGCTAAAAAACATATTCCGCTTATAGAAGGTACACTTTTGAGCGTTTTTTCTACTACAACTGCCGATGAGTTAAGTACGAGTGCGGGTAAAGAAACACTTCGTTTTTCTGCACTTGAAAAGGTACAAAAAGCTTTAATGGATGTTGAAGGTAGCAAAGTAATTGAGCGGGTATTGTTTACCGGCTTTGTGATGCAATAAGGGGTTAGCGTGAGCGATTTATTATCCCAAGACGAAATTGATGCGCTATTGCATGGTGTTGATGACGTTGACGAGGAAGATATAAACGACGGTGAAGATGGCGGGGGAAGTACGCTTCAGTACGATTTTTCTTCGCAAGATCGGATCGTACGTGGTCGTATGCCGACACTTGAAATTGTTAATGAACGCTTTGCTCGTCATATGCGAATTAGCCTATTTAATATGATGCGCCGCACCGCAGAGGTGTCTATTAACGGCGTGCAAATGATTAAATTTGGTGAGTATATTCATACTCTATTTGTTCCAACTAGCTTAAATATGGTGCGTTTTAGACCTTTAAAAGGTACAGGCCTGATTACCATGGAAGCACGACTTGTGTTTATTTTGGTAGATAACTTTTTTGGTGGCGACGGGCGTTATCATGCAAAAATAGAAGGCCGAGAATTTACGCCTACAGAACGTCGTATTGTGCAAATGCTCCTTAAAATTATCTTTGAAGATTATAAAGAAGCATGGGCACCGGTTATGGATGTATCGTTTGAATATCTCGATTCTGAAGTAAACCCAGCTATGGCTAATATTGTAAGCCCGACCGAGGTTGTGGTTATTAGTTCTTTCCATATTGAGCTTGATGGTGGCGGTGGTGATTTTCATATTGCACTACCTTACTCTATGCTTGAGCCAATTCGAGAACTGTTAGATGCGGGTGTTCAGTCTGATACTGAGGATACCGATTTACGTTGGAGCAAAGCACTTCGAGACGAAATAATGGATGTAGAGGTTGATATGTCGACTCAGTTACTTGAAGTCGATTTAACTTTAAGACAGATTATGGAACTCAAAGCCGGTGATATTATTCCGGTTGAAATGCCTGAACATATAACCGTATTTGTTGAAGAACTCCCTACATTTAGAGCCAAGATGGGTCGCTCTCGCGATAATGTTGCGCTTCAAATTAGTGAAAAAATTAAACGACCTGATTCAGTTAAATCTGAGCTGCATGTATTTACCAAAGGCGGCAAGAAAATTGACTCAGATGCAGAATTAGCAGAACTAGAAGATGATTTACACCTCTCTGACGGTGTAGACTTAGACTGGTAATTGATTAAAAGGTTAAAAGTATGAGCGATGATCAAGACACAATGGACGAATGGGCAGCAGCATTAGCAGAAGCCGAAGCTCCAGATGATAGTAGCGAAGCGCATGTTGCAGAGCTCGATGAGTTAAGTGATTCAAAACACGAAATGAGTGGCGATGAAAAACGAAAGCTAGACACTATTTTAGATATCCCCGTTACTATTTCAATGGAAGTAGGGCGCTCTAAAATTAATATTCGTAACTTATTGCAACTCAACCAAGGCTCTGTTGTTGAGCTTGACCGTGTTGCGGGCGAGCCGTTGGACGTGCTAGTTAACGGTACTTTGATAGCCCATGGTGAAGTGGTTGTGGTAAACGACAAGTTTGGTATTCGCTTAACAGACGTGATAAGCCAAGTAGAGCGGATCAAAAAACTACGATGAGCTTATTAGTTGCTTTAACGAGTTCCGTTTTTTCAAAAGCAGATGTAGCAACACCGACTGGGGATATACTCTCTATGGTGCTGTCGCTTGTGATGGTGCTAGTGCTAATTATAGTGCTGGCATTTTTTGTTAAAAAGCTTAATCCAAATTTAGCAAACAGCGATGAATTTAAAGTAGTCAGAAGCCTACCTTTAGGTTCTCGCGAGCGTTTAATGGTTGTTGAGATAGACAATGCTCAGCATTTACTTGGTGTAACTCCTCATAGTATTAATTACTTACACAAGTTAGAAACCCCACTAAGTGAAAAAGAACTGCCTGAACTCGCTAAACGATTTGGTAAACTCTTAAACCCGCAATCAACCCCAAATAAAAAGAATTAAACCTATGATAAAGTGGCTGCTTATTATTTTTGCCATGGTGTTTGTACCAAATGTAAGTGCAGAAGGAATTGATGCGCTTACTATTACAACAAACGCTGATGGCACACAGGACTACTCAGTAACGTTACAAGTTTTAGCAATTATGACGGCGCTGAGTTTTATACCGGCTGCCATAATTATGATGACCTCTTTTACACGAATTATTGTTGTACTCGCCATTTTGCGCCAAGCAATTGGTTTACAGCAAACACCGTCCAACCAAGTCTTATTAGGCATGTCGCTTTTTTTAAGTATTTTTATAATGTCGCCTATTTATCAGCAGGTAAACGAGCAAGCTATTGAACCTTACTTAAATGAGCAGGTTACTTCAGTACAAGCTTTAGAGCTTGCTAAAGAGCCAATGAAAGCCTTTATGCTTTCTCAAGTGCGTCTCAAAGACTTAGAAACGTTTGCTAAGATTGCTGGTTATGATCAGCTAAATTCGCCAGAAGACACACCATTAATAGTGTTGATCCCTGCATTTGTAACTAGTGAACTACAAACCGCATTTATAATAGGCTTTATGTTTTTTATTCCATTTTTAATCGTAGATTTAGTAGTCGCCTCGGTATTAATGGCGATGGGTATGATGATGCTTTCCCCCATGATAGTGTCCTTACCGTTTAAAATTATGTTATTTGTACTTGTAGACGGTTGGAGCTTAGTGATGGGTACTCTAGCGAAAAGCTTTGGTTTAGGGACTTAGTATGCAAAGCATCAATGTGATTCAACAATAGGAGTACAACATGGAACCGGAAATTTTTGTTGATATCCTAAGTGACGCGCTTTTTTTAGTTATTAAGCTGGTGTCTGCAATTGTAGTACCAGGCTTAATTATTGGTTTAGTTGTGGCTGTGTTTCAGGCGGCAACATCAATCAACGAACAAACATTGAGCTTTTTACCTCGTTTATTAATTACCATTAGTGCGCTTATTGTGGGTGGGCATTGGCTTACTCAAGAGCTAATGGACTTTTTTACTCGCTTAGTATTACTTATTCCTGAAATTGCAGGTTAAGCGTGGAATACCCCTTTGCTGTCGTTATTCAATGGTTGAGCGATTTTTTGTTGCCGCTGGTACGCATCAGCTCAATGATTATGATTATGGCTGGTTTGGGGGCTAAAAATGTTCCTACACGTATAAAAATGGGTTTATCGGTTGTTGTAACTTTTGTTGTTGTGCCAGTCCTTCCGCCCGCTACATTCACTAATTTATTTTCGTTTGAGATGATTTTAGTCGTTATTCAACAAATGTTGATTGGTGTTGCCATTGGTTTTTCATCTATACTTTTACTAAATACTTTTGTGTTAGCAGGGCAAATACTCGCGATGCAAACAGGTTTAGGTTTTGCTTCTGTTATTGACCCCTCTAATGGTGCGAGTGTGCCTGCTGTGGGCCAGTTTTTCCTTATTTTGGCTACCCTGTTATTTTTTGCTTTTAACGGTCATTTAATGATGATTCAAATGGTGGTGCATAGTTTTCAAGTGCTACCTATTGATGGCACTTGGTGGTCTGTAGATCATTACTGGGACATAGTGACCTGGGGCGGCTGGATGTTTACTACAGCACTGGTACTCTCACTTGCACCGCTTACCGCTATGCTCGTTATTAATATGTCGTTTGGTATTATGACGCGTGCAGCACCGCAATTAAATATTTTCTCTATTGGTTTTCCGTTTACCTTGGTCGCGGGACTTATTATTATTTGGGCAACACTTGGTAACTTTATTATTCAGTTTGAGTTTCAATGGTTAAAAATGGTTGAACTAATGTGTACTCTAGTTGGTTGTTCCCCTTAGGAGAAAGTCATGGCTGAAGATTCAGGTCAAGAAAAAACAGAAGAGCCCACGGGCAAAAAAGTTGATGAATCTAAGAAAAAAGGTCAAGTTGCACGTTCAAAAGAATTAGGCACCATGTTTGTACTTATTTTCTCAGCTATTTCACTTTTGATGTACGGCCCTGAGATTGGTAAGGGGCTGTATAATATAATGGTAAGAATGTTAAGCCTTAATCGAAATGAAACCTACGATACGACTAAGATGTTTTCTGTGTGGGCTAGCGTATCCGACACTTTAGTTTTTCCTATGGCGATGTTTGTATTTATTATTTTATTTGCAGGTTTAATAGGAAACACGCTTTTAGGGGGATTTAATTTTAGTTGGCAAGCTGCAGCTCCAAAACCAAGTAAAATGTCACCTTTTAAAGGTTTTAAGCGAATGTTTGGCCCACAAGCAGCTGTTGAATTAATTAAAGCTATTTTGAAGTTTTCTGTTGTTGCAGGGTTTGCTGTATTTTTAATTAACACTTTTTTTGATGAAATACTGCACTTAAGTATAGAGCCAGCCCCAGGTAATATTATTCATGCACTAGATATTTTGGCTTGGATGTTTTTGGCGCTTTCTTGCACATTAATAATTATTGCCGCAATTGATGCACCATATCAAAGTTATACCCACCATAAACAATTAAAAATGACTCTGCAAGAAGTTAAAGATGAGTATAAAAACTCTGAAGGTGACCCACAAATAAAAGCCCGGATTAGGCAAACACAAAGACAAATGTCGCAAAAGCGCATGATGCAAGATGTTCCTGACGCTGATGTTATTGTTACCAACCCAACTCACTACTCAGTAGCATTAAAATACGATACCGAACGCGCAGGTGCGCCTATTGTAATTGCTAAAGGTGTTGATGAAATGGCTATGCAAATTCGTAAAGTAGCAATAGGGAATGAAGTACCTATTTTAGAATCTCCTATGTTGACCCGAGCGCTTTACCATACAGCTGAAGTAGGGGAGCAAATACCCGATCAGTTATTTACTGCTGTAGCGCAAGTTTTAGCGTATGTATTTCAGCTTAAGCGCTTTAATAAAGGGCGCGGTAAACGTCCAACTAAGCTTAATAATAAACTTCCCATCCCTGATGCCTATAAGTATTAAACTGTTAACTTAGTAACTTGGAATAGTTATTGCTAATTCTATGTAGTGTCAATTTTTTGAAATTGTAGAATTATGAGTTTTAAAGCGGTATTACAACAACTTAACAGAGATAAAAAAGACTATGCCAAAGGGGTAGGCACCCCTTTGCTTGTGCTTGCTGCCTTGGGAATGGTTATTTTACCGTTACCGCCATTTTTACTCGATATCCTTTTTTCGTTTAATATTGCCCTCGCATTAGTGGTTTTACTCGTGACAGTTTACACGATGAAACCGGTGGAGTTTGGTATATTCCCCTCTGTAATACTCATCGCGACGATTATGCGCTTAGCGCTTAACGTTGCCAGCACTCGAGTTGTATTACTTGAAGGTCATAACGGTGGGGATTCTGCCGGTAAAGTAATTGAAGCGTTTGGCTCCGTGGTTATTGGTGGTAACTACGCTGTTGGTTTGGTCGTATTTTTAATCCTGATTATTATTAACTTTGTGGTAATTACTAAAGGTGCTGGGCGTATATCTGAGGTATCTGCACGTTTCACTCTTGATGCAATGCCGGGTAAACAAATGGCAATTGACGCCGATTTAAATGCGGGTTTTATCAGTGCTGAGCAAGCGCGTGACCGCCGTGAGGAAGTAACTCGCGAAGCCGATTTTTACGGCTCAATGGATGGTGCGAGTAAATTTGTAAAAGGCGATGCCATTGCAGGTATTGTTATATTAATCATCAATATTGTTGGTGGTTTATTTGTAGGTATGATTCAGCACGATTTGAGTTTTAGCAACGCAATGGAAGTATATACATTACTTACCATTGGTGATGGCTTAGTTGCGCAGCTGCCTTCATTACTACTTTCAATTGGTACCGCAATTGTTGTAACTCGTCAAAATGAGTCGCTCAACATGGGCGACCAATTTAAGAAGCAACTCGGTAATGAAAAATCGCTCTTTATTGCATCAGGTATTTTGATCATTATGGGTTTAGTACCGGGTATGCCGCATTTTGCTTTTTTAAGTTTAGGTGCGTTATTGGGTTATCTAGCTTACTACACACAGCAAAGTAAAATAAAAGCAGCGGCAGTTGAAGCTGAAGTTGCTGCAAATGGTGCAGCTGGAACAAATGTAGCTAATAAGCAGGAGCAAAAAGAACTCGGTTGGGATGACGTTCAGCAAGTTGATGTTATTGGCTTAGAAGTAGGCTACAGATTAATTCCGTTGGTAGATCAATCTCAAGGTGGAGAGCTACTTAATCGCATTAAAGGCGTTCGTAAAAAGCTTTCTCAAGAACTTGGCTTTTTAGTTCCTCCTGTTCATATTCGCGATAATTTAGAGCTTGATCCTAATGCTTACAGAATAACGCTAATGGGCGTTTCAACTGGTGAGGGCGAACTTAAGCATGGTGATGAGCTAGCAATTAACCCAGGACAAGTATTTGGTCCAATTAAAGGCGTTGAAACTAAAGATCCAGCATTTGGACTGGATGCAGTATGGATCAAGCCGGATCAAAAAGATGAAGCTCAATCACTAGGTTATACCGTAGTAGATTCAGCAACGGTAGTTGCCACTCATATTAGCCAGTTATTAACTAACAGTGCAGCGTTGCTATTAGGGCATGAAGAAGTTCAAAACCTGCTTGATATGCTTGCTAAAAGTCACCCTCGCTTAGTTGAAGGACTAGTACCAGACGTACTTCCTTTAACTTCAATCGTTAAAGTATTACAAAACTTACTAAACGAAGGTGTTGCAATACGCGATATGCGCTCAATTGTTCAAACCCTTGTCGAGTATGGCCCGCGTAGCCAAGACCCTGATGTATTAACGGCTGCAGTGCGTATTTCTCTGCGTAGATTAATTGTTCAAGATGCGGTGGGTATGTCGTCAGAAATCCCTGTCATAACCTTGGCGCCTGAGTTGGAACAAATGTTGCATCAGTCATTGCAAAATGCAGGCGATGAAGGTGCCGGTATTGAGCCAGGACTTGCAGAGCGGCTTCAACTGTCACTAAATGAAGCGCATCAAAACCAAGAAATGGCCGGTGAACCTTCGATATTGCTAACGTCGGGAATGTTACGCACTGTGTTATCTCGTTTTGTTAAGTACACCATTCCAGGATTGAGAGTGATGTCTTATCAAGAGGTACCAGACGAAAGACAGATCAAGATTGTCAGCTCTGTAGGCCAACAATAAGATTTTAAAGGGGTTGAATCATGAAAATAAAACGTTTTTTTGCTAAAGATATGCGCACAGTACTTAAAGAAGTTAAAGATGAGTTAGGTGTTGATGCGGTTATTATGTCGAATAAAAAGCTAGCTAACGGTGTTGAAATTGTAGCGGCAGTTGATTACGACAAAGCAGCCCCAAAAGCGGTATTGCAGCCTCATACTGAGTCCGTTGCGCGCACTCATTCAACACAGCATAACTTTGTAAAGCCTGAACCACAGCGTCCTAAAACAGAGCCACAGGCAAAAGTAGCAGATAGCCTACAAGCTTTATTAGAGCGTCAGTCGCCTCGTCCTCGTTCTGCTGAGCTTGCATCTATGTTTTCACAATCAGGTATTGATACTACTGAAAACTATCAAGAGCCAGCTATTCAGCAGCGTACTAAAAATATGTTTGCTCCTCAAAACAAAACCCCAGCTCGTCCGCAAACTCAAGCCGATAGCTTGGGGTTTGATGACTTAGAACGTGATTTCGACGATTTAGATAGCTCTGCTGCGCCTCGCCAACAAACAAAAACAAATGAAAGCGAAGAAATGACAACAATGCGTGAAGAAATGAACGCAATTCGTCAGTTACTAGAGCACCAAGTTTCAGGATTAATGCAGCAGGATATGGCACGTCGCGATCCAACTCGTGCATGCATGATTGACCGTTTAGTTGGCATGGGTATTGATAAAGATGTTGCCGAACAAATGGCATGCTTTGTACCTGATGATGTATCTCGCCAACAAGGCTGGAAGGCCCTACTAGCTATGGTCGAAGACCAAATGCAAACAACCAATAATGAAATACTTCGCCAAGGTGGTGTCTATGCGTTAGTGGGCCCAACAGGTGTTGGTAAAACAACAACTGTGGCAAAGCTTGCGGCTTTAGGTGCACAAAAATATGGTGCTGATAAAGTTGCGCTAATAACAACCGATACATACAGAATTGGTGCCTATGAGCAGCTAGCCACTTACGGTCGTATTATTGGCTGTGGTGTTAAACAAGTAAAAGATGCTAATGAATTAGCTGAAGTTTTATATCATTTACGAAATAAACGTCTAGTATTAATTGATACAGCGGGTATGAGTCAAAGAGACCTGCGTTTAACTGAGCAATTAAACACGTTAATGCGAAATCAGCGTGTAGATATTCGTAGTTATCTTGTATTGAGTGCAACGGCGCAAATAAATGTATTACAAGAAACGGTAAGACATTTTAAGAAAGTACAGCTAAGTGGTTGTATTTTTACTAAATTAGATGAATCTTTAAGTTTAGGTGAGATTATTAGTATTGCGATTCAAAATCGCCTTCCAATAGGGTATCTTACTAACGGTCAACGAGTACCAGAAGATATTCGTGTTGCAAATGCTGAAAAACTAGTTAAAAAGGCTGAGCAACTATATTTAAAAAGAACAAAAGCACAACATTCAAGGCACCAAGCAGTGGCGTCAAGCACAGTAGGGATGTATGATTAACACAGTATTAGATCAAGCAAGCGGCCTGCGCAAAATGAGTCAAAACAATAACAACGGCGTAAAAGTTATCGCTGTGACCGGTGGTAAAGGTGGAGTAGGGAAAACAAATGTTTCTTTAAATACTGCGATAGCACTTGGCCAACAAGGCAATCGAGTATTAGTCCTTGATGCCGACTTAGGTTTAGCAAACTGTGATGTGATGCTTGGCTTACGTGTTGAGCGTAATTTATCTCACGTATTATCTGGTGAATGTGAACTTGATGAAATTTTAGTGGAAGGCCCTGCAGGTATTAAAATTGTGCCTGCAACATCGGGCTCACAAAGCATGGTTGAACTGTCTCCATCTGAGCATGCTGGTCTGATTCGTGCTTTTAGCGAGTTAAATACAGAATTTGATATTTTAATTGTTGATACTGCTGCAGGTATTTCAGATATGGTGCTAAGCTTTTCAAGGGCGGCACAAGATGTGATGGTTGTTGTATGTGACGAGCCAACGTCAATTACAGACGCTTATGCACTTATCAAGGTATTAAGTCGAGAACACGGCGTTTATAAATTTAAAATTGTTGCCAATATGGTCCGCAGTATGCGTGAAGGTACCGAGTTATTTGCAAAACTATCTAAGGTTACAGACCGTTTTTTAGATGTATCAATGGAGCTAGTGGCAACAGTTCCTTATGACGAAAATATGCGTAAAGCAACACGTCGTCAAAAAGTGATTGTTGAGCTATTTCCAAGTTCGCCAGCAGCTCTTGCGTTTAAAATGCTGGCAACAAAGGCTGTTAAATGGCCAATACCCAATCAACCGTCTGGTCATTTGGAGTTTTTCATTGAGAAACTAGTAAACGGCTGATTATGACAACATTGGTGAATAGAGCTATGGGATATCAATCAACACAAAATCTTAATGAGATTGTTGAAAAGCACGCGTCACTTGTAAAGAAAGTGGCTTGTCATCTAATAGCCCGACTACCACCTAGTGTTCAGCTCGATGATTTAATCCAATCAGGAATGATAGGTTTAATAGAGGCGTCAAAAAACTTTGACGCAACTAAAGGTGCGAGCTTTGAGACCTTTGCAGGTATTCGTATTCGCGGCGCTATGCTTGATGAAATGCGCCGTGGTGATTGGGCTCCTCGCTCAGTACATCGTAAAAGTCGTCTAGTTGCTGAAACGATTACTTTGTTAGAAAAAAGTTTAAACCGAGAACCAACAGATATAGAAGTTGCTGAAAAACTTGAAATTTCGTTAAATGAGTACCATCATATTTTAAACGATGTTAATGCAAGTAAAATACTTGGTATTGAAGACTTAGGAGTTGATGAAGATGTTATTACTCCAGTCGGTCAAGATTTAGCGCTAGACAAACCTTTTAATAATGTTAAAAATGAAAGGTTTAATGAGTCTTTGCTAAGTGCAATAAAGTCATTACCAGAGCGTGATGCAATGGTACTTTCTTTGTATTATAACGATGAAATGAATTTAAAAGAAATAGGGCATATACTCGATGTAAGTGAATCGCGTGTAAGTCAAATACATGGTCAGGCGATGATTAAGCTTAAAGCTAAAATCAATGACTGGATAAATTAGTAGTAAGTAAACAAAGGTTAAGACCTCACTGGGGGATGTTTTGGATAAAAACATGAAAATACTTGTTGTTGACGATTTTTCAACGATGAGACGGATTATAAAAAATTTATTACGTGATTTAGGTTTCACTAATGTTCAAGAAGCCGATGATGGATCGACAGCATTGCCTATGCTACAGAATCAAGTTTTTGATTTTGTAGTAACAGACTGGAATATGCCAGGTATGCAAGGTATCGATCTGCTAAGAGCAATAAGGGCTGACGATAAACTAAAGCATATCCCTGTATTGATGGTAACGGCAGAAGCTAAAAAAGAACAAATAATAGCCGCAGCGCAAGCAGGTGTTAATGGCTATATTGTTAAGCCATTTACAGCTGGAACACTAAAAACTAAATTAGAAAAAGTTTTTGAACGCTTAGGCTAATGATGGGGGAGAGGCTTATGTCAGCACTTGCTGCGCCTCAGATTACGTTAGAACAAGCTCGTCAGCTTGTCGTTTATTTAGAGAATGACGAGCAAGACAAAGCTAATCAGTTAATTTTAGAGACCGCGTCCAAAGAGCAGTCTGAATTATTTGCTGAAGTTGGAAAGCTGACTCGTCAATTGCATGAATCACTTAAAGGCTTTGCGCTTGATGCTCGTTTAACGGACTTAACCAACGACGCTATTCCAGATGCTAAAAAACGGCTTAATTATGTTATAGAAATGACAGAAAACGCCGCAAATAAGACAATGGATGCAGTTGAGGCTAGTCTGCCTATCGCTCAACAATTGGCTGATGAAATATCCCATATAAAACCGACGTGGGATCGTCTAATGAGTCGAGAGATTGAGCTAGGTGAATTTAAACAACTTTGCCATAGTATCGATAAGTTTATGAATAGTTCTCATCATAAAACTGATGAACTTCAAAGCTTAATGACAAATGTATTAATGGCCCAAGATTATCAAGACTTAACAGGGCAAGTTATTCGTCGTGTTATAGAACTTGTTAGAGAAGTAGAAGAAAGTCTACTTCATCTTTTAACGGCGTTTGCTGAACAAGACGATAGCTCAGCTAATAAAGTAGAACAACAAAAAACGAAAGAACCAGTTGCCACACAAACTTTAGCAGGTCCTGAAGGCCCTATTATTGATAAAGAATCGCGTAATGATGTTGTATCTGATCAAGATGAAGTCGATGATCTTTTATCAAGTTTGGGCTTCTAAGAGGAGAGTAACTGCATGTTTGAAGTCGATGAAGATATTTTACAAGACTTTCTTGTAGAGGCAGGAGAAATCCTAGAGCTTTTATCTGAACAGTTAGTTGAGCTGGAAAATAATCCAGATGATACCGAGCTATTAAATGCTATATTTAGAGGCTTCCATACTGTAAAAGGTGGTGCAGGCTTTTTAGCAATGACAGAACTTGTTGATGCTTGCCATGGTGCTGAGAACGTGTTTGACTTACTTCGCCAAGGTGTTCGAACAGTTAATTCTGAATTAATGGATGTTATTTTACAAGCACTCGACACCATTAATGAGATGTTCGCGACGATTCAAAACAGAGACAAGCCTGAGCCTGCAGATCCTCAATTACTAGAAACTTTACATATACTAGGTTTGCCACCAACTGAAGCTGAGTTAGCTGGTACGTTGGAAAACGACACTGAACAGCCTCAAAATGAAATTGTTGATACTCCAGTAGTAGATGAAGAAGACCCATTCGCATTTGATGAGCTATTTAGTGGAACGCCTTCAGTTAGTGATGCCCAAATTGATGAAATCACTGAGGACGAATTTGAAAATTTACTTGATGAACTACACGGTAAAGGTCAGGCATCTGATGCTGATATATCCGTAAGTACTAATGAATTTAGTGGTGATATAACCGATGATGAATTTGACAACTTACTAGATGAGTTACATGGTGTTGGTAGTTTTGGTGCGGTTTCGTCTAAAACGCCTGAGCCAGTAGCACAAAGCAAATCAGTTAACATCCCAGTAGAACAAGTAGAGACAACATCATCTAAAGCTGTAGGTTCATCTGATGATATAAGTGATGATGAATTTGAAGCGCTGCTTGATGAGCTCCACGGCAAGGGTACAGCTCCTAAATCAATAGAAAGTGTTCCAGCTGTGAAACAGCCCAATGTTCCAGCTAAACCAGCAGCTAAAGCTAGTGTGCCTGTAAAAAAACCAGAACCTGCAAAAGCACCTGTTTCTCAACCGGTAGAAAAGCCGATTGTTAAAGCTGCGCCTGTAACACCTAAAAAAGCAACCCCTCCTGCAGCGGAAACAACCGTTCGTGTAGATACAAAGCGACTTGACCAAATTATGAATATGGTTGGTGAGTTAGTACTTGTGCGAAACCGTTTAGTTAGTTTAGCGACCAACTCAGACAGTGAAGCGATGGGTAAAGCAATCTCTAACTTAGATGTAGTGACCGCTGATATTCAAGGTGCGGTTATGCAAACGCGAATGCAACCAATTAAAAAGGTATTTGGTCGTTTCCCTCGCGTAGTACGCGATTTAGCACGCAGCTTAAACAAAGACATTGACTTACAACTTATAGGTGAAGAAACCGATTTAGATAAAAACTTAGTGGAAGCACTTGCCGATCCACTTGTGCATTTAGTGCGAAACTCAGTTGACCACGGTATTGAAATGCCAGCTGTTCGTGAGGCTGCAGGTAAACCTAGAACAGGTAATGTTACTTTATCAGCGTCTCAGGAAGGCGACCATATTTTGTTGACCATTAAAGATGATGGCGCTGGTATGGATGCTGAAAAACTGAAAAAAATAGCAATTAGTAAAGGTGTGCTCGATCACGACCAAGCGAGTCGACTTTCTGACACTGAAGCCTATAATCTGATTTTTGCACCTGGCTTTTCTACAAAAGAAGAGATATCTGATATTTCAGGTCGTGGTGTTGGAATGGATGTGGTGAAAACTAAAATCACCCAATTAAACGGCTCTGTAAGTATTCAATCTGAGTTAGGCGTAGGTACTATTTTAGAGATAAAAGTACCACTTACTTTGGCTATATTACCAACTTTAATGGTCATTGTTGGCGCACAAACATTTGCGTTACCACTTGCCGGTGTTAGTGAAATATTCAACTTAGATTTAACGAAGACAAATGTGGTTGATGGGCAATTAACAATTATTGTGCGTAAAAAGGCAATACCGTTATTCTACCTCGAGCACTGGCTAGTTAAAGGCTCAGATCGTTCACAGCGAAAAGCAAAAGGCCATGTAGTTATTGTGCAAATTGGTACTCAGCAAATTGGATTTGTTGTTGACTCATTAATTGGTCAAGAAGAAGTTGTAATTAAACCACTTGATGCGTTACTACAAGGTACCCCAGGCATGGCAGGCGCTACAATTACTTCAGATGGTGGTATTGCACTGATTTTAGACGTTCCAAACATGTTAAAACATTACGCAGGCTGATAATAAAGTAGGTATATATTTAATATATACCTACGCATAAATTTAATAAGAGAGCTAAATGGCCGTTAAAGTTTTAGTTGTTGATGATTCAAGCTTTTTTCGCCGCAGGGTAAGCGAAATTCTTGAGCAAGATAGCGACATACAAGTTATAGGCTTTGCTGTGAATGGCAGAGAAGCTGTTGAAAAAGCAGCTCAGCTACGTCCAGATATGATCACTATGGATGTCGAAATGCCTGTGCTTGATGGTATTAGCGCAGTTAAAGAGATAATGGCGAGCAATCCAACTCCTATCTTAATGTTTTCATCACTTACACGTGATGGCGCAACAGCAACGTTTGATGCGCTAGATGCTGGAGCAATGGATTTTTTACCGAAAAAGTTTGAAGACATCGCTCGCAATAACGAAGATGCAATAAAGCTTTTACAAAATAAAGTGAAAGATATTGGACGAAGAGGTTTACCGCGAACGTTTTTAGCTGCAACATCCCCTAAGCCATTAGTATCGGCTAAATCGAGAACAAGTTCACTTTCGCAAAGAACAAGTACACTAACACCTTCTGTAAAACAACCGGATAAAAGCTTTCAAAGAGCAGCGCCTATAGTACCGGCAAGTTCAAATATTGCCTCAATGCGAGCAAGTGGAAAGCAATATCAGCTTGTGGCTATTGGCACTTCTACAGGTGGTCCTGTTGCACTGCAGACTATATTAACTAAACTACCAGCTAATTTTCCTCATCCTATTTTGCTTATTCAACATATGCCAGCGGCTTTTACACCCGCATTTGCTGCCCGTTTAAATGGCCTATGCCAAATAAAAGTAAAGGAGGCACAACAAGGAGATCGCTTACAACCAGGAACAGCTTATCTAGCACCTGGCGGACAGCAAATGATGGTAGAAGGGCGTGGGGCGAATAGAACCCTGCGCGTATTTGAAGATCATAGCGAGCGAATAAGTTACAAACCAAGCGTAGATGTTACTTTTGCAAGTGCTGCAAAAGCCTATCAAGGTGACGTGCTTGCTATTGTGTTAACGGGAATGGGTGCTGATGGCCGTGATGGCGCTAGAATGTTAAAGCAAAGCGGTGCAACTATTTGGGCACAAGACGAAAAAAGTTGCGTAGTTTACGGGATGCCTCAAGCAATTGCCAATGCAGGGCTTTCAAGTGAAAGCTTGGCGCTTAATGATGTTGCTGCACGTATAAAGAGAGAGATAGGTTGTGGATAAACTCTCAATATTTGGATTATTTGTAGCACTTGGCGCAATAGGCTTAGGTTACTCTTTAGAGGGGGGCGTTGTTTCTGCTTTATTTAATGGCCCTGCACTTATTATTGTATTGGGCGGTACGCTTGGCGCTGTTATGTTGCAGACATCAGCAAATACCTTTAAGAAAATGCTAAATATAAGCTCTTGGGTCTTTGTTGCGCCACAATACGATATTGATGAGGCAATAGAGCAAGTTAAGCGATGGTCTCATAAAGCGCGTCAAGAAGGTTACTTGGCGCTTGAAAATGAAGCCTTAGCTCACCCAGATGTTTATGCAGCTAAAGGTTTAAGTTTACTTGTTGATGGTTGCTCAGAGCAAAAGTTACGTGACACTCTTGAAATAGATTTACTGCTAGAGCGAGAACGTTTACTTGAAGCAGCACGTGTTTATGAAGCAATGGGAGGCTACAGCCCTACCATTGGTATTTTAGGGGCGGTGCTTGGTTTAATACAGGCAATGTCGTTTATTACCGATCCGCAAATGCTTGGTGCTGGCGTGGCAACGGCATTTATAGCAACCATTTATGGTGTTGGTTTAGCTAATTTACTGTTTTTACCTATGGCAAATAAGTTAAGACAGCGTGTAGAGCAAAAAATGCTTTACCATGAAATGTTTGCCGAAGGTGTGATTGCAATAAGTGTTGGTGAAAGCCCAGTAAATATAGAATTAAAGCTTGAAGCCTATCGTGTAGAGCGTCCTAATTTAGTGGATGAATAACATGTTACGCCGACGGCTTCGTCACTCTGCTCCTAAAAGCCAACATACAGAACGTTGGCTGGTATCGTATGCAGATTATATGACCATTATGTTTGCTTTTTTTGTGGTGCTTTATGCAATCGCGATAAATAAAGAAGAACGATTTCAAATATTGTCAGATTCCCTTGAACACGTTTTTGATAAATCTGCTCGTCATTACTCCCAGCAAGGGGAAGGCGTCAATGGCAATGGAATATTGACTGATAGAGTAAGCCCAGAACAAGAAGTCCTTTATGGCGAAAGTATTTTAAAAGAAGAACAAGGCCCTGAGCTACTCGACGGTCAAAGTGATACAAGTAACATACAACAAAAATATTTAGGTAAACCTCTCGATAGTTTACTAACCAAGCTACAATCAGCACTTATTGATGAAATACGTAATGGGGAAGCAAATTTAGAGCTTAATCAAGATTGGCTAATTATAGAGCTAAGCTCAGGTATGTTATTTTCAAGTGGCAGTTCAGTTGCACACTCCAAGGCCAAGCAAGTTGTCAAAATTGTTAAAGATATTATTGCTCCAGTAGATAACTATATAAGAGTACGTGGCTATACTGATGATGAAACGATTCGCAACGAAATGTTTCGTTCTAATTGGGAATTATCGGTCGCTAGAGCAACGTCCATTTTAGTAGAGCTGGAAGCATTAGGTATTAATTCTGCAAGAATGGCGATCGAAGGTTATGGCCAATACTCGCCGTTTGCAAGAAACGACACTGTAAAAGGACGAGCAGAGAATCGTAAAGTTGTTATTGCACTTTCTAAATATGGCTTAGCACCAAAAGAATACGTTAAAGATGATGAACAAGCTAATGAGCCTCTAATAGTAGAACCTGAAATTGAACTGCCTTCAGATGACGATACAATAAAAATAATCCGTCTACCCCATGGTGGTATTCGCATAACAACGCGCAATGAACAGTAATTAGGATGTAATGTGAAGATTTGGACTGTTGCAAATCAAAAAGGTGGTGTTGGTAAAACAACTACTGCGGTCAGCCTCGCTGGTATTTTAGCTTTGCAAGGCAAGCGCGTGTTGCTTATAGATACGGACCCTCATGCATCACTTACTTACTATTTTGGCATTGATTCGGAAGAGCTAGAGGTTAGTGTATACGATATTTTTGCCCGAGGTACGAGTATGCAAAGTGAAGAAATACTCCAAGCTTTGTGTCCATCAACTATTAATAATCTTGATATTCTACCTGCTACGATGGCGATAGCTACGCTTGATAGAAGCATGGGTAATAAAACAGGGATGGGGTTAATACTAAAAAGAGCACTTGCAAAGATTAGTGAATATTACGATTATGCCATTCTAGATTGCCCTCCGGTATTAGGAGTATTGATGGTTAACGCGCTTGCAGCAAGTGAGCGAATCTTAGTCCCAGTGCAGACAGAGTTTTTAGCACTTAAAGGACTTGATAGAATGATGCGCACTATGGAATTAATGCAAACCTCTCAAGCGAAAGAGTATAAATATACTATAATTCCTACAATGTATGATAAACGAACTAAAGCATCGTTATCAGCATATAAAACACTGCAAAGTACGTATACAGATAAAGTTTGGCCAGGTGTAATTCCAGTAGATACTAAATTCAGAGATGCAAGTCTTGCACAAAAGGTACCTATAGAGTTTTGTCCTCGCTCACGTGGTGTTTATGCATATAAAACATTGCTAGAATATTTAATAGAACAAGGTTAATTAATGAGCAAGCAATTATTTGCTAATGAAAAAGTAATGAAACAGTATCTAGGGGCTTTACTATGCGAGGACGAGCCTGCTAATAATTTAGAGCCAGTTGCAAAACTACTCGAGCAAATGCCTGATGACTCACAAAAAGAACATATTTATTTAAAGCCTGATAAACAACTTGAAGTAGTCGAACAAATATTCAATCAAGATCTTATTATTGCTGATGTTGAACCTTTAATAGAGGAAATTGATTTTGTAGCAGTTAGTCCGAAAATAGTCGCTGAAGGTGTTTTAGAGCCGCAAGCTAAAATATTAAAAGAGCCAGAACAATTATTAAACAGTGGCAGTCAAGCCGATTATTTTGATGGTGAATTTCAGGCATTATTTTTTGAGGTTGCAGGTTTAACATTGGCTGTACCATTAAAAGCATTGGGTGGTATACACCAGTTAGGTGAAATAAATCATTTATTTGGTAAGCCAAAGTGGTTTAAAGGCGTTATGCTTAATAGAGATGAGAATCTCAATGTTGTAGATACTGCGCGTTGGGTAATGCCAGAAAAATATGATGAGAAGTTAGAAGCATCATTAAACTACCAGTATTTGATTACTCTGGGCGATAGTCAGTGGGGTTTGTTGGCTGAAAAGTTAATAAATAACATTACATTGCGAAAAGAAGATGTAAAATGGCGCACAAACCAAAGTAAGCGTCCATGGCTTGCTGGAGTTATTAAAGATAAAATGTGTGCTTTAATAGATGTAGACAACTTAAATACATTATTAGAGAAAGGCTTAGATAGCCGTCAGTAGTAATGACCATTACGGGGTAATAGTATGAATCAAGATAAATTACTGTCAGCAAATAAAAATGCAGATAATGATGAAATTTTACAGTGGGTTACGTTTAAGCTAGAAGCGGAAACCTATGGCGTAAATGTAATGCAAGTACAAGAAATACTTCGTTATACAGAAATAGCCCCAGTTCCAGGCGCTCCTTCTTATGTTATTGGTATTATTAACTTGCGCGGAAACGTAGTAACAGTTATTGATACTCGAGCACGGTTTGGTTTGTTACCTGCTGAAGCAACCGATAATTCTCGTATATTAATTATTGAAGCTGAAGAACAAGTAATCGGTATTTTAGCTGATAGCGTATCTGAAGTTGTTTATCTGCGTAGTTCTGAAATAGACAGTGCACCAAATGTTGGAACTGAAGAAAGTGCTAAGTTCATTCAAGGTGTTTGTAATCGTGAAAATGAGTTGCTTATTTTGGTTGATTTAAACAAGTTACTTAGTGATGACGAATGGGATGAGTTAAGCGATATATAAGCTTTACCACACAAATTATGTTGTTACTTAGTATAGCAATTGCAGCGCTGGCGATAGGGCTTATATCGCTGACGCTTACTATTGCGTCAAAAAATAAGCAAGCTAGCGAGTTTAGCTCTTTAATGCAGCAGCTAAAAGATAAATCAGAGCAAACACACATTTTGCGAAGTGAAATTTCAGAACTTAGAACGGGTTTACTTAGTATTGGTAAACGAGTGCTTGATGTTGAACAGCAAAACCAAGATTTAATACAACAGCAAGCGGCTCAGAAATACGACGACCCTGATGCTAAAATTTACTCTCGTGCTGTAAAAATGGTAGAGCTCGGCGCAGACCTAGATGAAGTGATACGCGAATGCGAATTACCCAGAGCAGAAGCTGAATTACTATTTTCATTACACAAAAAAAGGACGCTTAGCGCCTTTTTTATACACATGTGAATGCCGCTAACTGCAGGTGTTACAGCGCCCTCTAAAAATTATATTTCACACCAAACATAGCAACAATTGGGTCTAGTTCAACTGTTGAGGTTAGTGCTTTTACCCCATTAGCATAGACGCTGGCATCTGTATCAATATCGATAAGAGACACCATTGCGTGTAATCCCCATTTTTTATTAATTTTATAGTTTGCACCTACTTGCGCTACAAAACCAAAAGAATTATCTAGTTTCACTTCTACGTCGTCTGTTCCGAGCGTTGCTTTAAGGGCTTGTGATGGTTGTTCATCAAAAAACATTGTGTAGTTTATACCTACACCTACAAAAGGTCTCAAAGCATAACTGGTGTCTAAAAAGTGATACTGAGCAATAAGTGATGGTGGTAATTGTTTTATATTTGCAATTTTATTACCTGCCAAACCACCAGTCCCATTCACATCATGAGAAAATGGGGTTGCTGCAATCAGTTCTAATACCCATTGATCGTTAAATTTATAATCAACTGTAATACCTAATTGCGTATCAGAGCTGCCCTTAAGGCCTAAAGTGGGCGCTTCATTTATTGAAGAACTACTATTATCAGGGTTTATGTTTATAGCGCCTACATTTACGCTAAGGTTAGCGTGTGCAGCAGGAGAGAGCGCTAATAAAGAAGTTAATAATGCAATGCTAATTGTGGTTTTCATGTTGTTCTCCAAGAACTACTTTTTGATTGAGGCTATTATTACCGTGACACAAAAATGAAAACCTGTTCTAGATCAAAGTTTCAAAAATGTTTGAACCTAGTGAAGTACTTTATTGATTTAGATTAATTTTAGATTGATTACTCCTATCTAATAATTGACATTCAAATACCTTTTAAATAGAGGGGTCTTTATTTAAATAACGCTTTGCTTTATTTTCTTTTACACTTTTAAGATCTACTAAAACAAGCCCGTCAATACAATTATTAAAATCGGGATCGATACTAAAGCTTAAAAACGTTACACCCCCGGGGTTGCAAAGCTCTGTGTACTGTTTAAATAATGTAGGAACTTGTACGCCAATATTAGCAAGTATATGCTTTAGTTCTATAAAGTCATTTTTTACATTATTACCAGTAAATAGGGTTTTATATTGTTTTAGTTGGTAATCACTTAATCTAAATTCATTGTTTGGTATGGCAAGTGTTTTATAATTTTTATAATAATGTTGGTAGTGGTATATCAACATGGCTTTTGCTTGTTCTGGTAGAGTGTTAGGTACTGTAACAGCACCAAATAAATAACGATATTGTGGGTAGTTTTTTATAAATGCACCAATACCGTACCATAAGTAATCTAAGCTTTTTCGTCCCCAATATTTAGGTTGTACAAAGCTGCGGCCAAGTTCAATACCTTGCTCTAAATATGGTGTCATTGCATCAGTATAACTAAATAGGCTATCTGTATAGAGGCCTTTTCTGCCGTGCTTCTTTATTATATTGTGCGCGCAGGCTAAGCGATATGCACCAACTAGCTCTAATTGCGATGGGTCCCAAAGTACAAGATGCTTATAATCCATGTCATATTTATCTATATCGCGGCGTTTTCCACTTCCTTCGCCGACAGCTCTAAAAGCAATTTCTCTAAGTCTGCCTAACTCTCTAAATATAGGTGAGCTACCTGTGTATTGATAAAGATGAATACACATACCATCTTGCGTTTTACCAAGTAATTGGCATTGTTCAATTGCTTTTTTTAGATCCTTCCTGCATTCAGGAATAGCGATAGGGGTTTGTGTTTTTAGCGGTAAGACTTTTTTTGTAGCAAGCCTATAAAGCTGTTTGCGTATAAGGTTTACAACCTCTTTATCTTTAAGATTTTCTATTAAGTAGGACGCAGGAGGGATAGAAGCACCAATTTCAAATTCCAAAGATTTTTGGCGTTGTTTAAACATTTCTTTCACTAATAGTAAACTCGCTAATGGTTTATAGATCATTGAGGTACCATAAAATAGCGGGCTATTTTTAGCCTTAATAAATACAGGTAAAATAGGACAATTCGCTTTTTTAGCAATGCGCAAAAAACCAGTATTCCATTTACAGTCTTTTATACCTGTAGGGCTTAAGCGAGATACTTCACCTGCTGGAAAAATAAGTAATGCACCCTCATTTTTTAAGTGAAGGTGGATATTATTAAGCTCCTGTTTTTTACTGGCTCCTGATAAGTTATTAACGGGTAATAATAACTTGTGCATAGGTGTGACAGACATCAGCATACGGTTAGCCACAACCTTTAAGTCTTGTCTAACAGTACAGAGTACTTTTATTAATGCAAGTGCGTCTAAGGAGCCTATGGGGTGGTTAGCAACTATAATAAGCTTACCTTCGTTAGGTATGTGCTCAATTTGCTTTGGTTTGTAGCGTGTATCAAAATTAAGCTCGTCGAGAACTTGTTCAACAAACTCTAGGCCTTGTAAGTGAGGGTAAGAATTTTCAAAGGCTACAAACTCCTGTTCGTGTAATAAATACTCTAAGCTTTTTTTTACAATGCTTTTTATTTTTGGGGAGTTTTCTAATTGTGGTAAACTTGCTTCAATCACTCTATCAATACTAATCATATAAGCCTCTCTCACACTGCCATATTGCCATATTGCCATTCATCTAGAGTAGAAAAAGGGTGTGACAGTTGCTTTGCAATTGTGTGACACTTTTAAAGAGTTAATTGAGCTAGGCAAAGGCATATCGGCTAGTATAATTAGCCAAACTCGAATTTTTTGGATGCACTTATGTCTGTATTGGTAGCTATCTCTGGGCGAGATAACGAAAAATTAAATAAAAAAATGCAAGAATTATTACCAAATACCCTTGTAGAGCAGTGGCCTGATTGCAAAAATACAAATGAAGTTGATTTTGTACTTGCATGGAAAGCGCCAGAATCTATGTGGCTTCAGTTGCCTAACTTAAGAGCCGTATCGTCATTTGGTGCCGGAGTAGACAGTATCGATTTAACACTACTGGCTGAAAATGTTGAAGTAGTTCGTATTGTTGACGATCAACTTGCTGAGGATATGGCTGAGTATGTACTTACACATGTGTTAGCGCAAAAATTACGTTTAAAAGAATACGACATCAAACAAACGCAACAAATATGGAAGCCCAAACGGGGACACAGTTATAAACATGTTGGTATCCTTGGGTTTGGTGAGTTAGGTAAAGCATGTGCGCAAAAGTTTATCAATAACGGATTTAAGGTAAGTGCTTGGGCCAAAAGCCATAAAAATGCAGCTAATGTGGATTTTTATTATGGTGAGCAAGGGCTTAGTAAACTACTTCCTGAAGTTGATTACCTCGTGTGCTTATTGCCACTTACGCATGCAACTACGGGTATTATTAACCACTCGTTGTTAGCAAAATTACCAGCACATGCCGTTTTAATTAATGTGGCTCGAGGGCAACATGTAGTTGAGCAAGACTTATTAAACGCCTTAAATAACGGAAGTTTACGTGGTGCTACACTGGATGTTTTTGAACAAGAACCATTAGCACAAGACCATCCTTACTGGTTAAACCCCAAAATAACGGTTACGCCACATTGCGCCGCGCTTTCTGATATAAATAGTGTTGTAGAGCAGGTAGTAAATAATATCGAACGTTTATATAAGGGAGTGGCGCTAAATAACCGTATAGATAGAACAAAAGGTTATTAGCTGATAGCTAATTAGTTTAAAAACAGCTTGTTAACATTTGTAATTTTTATTAATGTGGAGACAGTTCTCACTAATAAAAAAATAAAGAGGGTGTTATGAAATCGAGTCAAAGTGGCGTTAAACTAAGCCTAGTTATTGTTTCAATTATTATACTTGGTGTTTCAGCTTGGTTTAATCAGGCTAATGCAGAAGATATTCCTTCTAAAATACAAACCCAAAGTGAGCTAACAATAGCGGACTAATCTTACTTACTACGTATTCTTCGGTTATCGTGTTCTCTTTCCTCACTCTTTTTAGCAGCATACAAGCATTATTTTAACAATAGTGCTTGTATGATCCTTGAATTTTTAATTTTCATCTTGATTCAAAGTAATTTTCAATATTTTAAATTTTTAACAAAAAAGCCCAGCAATGCTGGGCTATTATATATTCTAAGGAAAAGTTGTTAACTTTGGGTTACGTTAAGCTGCCCAAATGTATAAACCTTAAACAAGTAAAAGGTGTTTATCAACACTAAACTCATATTTGAAATAACACTCGACGACATAAGATCTAAGCTAAATGATAAGAATAATAGACCACAAGCACTAATTGCGGCAACCCGCAGTAATGTTATATGGTTAATAAAGAATGCACCTAAACCTAGTGCAAGTAGTATCGTGTTTAAAAGCCAGTCTAGCTCGTTTAGCATGGTTGTTTCAATAGTTCAGTTGTTGAAAAAAGGAGCGCCATTATGTTGATCTTTTGCGCACCTTTCAACCAAGTAATTTTAAATTTTCAGATTAGTTTTTTTAATGCTAAAAATAACTGCGGATAGCTGGAAATAGTCCATCATTCGCTATGATTTGATACTTCTGGCAGCTTTGCGGAATTTGTAAATCACCGCATAAATAAAGGGATTTACCTTTCGCATCCAGCTGTGGGTGTAAGTTGGAGTCAATTATAGTGGCACCGTAGCCAAATACCCCGGGCCAATAAATACTTTCACTTACCATCCCTAATTTTTTATAGGTGAGCAGAGTTGGCTTTGGAAAAATCAAAATAATAACGGCTACGATAGAAAGTGCTATAAATAACCCCTTTTTAGACTTAACTACTTTGTTTTTGATATCTGAAGAGCCAATACTTTTAGTTGCTTGCACGGACTTTTGAGGTGCAGTTTTGCTCTTGCTTTTTTGCGTTGTTTTTTTCTTGCTGGAGTTTTTCCTAGCAGAGATTGTTTATTTGATGTTTTAGACATAAAGCAGATCTGGCCTTTTTTCCGTAGGTCTTTATAATTAAATGAGTAAATTTATATACTAAGCTAATTATTATGATAACGTAAAGTTAGCTTATAGCATACGAGGAATAAAGATGAATACGCAGCTATCAATTTTAATTGTAGATGACGTTAGCACAGTGCGTAGTTTTTTGAGCCAAACGCTCATGCACTTAGGGATAGATAACGTAAAGGAAGCATCTACTGCCTCACAATGTATTAGTGAGTGCCAAGCTGCAAATTATAATATCATTTTTTTAGACATTGAATTGCCAGACGGT
Organism: Pseudoalteromonas sp. BSi20652; assembly: GCF_000239855.1. Lineage (GTDB taxonomy): Bacteria > Pseudomonadota > Gammaproteobacteria > Enterobacterales > Alteromonadaceae > Pseudoalteromonas. The sequence continues at coordinate 220 of NZ_BADT01000104.1, read as the reverse complement.
GATGGTAAAGATTTGATTGCACAAATCAATGAATTAAGCCCAGAGACTAATGTGGTTATGGTATCTGCACATTCAGGTATTGAGAATGTTAAGGATGCAATTGATAAAGGCGCTAAAGGGTTTGTAGTAAAGCCATTTACACCTAAAAAAATAGCGGCAATGCTTAAGAAGTTTTATCCAGAGTTAGAAAATGTTTAATAAAGTAAGTACATTAAAATTT
>NZ_BADT01000105.1 GCF_000239855.1 Pseudoalteromonas sp. BSi20652 | reverse complement strand
AACGTTTTGCAGGTATGCCACGTCAGATTATGCCTAAAGGGCTGCCGTTTGAGCTTAAATCGTACCTTGAACTCGTTGAGCTAACAGGGCGAATAATGCGAGAGGATAAACGCGGGCATATTGATGATATAACCCTTCCTTTGCTAGAAAGGCTCAATATATCCCCAGAAAGCTGGTTAAAACTCACCACACAATTTACGCGCGTATTTCATGGTGCAGTAGGCAGGCCCAGTTCACAAGCAAGTTACTGTGAAAATTTAAAGCGTAAACGGCGCTCAAACATTAGCAATTGCGAAAAGTTACTCGCATAAATTAAAAAACCACTCTGTAAAAGTTAAAACTGCAACCCTGCAGTTATTTTCATGCGTGTAATTTAGGTTTAAGAATGCTAATGACTAATTTAATGGATAAAATAAAAGTGACTCAGCAAAAAAAGATTAATTCAGAACCTTAATGGCAAATTTAGCAGCACAGCTTTTTTTGTAATATTAGAGTGGGTGTCTAGTTTGGTCTGCACTTATGGTATGGGCACTAGTAAAAAAATATACTGATTTGAATGAAGCAATTGGTTCGCGAGTTGTATTAGTTTCAAGTTGCGTTACAGCGTTCTTATTATTCTTTTTAGTACCAAGTTTGCCCGAATGAACACCGTACCTAACAAAACCATTAACCGGATTTGTGGAAAAGCGCCACAAAGCGGTTATTGCAAGTGTTATACGAATAGGTGTTCCAAATGGGTTTAGTCGCAATAATTAGCACTTCAGCTCTTGTTACTGCTGTAATTTAGTGTGGAGGCTTTATTTAAATAGAGTGGCTACGATTGAACCAAAACAGAAACTCAGCTATGGTTTATTAATAAAAAAAATAAAAACGAAGTCAATTTAAAGGCTAGTTTGAATTTACACCGAATTGACGAGTAATCTACATGAAAGTAAAAATAGACGATATCATCGACGCTGTAGATTTTGTATAGTGATATGAGTGAGTCATATTTAAATACCAAAACAACACAAGTTTGTATTTTTACTGATGAGGAGCTTCGATCAGCAAAAAAATAATGAAGACTTATCTGATTCTGCTCAGTGGTATTGTGAAGCTGTCGCGAGAGCTAACCATTATTTAGAAAATCAGGTTGATTATATACCTTTGCCTGAAAAGTATGATTTCAATGAGTACCGTATCATAGAGAAATTTATCGTTAGTGTTGCTACTCCTAAGCAGTCAGAAATGTTATCGCAATCTATACACGGTAAAGGTGCATTTAGACGCTTTAAAACTGTTCTAGAAAAACTTGGGTTAGTAGATGAATGGTATAAATATCGAGGTCAAAAATTGCGTGGCTTTGTTGAGTTTTGGTGCAAAGAAAACAAAATTGACTTTGAGTAGGTAAATTCAAACAATACACCCTGAGGGGAGCGACTAGGACTTGCTTATTTTTTGGGGTTAAATTTACTACAGACTGTTTGGTCATTAGGCTAGGATGAGCTTATTTTGTGATTTTCAATTGATAGGCGATAACGCAGCATAAATACCATAAGATGCGCTGGTCTTGGTTTATCCAAAGGGATTCACTTTTTGTTACTCGGTTTTTATTATTACATGGATGTAATCCAGTAGGGTAACGCAGGAAGTGTTACAGAGCCCACTAGGTTATACACCTCACGCCGCTATTAAATAACCCTTAGTAAGTTTATCTAATTCGTTTTTTTATTAATTTTTTGTATTACAATGTATAGAATTAGTAAACCTATAGGCTTGATAAATTGTATTTATTTTATAAAACAAGATTAAATGATATAAATTTATGAAAAAATTATTTTTATTTTGTTTGCAAACCTCGGTCATGTTTTTTTCTCAGCTATCATTTGCAACTTCTGAAGGGTTTAATGTTTTAGGCGAAAATAGTCGTTGGGCTATTGATGCTTCTACTCGCTTAACACATAATTTAGATGATGATAATAACGCCTTCACACATGCCTTGGGTTTAGATATTCACAAAGTATTTAGTGGTGAAACGTCAGATATTGGTACACTAGTTTTCCAACCCTATATTGTTAAAATCAACAATTATGAGAACCCACCATTTACTTTCGATGACGGTAACGACACCGAGCTCACTTGGCGTATTGCTAATTTTAATTATACGGCTTTGAGTCATGGGCAATTTAATATAAAGGTTGGGCATTTTGAAGTCCCATTTGGATTAGAATATGCTAAAGATACCAATGGCACATTACGTCAGTTTACATTTAGTGACCGCGGTATTAAAGGCGATTGGGGTGTTTCAGTTAATGGCATCCTCCCAGAGTTAGATTACGAGATCGCCCTTACACGAGGCTCAGGTAATGACATAAGAAGTAAAGGTAATCCTCATATATTTTCTGGGCGTATTGGTACGCCAAGTAATAAAAATATAGTTGCTGGTTTATCCTGGTTTACGGGTGATGTACTAGGGAAAAGTGGGGTAATTCAGCGCAAAAAATTTGGAATCGACGCAACTTACTATTATTATCAATGGGAATTTAGCGCTGAATCGTCTGTTGGTTCTACAAACAATAATGATACTGTGAATGGATTTATAGAAACTCTTTGGATGAGTCCTAGAGAGAGTGTTTCAGTATATGCCCAGCTTGGCTATCAAAGTACAGAATTAGATCATGTGGCAAGTAATGTTACAGAATCTACCAGTTATTGGTTAACTGGTGTACAGTGGTTAATCCCGAATGGTTTCGATATAAGCGCACAATATAAACACAAGCTAAAATATACCGCTACAACAGAGACTGATTCTGTTTTAAATATACAAATTAGATATAGAATTTAATATAAATAATTGCAGTGGGAAGTGGATATGCTCAATAAAATAACAAGTTTACTGATATTAATAACTCTTCATCTATTTATAGCATCCCAAGCAAATGCAGCTTTTTGTTCATTACGAGATCCTGTTTCAGCTATTCAGATACTTTATGAAAAAGGCTATGAGTATCGTTCAGTAGTTACATTAATTACAGAAGATGACAGAGTGGCAGTTAAACAAAAGCTTTCATTTACACTGCATCAAAGTGAAGTTGGTAAGCACACTTTATATGTACTTTATAAAGATAAAAAACATGCTGGTTTTTTACAAGCTCGGTCTGAGTGGGCTAAATGGGGCTTAGTTGAAATTGCTTGGGGAATTAATGTAGACCGCAGTATAAAGGGCTTTTATTACCAGCGCTGTCGTAGTATTGAATGCAATGATAATACGATTCAAAGCATTAATGCTGTTTTACAAAACAAGTCTTTTTCACAGCTTCAAGCTTTACTTAGCGAAGATGGAGAAACGTTGTCATCTGAAGGTCAATCTGCGTTTAAAATTGCTCCGCAACTTGCTTTATTAACCTTACATTCTGCATTAAAGACCCTAGCCATTACTGACATTAGTTGGAAAGAAGACATTGATAAGATTGCTGTTGCTAACAAGTAAAGGTTGTAAATGAGAATAAGAACCTACCTAGCTATATTGGTAAGTACCTGTTTGCTTGGTGCTTATACTTTAGAGCAGGTTATTGCTTATCAGTTTACGCATGTTCAAACCTTAGCTGACAAATACAATCAAAGTTTATTATGGGCCAAAGATCTTGAACGCATAGAGAACAGTGCCGCGCAATTTTTAGTATCATCTGATCTTGTTGTTGCTTCAGGAAATACTTACCTTATTTATGGCTCAAAAAATATGGGCTACTATTTAAATGATGAACTGACAGAAATATTAACTAAAGATTATTTTAACAAGTTTGAAAATGAAATTAATCGCTCTATTACTAACATTAAAAAAATAAATAAGTATTTAGATATTATTGGTGATATCCCAGCAGATCAATTAGAAAATCGCTTGGGTAAATTATTAGATGAATACGATCCTATTAGTTTAAGCTTATCTCAAGATGTTCAATTTCTTTTAGAAGAAATTAATGCTCTTATTGTAAAAGATGCTCAATACTTAGAAAAAGAAAACGTTTTATGAGTACCGTAGGTTGGGTGGTACGTGGTGTTTTTTCTTTTTATTATTGTTTTATGGTGGTGGGCTAATAGAAGAATTTGTAAGCCCTTAAATGGTTTGATTTCTTCTTCTCACAAAGCATTATCTGGAGCGGACTTTCAGGCTGCTAAAAATGCACCCACTGAAATAATGGAATTAAGTAATGATTTTAAATTATTAACACACACTTTGTCTCACCAGGCTTCTCATGACCCACTTACTGAATTAAATAACCGCAGGGCTTTTGAACGAAAACTTAACAATATTATAAAGGAACAAGACGTTCTTTATTATTTATGTTTTATCGATTTAGACTACTTTAAAACTATAAACGATACGTGTGGTCATGCTGCTGGTGATAAAATATTAGTAAACGTGGCACGTATACTTAAAAGTAACGTTCGCATCTATGATACTGTGGCTCGGTTAGGCGGTGATGAGTTTGCTATTTTAATTAAAGGTTGTTCTTTAGATAAAGTACTCGAAATCGCAAATAAAATAAAAGAAGATATTAATAAACTAACATATAAGTGTGAAGATGAGATAACATCTTTAAGTGCAAGTATTGGCGTTTCTCCTAAAACAAAACAAAGTACAATTACAGAATTATTACACGCAGCTGATGAGGCATGTAGTTTAGCTAAAAGTGCAGGTAGAAATACAGTAAGATTATTTGATATTAACCGAGACATTACCCCCGAAAAACAACCCAATATGCAGTCGGTTCACCAAATAAACGACGCTATTAGCCATGGGTTATTTGTATTATACAAACAAAATATTGTGCAGCTACCGCACCAAAACACAGGAAAGTATTTTGAGGCTTTAGTTAGAATGCTAGATAACCAAGGCAATGTAGTGTGTCCTAAGAGTTTTTTACCTATTGCTGAGCGCTACCATTTAAGTAGTAAAATTGATCTCTGGGTAATTAAAACCATTTTTGACTATTATACTGAACATAATGATAAAATGACCGATATTGATACTGTTTCTATCAATTTGTCTTCTCATTCATTAAGCGATAAGACACTACAAAGTTATATTATTAGTACATTTAGTAATAATAAGTTACCGGCAGATAAATTTTGTTTCGAAATAACTGAAAAAACTATTATTGCTAACACAAATAGGGCACGTCAGTTTATAGACAAGATAAAATATTTAGGCTGCAAATTCGCCATCGATAATGTTGAAAACGCTGATTCGTTTCGTGATTACATCAAAGAGTTACCTACGGACATTATAAAAATAGACGGAGCGCTCATTATTCATATGAATGATAACCCAGTCGTTTACACGACTGTTAAAACTATTTGCGAAATAGCTAAGGCTGAAGGACAACAGATTGTTGCTGGGTTTGTTGAAGAGCCCCAGGTTATTGATGAATTAGCTACACTAGATATAGATTATGCTCAAGGTTATTATTTTTATAAACCGGAGCCTTTTATCCCTGAAAATATGTTTAAAGTCACGACATAATTATCATATGTATTATGGCTAGTTACTCAACTCTACTTAGCTAAATTTTATATGCTGCATTAATTACAGTAATAGATTGAACTAAAATAGGGACGCAGTTATGGTTTGTTTATTACTAAAAACAAATAAAAACGAGTTAATCTGCAGGCTCGTAAGGTAATTCAATGAATACTGCCATCGATGAAATCACAAATAATTACCAAGACTGGAGCTTAGACAAATTATCGTATGTGGATGGGTTACTAACACTGAACCTTAAAACTTATATAAAAGACGATGATCCAGTAAGGTTTATGGTTGTGTTTACAAATACCGTTTTATTCGAAACTTATGATGAAAGTAGCCATTTTCATGACTATCATCGCAACCGTGATTCGGGCGTCATCGGCGTATATTCTAATTCAAGCTTATTGGAGTATGCTCAAACTAAAACGAATACTTTCAGTTTAAACAACAATAAGCTGGTTCATTATTCAGTAATGACCACAAATGAAGTCATTCATGTTTTAACAAATATTGAGCCTCAGGTGATAAATGTTACTTAACAACACGCCCTGAGGTGGGCGACTAATAAAATTTGGCTATTAATTGTAGCAAGCTGAAAATAGTAAGTAATATTTTAAAAACTTTATAACAAGGAACGTATATGAATTTATCTGAAGGCAAAACCGTAATTGAATTTGAAATATCAGAAACAGGCCACCAAATTGTTGAAGCTAAAATTAACGGTAAATTGTTACGTTTTATTTTAGATACTGGCGCTGGAACATCTGTTTTAGACAGGGCATGCTTAAGTGAGCTTGGCATTGAAGAAACACTCAATGTCGAGAATGCAGCAGGCTTGGGCACTTCGGATCACGCTATGGGGGATATAGAAGTTCATTCAATTGAGTTTGGAAATGCCTTGTTTGAAAGTCCAGGCTTTGTGTCACTCAATCTTGACCATGTTCAGGTCGCGGGTGGTGAAAAGGGAGTACATGGCTTGTTAGGCTCTCCCTTTTTTACTCAATACCAAGCAGTTATCGATTTTTCAAAAAACAGGCTAGAGCTTTTTAATAAAAACAATTAAGCATCTAACCCAAACTTTGTGCTTTAAATTTTAACTAACGCACCATGTTTATGGGTTTAACAATGGCATGGTGCGACAGTTGTTATTGTTTAGGGTTTGTATTTTAAAGCTACTTTTTTAATTCTTTTCTAATAACTCTTTTCTTATAATTTCAGCCCCAGCGCTCAAGGCATTTAGTTTACCTCTGGTTATATGGTGAGGTAGTGGGGCCATGCCGCAGTTTGTACACGGGTAGAGCTTGTCGGCATCTACAAATTTAAGTGCTTTACGTAGCGTATCAGCTACTTCTTCTGGCGTTTCAATAGTATGATTTGCTACGTCAATAGCGCCTACCATTACTTTTTTACCGCGAATGAGTTCTAGTAAATCCATTGGTACATGCGAGTTATGGCACTCTAGTGAGATAATATCGATATTAGATTGCTGAAGCTTAGGGAATGCTTCTTCGTACTGTCGCCATTCGCTTCCTAGTGTTTTTTTCCAATCTGTATTTGCTTTAATGCCGTAGCCATAGCAAATATGAACGGCGGTTTCGCATTTAAGACCTTCAATTGCGCGCTCTAAACAGGCAATACCCCAGTCGTTTACTTCATCAAAAAATACGTTAAACGCGGGCTCATCAAATTGGATGATATCAACGCCTGCGGCTTCTAATTCTTTTGCTTCTTGATTGAGTATTATGGCAAATTCCCATGCTAGTTTTTCGCGGCTTTTATAATGGTCATCGTAAAGCGTGTCAATCATTGTCATTGGGCCTGGCAATGCCCATTTTATAGGTTGCTTTGTTTGCTTGCGTAAAAATTTAGCGTCTTCAACAAACACAGACTTTTGGCGGCTGACAGGGCCTACAACTGTGGGTACACTTGCGTCGTATCGGTCACGAATTTTTACTGTTTTACGTTTTTCAAAGTCAACGCCATTTAGGTGCTCTATAAATGTAGTTACAAAATGCTGCCTTGTTTGCTCGCCATCGCTAACAATATCAATACCTGCTTGTTGTTGGTCAAATAATGACAAACGCAGGGCGTCGTGTTTCCCTTGGGTTAATTCATCACCTTGTAATTTCCAAGGTGACCAAAGTGTTTCTGGCTCTGCAAGCCATAAAGGCTTAGGTAAACTGCCAGCGGTAGATGTAGGTAGTAATTTTTTCATAATAAATAATGCCGTATATTTTAGTTAATTATTAATCGTAGCGTTAAGCGCGTTATTACTGGTTGTTACTATTAGTTGTTATGACAGATAGCTAGTAGAGAATTGTGCCAGAACCGTTTGGTAAGGCTTGATAAAAATGTTCTTGTGCAAACTTGCCTTGCTCGTTTGCTAACTTGCCGCGCTCTTCTCGGTCATACACAATTTTGCGTTAG
>NZ_BADT01000106.1 GCF_000239855.1 Pseudoalteromonas sp. BSi20652 | reverse complement strand
ATTTATTTTAGGTTTTTCTATCGTGGTCGACTTATTTTTTTAGTACTTGCTGCTTATAGCTTTATTATTTTAGTCTTTAGTGCAAGTATATTTAATTGATATACCTATTCATGCAAATGAAAAAAAAGGATTAGCATTATTTTTTGATAGCTATAAAACAGTGCTGAGCAATAAAGATGCACGCGCAGATATTTTAACTTCTATGTTTGTATCATTTGGCTTTTTTTGCTTTTTAACCTCAGTGCCTTTTATCTATCTCGATTTATTTGAAGTCTCGGAACGACTATTTGGGATCCTATTTGCTTTTAATGTAATGGCGTTAATGTTTGGCAACTTTTTGAACACGCGTATAGTCCCCCATGTAGGATCACGAAAAATGCTTTATTATGGACTCACATGCGGATTTATCTCAGGTACTGCTTTACTAACATTTAGCTTATTAGAAATGTCTCTGTATTACATCGTTGCGAGCATAGCACCGTTAATGATGAGCTTAGGGGTAACGGCCAGCAACGCTGATTCACTTATTTTAATGAAGTTTGAAAAAAACACAGGTACAGCTACCGCTGTTATAGGCACATTGAGATTTGGCAGCGGCGCCTTGGTTGGACCTCTACTTGTGATAATGCACGCTAAAAGCGCAGTGCCATTTTCGAGTTTAATGTTTAGTGCTGTTATTTTAACTATTATCGTGCAAGTTATTTATAGTATGAAAAACAAAAAAAATGCCTCAAAATGAGGCATTTTTTATTCAAAACTAATAGGTATTAAGCATCTGCCGATTTGGATACCATAACCATTGCTGGGCGCAATAAGCGACCATTCAATGTGTAACCTTTTTGCATTACAGCAAGTACTGTATTTGGCGATACGTCGTTACTTGGTTGAATCGACATGGCTTGATGAAAATCTGGATTAAATTGCTCACCCTGTGGATTTACAATTTCAACGCCAAACTTAGCAACCGCATCGTTAAAACTCTTAACGGTCATATCAATACCTTCAAGTAACGGCTTTAAAGCTTCGTTTTCTTTATCAGAAAACTCAATAGCGCGCTCAAGGTTGTCAATTACAGGGAGTAATTCGTTAGCAAATTTCTCTAATGCAAATTTATGTGCTTTTTCTACATCTTGTGCTGCACGGCGACGAATATTATCCACATCGGCCGCTGCACGAACAACACCATCTTTTTGATCAGCAATAGTCTGTTTAGCAGCTTCAAGCTCTGCGTATAACATTGCGATTTCTGCTTCTGGGCTTTGTTCACCTTCTGCATGTTGGTCAGCGGCTTCTACTGCAGCCTCTACATCAACTTGCATTTGATCTAACTCTTCGTTTAGTTCTACTTCTTGTTCTGGCTTTTGCGTCTGTTCAGACATAAAGTAAGTGCTCCGATTCTCTACAACTGCGGTAATTATGGGGGTTGAATAAAAAGATTCAAGAGTTAGAGGTCTCAATTAATTTAAATTCTTGGATTATTTCTTCAATTTGTGACGATTTAGGGCAAATTATACAAAAGCGGCTTTGATATTCTTGGTTTTGAAAGTACGGCACGCTTATAACAATTAGCTCATTACATTCACTAAAAGGAAGTTTTTCGCTATTAAGTACCGACACACCATTTTTAAATGCTAGCTTATCTTCTACATAGTTTAAAAATGAAACGCCTATATTTAGACTTTGCTCGCAATCGATTTGTTTGTAAAGATAGTTCTCACCAACAACAATACTATTATCTGATCCTAACTTATGACTAAGCTGTCGCGTCCACTGATTAAGAGAATCATGGCAATTTTTAGGCGCTGTATTAGCCATGGCTTGCATACGATACAAGCCTTCCATTAATGTTTGTTGGCTAAAAACGGTATTTAACCACGTAGCAAACTGATAACGAACAGAGTCAGATGAATCATGTGGTTTATCAATACAAATATTGTGGCTTTGCCCTGCTCTATCTATGAGTAAAATAAGCCAGTCTGTTGAATCAAAATCGAGAACCTCTACCCTAAACACTTGCTGAGAACTTACTTGAGGTAACCCAACACAACAACATACTTGGTATTTTTTACTCAGCCCATGAGCAAGTTCAATTAACTGTGCTTGTTCTGGTTCCCAATAGTTAGCAATACCAGCCAATTGAAAAAACTCATTGAACCAATAATCAAATCCTTCATTTGTAGGCACTCGACCTGCTGATGTATGAGGCGAATATAATAAGCCTACTTTTTCTAAGCGAGCCATTGCATTACGAACCGTAGCTGAACATACTGCCATGCCTTTGAGCTTGGCTATTTTTGTTGATGGGACGGGTAAACCCTCACCATTACAGTACATATTCATAACAGCTGAAAAAATCTGCTGATCTCGCGGGTTTATTTTCATGGTATCTACATCTTGTTTCATGAAATATATATCGGGGCGTTTGCTGTTATTTCAAGTACTGAGGCAAACTCATACTTGAAAAAACCTGATTATTTAACCAATCAATTACTTCATAATAACTTTGCCAAAATCTGTGTTTTCAAACACTTCTATTTTGAGTTACTCTAGCTATATTAAATCTTTTCGTGCGTATATTATGGACTCTCCCTTTAAAACCATTGGCCTTATTGGTAAACCAAATCATTCTGGCGCAGCCACCACCCTACAACGCTTACACACATTTTTACTTGCCCTTGGTTTTGAGGTAATTGTAGAAAAACGCACCGGTGGTCAATTAGTTGACGTACCCAAAGATAAACTCGTTAAACTAGTCGATTTAGGTGAACGTGCCGATCTTGCTATTGTGGTTGGAGGAGACGGTAATATGCTTGGAGCCGCGAGGATGTTAGCTCGTTTTGATGTTGCCGTTATAGGCGTAAATAGAGGAAATCTTGGTTTTTTAACTGATTTAAATCCTGAAGGGTTTGAAGCAAGCTTAGAAAAGGTACTCAGTGGTGAATACCTTGAAGAAGAGCGCTTTTTATTGGAAGTAGAAGTATATCGACATAGTGAATTAAAAAGTGCAAATTTAGCGGTTAACGAAGCGGTTTTACATGCAGACAAAGTGGCTCATATGATTGAGTTTGAAGCATTTATTAATAATGACTTTGTTTTTTCACAGCGCTCAGATGGTTTAATTGTATCAACCCCAACAGGCTCGACCGCTTATTCACTTTCAGGTGGTGGACCTATATTAACACCAGAGCTAAATGCTATCTCATTAGTACCTATGTTTCCGCACACTTTATCAAGCCGACCCTTAGTTGTTGATGCCGATAACGAAGTTCGCTTAAAACTTAGTCTCGAAAATACAGACAGCCTACAAGTAAGTTGCGACAGTCATGTGGTGCTTGCAGTATTACCCGGTGATGAGGTTGTGATTAAAAAAGCAAACAAGAAATTACGCTTGATCCACCCTAAAAATTATTCTTACTACAACGTTTTACGTACAAAATTAAATTGGGGTAGTCGTTTATACTAATTTTATTGCTAAAAGCAGTACTCTATTGCAAAATGCTACTATAAAAATAATTAACCAATTCAGGAACGTACAATAATGACTTATGTTGTTTTTTTGCTCTATTATTATTGATTACATTGCTGGCAACTTACCTTAAAGTCGAAAGTAATCGAAAAAAGACGATAGAAACTAAAAAAA
>NZ_BADT01000107.1 GCF_000239855.1 Pseudoalteromonas sp. BSi20652 | reverse complement strand
AAAAGTCGTAAAAATGCTGATAAGCCGGGACTACTTTGAGCTAATTAGGCTTTGCTTTGTTTTGGTATGTGGCCTTTTGCTCTGCTGTAAACGTATTTGGTATACGTGTAAAGGGCTCGTATAAGGCACTGTTTTCAGGTTGCTTAACAATATGAGCGTTAATGCTCTGGCTGTAATTTTCAAATGTTTTGCAGTAGTGCGTATACCCCAGTTCAATTCCTTCCTTCATCAAGTTAATGTTTTCTTGGTTAAAGCGAGGGTAGTCGGCAAGGCTTACTAAAAATGCGTTGTAATCATCAGGTGTTAAAAATGCCATATTAGCCGGTGCTTCGGCAAAGTAGGTATGCCAGCCACTTAAAAAGTTAACCTGAAAATACTTATCTTGAAAAAGGTAGCTTTGCTGCTCTGTTTCTCGCTCGTATTTAAATAAACGGTAGTTCATTAGTTGCGAGCTGCTCAGCGTTTTAGGATCTATTTTACTTAAGCTTTTTATTACACTGTTATTGTAAGCTTGGCGCTTTGCAATGGCTTGTTCGGTCCAATTTGGTAATGTACCATTTGGCTTCCAGCCGTCTGGGTCGGTACGAAAGAATATTTTTTCGGCTTTTGCATTTTGCCAGTGGTTATCAATAATGGTTTTTAAATCACTGTTACTGTCGGCTAAGCTTGGTAGCGATGTAACAGCTAAGCAAATAGCTAAAATACTTTTTTAAACATATTATTCTCATTTTTAGCGCGTTGATTTTTATTAGTTTACGCACATATGTTATTTTTGTTTCTAAGATAATAACAAGTTAACTTTATTAATGCGCTTACTTTTATAACCTGTAACTCTTGGTTTTACTTTTTGATTGAACAAATTTCACTGCGTAACTGATTGGCGTACTAGTTTATTGTTTTATCAGCGTTTAGAATGATTAAAACTTATTATAAAAAATGACCGTCATGTTTAATAAAGTAATTACCTTAATTGATGAAGCAAACAACCAAGACCCAAATACTGAGCAGCACAATGGGCAAAGCTTTCCAAAAGAAAGCTTATACGGCTTGCGTATGAGCGAAATGCTAACTCGTTTTAAACCTGATGCCGATGCACTCATGCAAATTGCAGTGCGTGCACAGCATATTCAGCGTTGGAAGTCGCCACGTAGTGACTTTGAAATGAACAAACAGGGTTATCATCAATGGCGCAGTGCTCTTTATATATTTCATGCTAGCAGTGTGGTTGCGCTTATGCAGCAAGCTGGTTACGGTGAGGCTGAGCAAAACCGTGTTTTCGATGCGGTCGCTAAAAAAAATATTAAACGTAACCCAGATAGCCAATTAGTAGAAGATGTAGCAAGTTTGGTGTTTATTGAACACTACATGCTTGGGTTTGCTAGTGCAAAACCAGATTACAATGAAGAAAAATGGATTGGTATTATTCGCCGCACGTGGCAAAAAATGTCAGATGAAGCCCATGAGTTTGTACTTACAGGTAATATTATATTGCCTGCGCCGCTTGTTGGGCTTATTCATAAAGCGCTTGAGTAAAGTAGCGTAAGCTAGGTATTAAAATAAAAAGGATTTTTAGAATGTTATGCCCACGTACAAATGCCTCTCTTGAGCCGTTATTAATTGGCGGGATTACTGTTTACACTTCAGCGCAAGGCGGCGTATTTTTTGATAACAGCCAAATTTTTAAGTTTAGCTCGCCAGAGTTAAAGCACGGTCAGGTATTACTTAAATATTTGAGTGATCATATCGAGAGTGAATACGATGTATCGCTACGAATTAATTGTCCAAAGTGCATAAGCATTGTGATGATGCGCAGGTATTTTTCGCCAGTAAAGGCTGTCGAAATAGACGAATGCCCAGGCTGTGCAGGCATATGGCTTGATAGCGGCGAGCTGGCAAAAATACACGAAAATCACCTAACACTTCGAGAGCGTAAACTGTTAGCTAATGAGATGGCCACCAATCATGGGTTTATAACTATTAAATCACCTGCTTCTAGGTTTACGCCAACTAATAAAAATAAAAGTGCGCATGAAGCCACGGTGGAGAACTTAGTGCGCTTAGCTTTACTTGGTTTGTAACTCTTAATCACATATTAAAACAAAAACGGCGTACTAAAAAGTACGCCGTTTTTATTGCAATAAACTAATTTTTAACAAATTTATTTATTACGGTTTTCTTTAGCAAATGCACGTATTTTACGCTTTTGCGACAGTGTTACTTTATTAACACGACCAGCAAATGGGTTTTCACCTTCTCTAAATTCGATTTTGATTGGGGTGCCCATAATTTTAAGCGCTTTACGGTAATAGTTCATCAGGTAGCGTTTATAACTATCTGGTAAATCTTTAACTTGGTTACCGTGAATAACAATACGTGGTGGGTTATAACCACCGGCATGCGCATATTTGAGCTTAACACGACGACCACGAACAAGTGGCGGCTGGTGATCGGCTTGAGCCATGTCCATAATACGACGTAACATTGCAGTACTTATGCGTTTAGTCGCTGATTCATACGCTTCGTCAACAGACTCGAATAAATGACCAACACCTGTACCGTGTAGTGCAGATATAAAGTGGAGGCGCGCAAAGTCAATAAAGCCTAAACGGCGATCGAGTTCTGATTTAATACGATCTTTAACGTAATCGTCTAAGCCATCCCATTTGTTCACAGCAATTACCAATGAACGACCTGAGTTAAGCGCAAAGCCTAATAAGCTTAAATCTTGATCTGAAATACCATCGCGAGCATCAACAATCAATAACACAACGTTACAATCTTCGATTGCTTGAAGCGTTTTAATTACAGAGAACTTTTCAACTACGTCGCTTACTTTTTTACGCTTACGAACACCGGCGGTGTCAATTAACACATACTCTTTTTCATTTCGCGTCATCGGAATGTAGATAGAGTCACGTGTTGTACCTGGCATGTCGTATACAATTACTCGTTCTTCACCTAGTATGCGGTTTGTAAGCGTTGACTTACCAACGTTAGGACGACCAATAATTGCAAGCTTTACAGGTTTGTCTGCAAATGCCTGATGATCGGTATCGCTGTCTTCATCTTCTTCGTAAAGATTAATAAGCTCTTCGTCATCGCCTGTTACGTCTTCGTCTTGTGCAGCTAATTCAGCAATAAGCGGCTGAAGTGTTTGCTCAAGTAATAACGTAATACCACGGCCATGCGATGCAGCAATATGATGAATTTCACCTAATGATAATTGGTAAAATTCAGCACAGTTTGAATCTGCATCAATACCATCGGTTTTATTGGCAACAACAAAACACTTTTTATCTTGTTTACGCAAGTGATTAGCAATTGCTTGGTCAGCTACGGTCATACCTACACGAGCATCTACTAAAAACAGAACAATGTCGGCTTCTTCAATAGCTAGCAGAGATTGATCTGCCATTTCGATTTCGATGCCTTCTTCTGAGCCATCAATACCGCCCGTGTCTACCACGATAAATTCATAGCCATCGTAACTAGCTTGGCCATATTTTCTATCTCGTGTTAAACCTGGAAAATCGGCTACGAGTGCATCACGAGTACGTGTTAAACGGTTAAATAATGTGGACTTGCCCACATTGGGTCGCCCAACTAGAGCGATCACGGGAAGCATAAACTACCTCTTTAAAAAACAACAAAAGGCTTCGCAGAGCGAAGCCTTACAAAAAATAATTAACTATTAGCAGGTTATACTAATAGCAGTCAGTTAGTTTGGTATTTTTACCATACTAACTTCACCATCACGGGTGTATAAAATTAGCTTATCGTCGGCAACAACTGGCTCAACAAAAAAGCCTGAGCTGTCAAAGTCTTCGCGAGATACTAGCTCGCCAGTTTCTTTATTTAGCCAATGTAGGTTACCTTCTTGGTCGCCTAAAGCTAAGTGGCTACCTGCAACTGCAGGGCCTGTTAGGTACCAACCACGTAGAGCGGGTTGGCTCCAACGTTCAATACCTGAATTTTTATCTAATGCGTAAATAACACCATCGCTATCTACTAAATAAATTGTTTGTGCATCCATCGCAATTTCGCGGTAGCTGCTGTACTCGCGTTTCCATACAACATTGCCAGAGCGAATATCTACAGCGGCTAAGTTGCCGTTGTAAGCTATAGCGTAAGCGTATGGACCGCTAATAAGTGGTTGAGTGTCTACGTCAACTAGGCGTTCAAATTCTGATGCGCCTTTAGCAACCGCAATTTCTGCGCTCCATGCTGAGTAACCACTGTCTGAAATTAATACGCTTAGCTTGCCTGTTTCAAGGCCAACTAATACACCACCGTTAGCAACGGTTGGCGAGCTTTGTCCGCGTAATGTTAGTGGTGGAACTTCTTGTTCAAAGCTCCAACGCTCTTCGCCTGTATCTGGGTGAAGGGCTAACAATTTACCAGAGCCTAAATTTACAAATATTAAGCCATCGCCTGCTGTTGGTTTAGACAGAGATTCGCCTGGTACGTTTTTACGCCAAACTTCTTCACCAGTTTCGCGATCAAGAGCAATAATAAAGCCGTGTTCAGAACCAATATAAACTTTACCATAGGCTTGCAAAATACCACCTGATAATTTTGCATTACCGTTGTCAGCCCAAGGCCAAAACGATAAATCTTGGCGTACATCGGTTTCCCATTTTGTATCGCCATTATCAAGCGAAAGCGCTTCTACTTGGCCTTCGCGGCTAGCAACATATACAGTATCTTTGTAAACTGCGGGTGTTAAACGAGAAAAATAATGCTCTACGCCATCACCTACAGATTCTTGCCAAACAACGTCAGTTTCAAATTGGTTTACAATTTCAGGAAGTACTAGTTCATCTTCATCATCACTTGATGAACAACCCATCAGTGTTGCCATACATAGGGCAAGGGCTGCTGCTGTAAATTTTTTCATGCCTAAAACCTTATGCCGCTGGGCTAGTTACTGCTAGGTCATCTAACTTAATTTGTAATAGTGGGTTACTTGTTAATCCACCCGCATCTATTGCTGCTTGGTATGCAGTACGTGCTTGATCTTTATTACCTTGCTCAGTGTAAATGTCGCCTTTAAGCTCGGCCACGTTTGCATTGAACGCTTCAGGTAATGGTGCATTTAATGTTGTTAATGCATCGTCATATTTAGTTTGCGCAATTTGAACACGTGCTAAACGTGTAATCGCAATTGCTTTTAATTCTGTATTTGGCGTATTAGACACAACCCAGCTTAGCTTTTCGCTTGCTACGTCTAGTTTTTTCGCTTCTACTGCGTCTTTTGCAGCAACAAATGCAGCAAGTGTTGCGTAGTTTGTGTCTTTATTTTCGCTAATAAACGCATCAGCTGAAGATAATACATCGTCGCTTTCAACAAGCGCTGTATATGAATCTGATGCTTTTTCAGCGGTAGTAATTTGGTTTTGGTTATATGCTTTCCAGCCATATAAGCCACCAAGGCCAACAAGTATGCCTAGTGTAAGTGAAATGCCGTTTTCACGGAAAAAGCGTTTAATGGCTTCTGCTTGTTGTTCTTCTGTTGAATAAATATCCATTCTTACCTCTAATGTTCGCTTAGCCGTTAATAAGCTCAGCTAATAGCGCTTTAGCTTGTTCTAATTCTAATGTGACTTGTTCTTTACGCTCGCGTAAATACTTGATGGTCACAACGCCTTTTTCTAATTCATCTTCACCAATAATCACTGCAACAAGTGCATCGCTTTTATCAGCACGTTTTAATTGTTTTTTAAAGTTGCCGCCGCCCGCATGCACCATAACGCGTAAACCCGGTACGTCTTTACGTAGTTGCGCTGCAATTGCAGGAGCTTGAATGCTTGCTTTGTCGCCCATTGCTGCTAAATATACATCAGCATTACGACGAATGTCACCTACACACTCAAGCGCTTGTAGTAATAACACTAAGCGCTCTAGACCCATTGCAAAACCAACTGCTGGCGTTGCTTTGCCGCCAAGTTGTTCAACTAAGCCGTCGTAACGACCACCAGCACATACAGTGCCTTGTGCGCCTAAGCTGTCGGTTACCCATTCAAACACGGTGCGGTTGTAGTAGTCTAAACCACGTACTAACTTTTCATTAACCGTATATGAGACGCCAGCAGCGTCTAAACGTTCACATAAATTTTCAAAATGTTCTTTTGATTCAGCATCTAAGTTTTCAGACAATTTAGGTGCATCAGTTAAAATTGCTTGTACGTCTGGGTTTTTGCTATCAAGTACGCGTAATGGGTTTGAATACATACGACGTTTTGAGTCTTCATCAAGCACATCAATGTGTTGCTCAAGGTAGGCTACTAACGCATCACGGTAATCTGCACGCGCTTCGTTAGACCCTAAAGAGTTTAGCTCTAAACGAACGTGGTCAGTAATACCAAAGGCTTCCCATAGTTGCGCTGTTAATAAAATAACTTCTGCGTCTATATCTGCTGTAGCAATACCAAATGTTTCTAAACCAAATTGGTGAAACTGACGGTAACGCCCTTTTTGCGGACGCTCGTGACGAAACATTGGACCCATGTACCAAAGGCGTTGTTCTTGGTTGTATAATAAGCCATTTTGGTTGCCAGCACGTACGCATACTGCGGTGCCTTCTGGGCGAAGTGTTAATAAGTCGCCATTGCGATCGGCAAAGGTGTACATTTCTTTTTCTACTATATCGGTAACTTCACCAATAGAGCGTTTAAATAAGTCGGTTGATTCTACAATAGGAAAACGAATTTCTTGATAACCGAACGATGCTACTGTCTCGCGTAAAATGCTTTCTACTTTCTGCCAAACTTGTGTATCGCCCGGCAGACAATCGTTCATACCGCGAACTGCCTGAATTTGTTTTGCCACTGATAAATCCTAAATGCTGTTTATGTGTAATAAAAAATGCTTACACAACAAGAATGCTAAAAATTGACCCGCTATTATAGCGCTCTGGTCATAAAGGTAAACGCCAAACACCGCTGTTTGGCGCTTTATACGGTATTTATTCGACTATTTTTATGTCAATCGGTGTTTGTTTTTGTCTTTTAGCAATAAAGTCGCGTACATAACCTTCAAGTTGCTCAACAATGTTGTTGTTATCAATGCGCGCTTTTTGACGCTCGCCATTTATATACAAACCAGAACGACGATTTGCACCGGCAAGCCCTATATCACTCACAAGCGCTTCACCTGGTCCATTTACAACGCAGCCAATTACCGAAACTGACATAGGTTCGATAATATCCTCTAAGCGCTCTTCAAGTTGGTTCATGGTGCTTACTACATCAAACTCTTGACGTGAGCAGCTAGGGCAGGCAATAAAGTTAATTCCACGCGAACGAATTCGCAATGAATTTAAGATATCAAAGCCTACTTTAATTTCTTGTACCGGGTCGGCTGCAAGTGACACTCGTAGGGTATCGCCAATACCTTCGGCAAGAAGCATACCTAAACCTACTGCAGATTTAACAGAGCCTGAGCGCATGCCGCCCGCTTCGGTAATACCTAAATGCAGTGGTTGGTCTATTTCTTTAGCGAGTAAGCGATATGCACCTACCGCTAAAAATACGTCAGACGCTTTTACTGATATTTTAAATTGGTCAAAATCAAGGCGGCGCAATATATCTACATGGCGCATTGCTGATTCTAGTAAGGCTTCTGGTGTTGGTTCGCCGTATTTTTCTTGTAAGTCGCGCTCTAGTGAACCGCCATTTACACCAATACGAATAGGAATGTTGTGCTCGCGTGCTGAGTCTACTACGGCTCTAATACGCTCTTCACTACCTATATTACCTGGGTTTATACGCAGACAATCAACGCCATATTTTGCCACTTTTAAGGCAATACGGTAATCAAAATGAATATCTGCAACTAGCGGAATCGTTACTTGCTCTTTTATACTTTTAAACGCTTCGGCTGCATCCATTGTTGGTACTGACACACGGACTATGTCGGCACCTGCATTTTGTATTGCTTGTATTTGTGCAACGGTCGCATCAACATCCATAGTATCGGTGTTGGTCATTGATTGCACAGCAATAGGGGCACCATCACCAATAGGTACGTTACCTACATTGATACGGGTGGATTTTCTGCGTTTAATTGGAGATTCTGAAAACATAGCGACTACTCTGCTAGTGGTAATGTAAATTTGGCTAAACGGTTTTTAGGGAATGCAGAAACATCTACAGGTTCGCCGTTTAAAGTAATGTCTACAGCGTCATGCTTACCAAGCACAACTGAAAAAGGAGGCGTTCCGCTTACGGTCATAATGTAGCCTGCTTTTTTAACGCCGAATGCTATTTTTTCGCCTTCACCGTCGTAAATTTCAACCCAACTTTCGTCGGTAAAGTTCATAACAATTGTACTGCTAACATCTTCTTGGCTTGCGTTGTTAGAGGCAATAGGAGTCGTTTCTGTAACTGCTTCTGGGTTTGTTGATGTTTCACTAGGTGTACTTCGTGATTCTAATAATGATTCGTTGTCAATTTCGGCTTGTTGCTGTTGCTCTGAAATACTGGGTTGAGCGGCTTGGCGCTCACTCATTTTTGAGTTCGCAACGTTTATGTTACTCGTTTGCTCTTCAATCGGTGTCGCGTTTTGCCAAAACCATAAAGCAGATGAGCCAATAACAATCGCTAAAATTAAATAGCTAAAAAACATTAAACGACTGTCGTTTGCTTCTTTTTCTGTTCGGCGCGAAAAACTCTGCATATTAGCGGGTTTAGCCGGCTCTGGTGGGGCTGGCATCATTGCTAATATAGGTGCGCTATCTACTTTTAATTCACGGCAATAGTTTTTTATATAGCCTTTAACAAAAGTGATAGGGCCGAGTAATGTAAATTCATCATTTTCAAGGCGTTTAATTTGAAGTTCAGACAGCTTTAACGGTGCAGCAATAGTTGCGATGCTCACGTTTGCTTGCTCTCTGTGATTTTTTAGTATTTGGCCTACAGTTGGCTGTTCGCTCTGTGTTTGCGTATTTTCTTCATTCATAATAAGTATGATTCTGGATCCACTAGTAAAAGTCTATGTCCTGGCGTAAGCGCTATATCAGGACTTAATTTATTCCATCGCATTAATTCATCAATTAATACATGCCGCTGGGTAGCAATATCGTAAAGGGAATCACCAGCTTTAATTTCGTAATAAATATTTGGATCGTTTAGGTATATTTTACTTCCATTCATTACCCGATCCGACTCTTTTAGACCATTCCATTGCAGGAGCTTTTGTAGTTTAACATTGTATCGCACCGAAATGCTAAATAGGTTTTCGCCAACAGCAATTACGTGAAATGGCACGCGTAGAGGCGATACTTTAGGATTAAGCATTGGGAGCTCTGTTTTTTGTACTGCTTCATAACTTTTAAATTCAATATCAGCATCATTTTGATAGTTGCTGTTTTCAAATACAGTTGTATTTTTAGTCGCTTCGTAGAATACCACGTCGCTACTGTTTTTTTGATTTGTATCTGCAGGAGCTGAATTACTATAGTTATTAGTTTGCTGCGAATTAAACTGGGCTGTTTTAGGGGCGCCGAACGAGATTATTGTTACTTCGTCATCTGCTTTAGCTGGTTGCTTTGCTGCTATAGCTTCTTTTTGAGGTTCGTAAACTGGCTTAGCTTTTTCAGGAGCTGCTACTATGGGAACTGCAGAGTCGTGCTCAGTAGTAAGTGCAAGCATAACAGCCGATGTATCGGTAGGTTTGCTTGGGACCACTACTTTAGGTACATCTACTTTAGGTACCTCTACTTTAGGTACCACTACTTTTTGATCTGTTACTTGTTTTGCTATTACAATTTCGTTTTTATCAGCTACATTGCCTGTTGTATTTTGTTCTTCTCTTGCAATAACTGGGTTTGCATCTTGAGTTGTTTTTTTATCACTGTTTGTTACTAAGCTAGTTGAGCCGTCTAGTGAAGGACGCTTTTTTCTAACTACTTTTATTTTAGGCTTTGAGCTTATGTGAGCGCCGGTTGCATCATTTTTTAATTCATCAAGCTGCGCTTTTCGGTATTTTTCTCGCAGTATTTCAAACTCATTAAAGCGTGTTTTTTGTTCTCTTATCGCTAAGGCTTCATTACTTGCAGAGTAAGTTTGTAAAATAGTGCTAGAAATTTTTTCAGCATCTTCTATTCGGCCCATTCTATTTTTTACAAGGTAGCTAAGCATTAATGCACGAGAAGATACTCGGCCTGTATCTTCATAACGTTTTAAAAGTTCACTGGCTTTGTGTAAATCACTTTTTGCATAAAATAACGCCGCTAAACTTATCAGCGTAGATGAGCGTTGAGAACTGTGATTAAGTGCTTGCTTAAAGTAACTCTCTGCATTTTCAAAATCATTAAATTCAATAGCACACAAGGCTAAATTTTCGTAACTTTCGGCAACACGAATATAAGAAGGTACTTCGATGGCTTTTAAAAATTGATCAGTTGCACGGTCGTATTCGTCAATACCACATAAAAATACACCATAGTTGTTAAGTGTATTCGGATCGTCTGGCTTTATTTCAAGCGCTTTTTGGTAGGCTTTATCAGCTAGCGTGCTTTCACCTACTTGTTGATAGTAATAAGCAAGAGAGTAGTGTACTTCAGGTAAATTAGGGGCAAATTCAGCTACACGTTCTAAATTATATTTTGCTTGAGAGTTATTACCCGTTTTTAAATACTGTAGTGCTAAAGCAATTCGAGTGCGCGCTGCGCCAGCGTTATTAATTTTATTTTCGACGACGGGTTTATTGCTGCCGTTATAACTACTTTCACTAACACAGCCGCTTAAAGTGATTGCCGAGAGTGTTATAGCAAGTATGGTTCGCATTACTTTATCTCTTTATTTTTATCCATAATGCCTATCTTACCTAAAAGCCTTCATGTTGCATCAATTATTTAATAATAAACGATTTAATATGAGGGCTTTAGGGTTTCTTAACTAAAAACTATGCTTGGTGGATATTAACGGAAATCGCGTTATCGTCACGCATTTTCTTTTTAGCTAAGCGTTTCGTCCGGTCAACTACGTCACCGACTAACTGCCCGCAAGCGGCGTCAATGTCGTCACCGCGAGTACGACGAACAATACAGGTAATACCCGCAGCTTGTAATACTTTTGAGAAGCGGTCAATACGGCTATTGCTTGAGCGAGTGTACTCATTACCCGGAAACGGGTTAAACGGAATAAGATTTACTTTAGAAGGAGTACCTTTTAACGTTTGCACTAATGCATGCGCCTGATCGGTGCTGTCGTTAATACCGTTAAGCATAACGTATTCAACAGTTACGTCTTTATTCGCTTTAGAGCCATCGATGTAACGACGACATGCCGCTAAAAATTCTTCAATAGGGTACTTTTTATTAACGGGTACTAAAATATCACGTAATGCGTTATCGGGTGCGTGAAGTGATATAGCCAGTGCTACGTCAATTTTTTCTTTTAGTAAATCAAGCGCAGGTACAACGCCTGACGTACTTAATGTTACGCGGCGCTTAGATAAACCAAAGCCCCAGTCGTCCATCATTAGCTCCATTGCTGGCACTACGTTTTTAAGATTAAGTAAAGGCTCGCCCATACCCATCATTACAACGTTAGTTACTGGGCGCTTTTCGCTATGACCATCAAGGCCAATATCTTTAGCTACACGCCAAACTTGGCCAATAATTTCAGATACTTTTAAGTTACGGTTAAAGCCTTGTTGAGCAGTAGAACAAAAAGTACATTCAAGCGCACAACCCACTTGTGATGATACACATAACGTAGCGCGCTCTTTTTCAGGGATCCAAACAGCTTCTACTTCTTGGCCGCCTTCCAGAATAAGTGCGTACTTAATAGTACCGTCGCTTGCTTGTTGGCGAACGGTTATTTCTGGCGCTACAATTTCACACTCAGCTTTGAGCTTTTCTTTGAGCTTTTTGTTTACGTTGCTCATATCGTCGAAGTTATCTACGCCAAAATGATAGATCCATTTCATCACCTGGTCACTACGAAACGGCTTTTCACCGAACGATGCAAATAGCTCGCGCATTGCTTCTCGGTTTAAATCTAATAAGTTAATCTTTTTTTGCTCGGTCATGAAACAACCTCAATCGGTGACGGTGGAGATAAAATTTACGAGGACGAATTGTACACAATTCACTCACTTTAATCATTAAGTAAAACATCATTAGTTTACTGATTAATACTTTACGTAATGACTAAAAAAGGGCCCGAAAGCCCTTTTCAATATGTTAACGAATTCGAATTAACGAGTACGTGAACAAAGCTCTTCGTCAGCGAAGAAGTACGCGATTTCGCGAGCAGCAGATTCAACAGCGTCAGAACCGTGAACAGCATTTTCGTCGATGCTATCAGCGTAGTCTGCACGTAAAGTACCAGCTAGTGCTTCAGCAGGGTTAGTAGCACCCATGATTTCACGGTTTTTAAGAACAGCGTTTTCGCCTTCAAGAACTGTAACCATTACTGGACCAGATGTCATGAAAGATACTAAAGCACCGAAGAAAGGACGTTCGCTATGTTCAGCGTAGAAACCTTCAGCTTTCTCTTGTGAAAGGTGAACCATTTTAGCTGCAACGATTTTAAGGCCAGCAGATTCGAAACGGTTGTAGATAGCGCCAATGTGGTTTTTAGCAACTGCATCAGGTTTTACGATTGAAAAAGTACGTTCTAAAGCCATCTTTATGCTCCAATAATTTTAAGTAAAAGTGTGAATATTAACGGGCGCGAATTATACGCGTTTTAAGTGAAAAATCCTAATTTTATTAAAAACCAGTTTGGTTGCAGTTTTGTGATCTCGATTAAATGTAAATTATAATCTGTATTTATATTGCCGCGCTTGTGTTTATGTATTTGTATTTAACTGGCTTAAACCCAGTTTTGTGTATGGAACCCACATGTCACCCGTTATTTATTCAATGCTTTTATCCCCGCGTTATGATGCACCGCAAGTAGCTTTAATATATGAAAAACAAGAAGGGTGAAAGTATTAACGATGCAAAAGGCCTTGGCACATTGTAAAAACCCTGCTAAATGAGGGCATTAACTTAGAACATGCTATTTATGAAACCTATGTTGTCAGTAATGTTTATTTATAAAATCAAAAAAGTGAATATACTAGTCTTTCAAATTTAACATGTATTGTTAGAGCGCTCATCACGGTTACTCTATTGTTGTTTTTAAAGGTAATCATTTTAGTTATGTGGATAATTTTTGCATTACTCGCCACCGTTTTTTTTGGTGCACGAGGAATAATGTACCAATGGACATCGCAGAAAAAAATTAACCGTAACCTGTTATTATTCGGTGTTTTTTTTGTAGGGTTCATAATCAGCGCGCTAGGTACTGTGATATTTGAACATACATGGTATGGCTGGCCAGATATTACTGTCGGACTCGCTTTAGGTTTTGGATCTTTTGCAGCTAATGGTTTTTTGCATAAAGGGTTTTCGGTTGGGAAGGCATCTTTAATTAGTATTCTATCGGGGTTAACGCCTTTATTTGTTCTTATGTTTGCCTTTTTATTATGGCAAGAAACCCTAACTATTATTCAATTAATCGGCTTTTTTATCATTTTTGGCGGGCTTTATATTATCCGCTATTCCAGCGATATTTCATTAAGTAATCTACAAGGCGCGCAATGGGGGTTACTTGCTGCATTATCTTTTGCATTTAATGACTTAATGGGTAAGCAATCAACACTCCTTGAGGCTGATACGTTTGCAACTTTAACGTCTATGTTCGGATTTGGTAGCTTCCTTTTTGCCGTTAGTTGGTTAGTAAAGCGCAAAAAAATGCTAGCAGAGCAAGGCAATTCTCAAGGGTATTGGTCTGCTGGTAAAACATTCTCGTGCGGGTTACTTATTGGTTTAACTAATGTAGCAGGTATGGTTGCAATAATATCGGCTTTTACAATTGGTAATACAGGGCTAGTTTCGGCAATTTCCGGAATGAATATTTTAATTATTTTATTGTACTCTCGCATCGTTCTAAAAGAGTCTTTTACACGCCAAGAAGTTGTAGGATTAACTACGGCATTGTTAGGTGTTGTTGTATTAAGACTCAGTTTTTAAAAGACGAATTGACTCAATAATTTCGTTGTTAAAGACATACATTAACTGCAATATTTATTGCGATAGTTATAAGGTTTTCAATTAAAGTATTTAAAAACAGTCTGTTACTTTTTTTGCTATGGCTTGTGCTACGATTTTATGTGACTCGGAAGTACTTGGTTAGTATCTTAAAAACTGTCTTAAGACAAATTGTATTAACTAAAAATTAAAAACACAAACTACCATAATCTTTGAATCGATATTATTTAATAACGCTTTAATGCCTGTTCGATAGACGTTGGCGCATTCTTACCTTGAGTTGGCGCTTTTGTTAATTCATATAAACGGGTCAAATCGTCAAGAGTTTGCCATAGAAGTAATAGCTGCCTGAATGAAATGAGCCCAGTAACTTTAAACTTTTTTATTGTAGAAGCAGGTACCGTACTTTTTTTAGCTAACGCTTCGCGTGACATTTTTGCTTTTTTGCGACGTTCTTTTAGATGCTCTGCAAAGGTTAGCTGCACATTACCTTCGCTTAATAATAAATAATAGAACCTTTAAAAAGACATCTGTGTATCTAAATTTGCTTTTTACGAGTTAAAAAAACATCATAGTATCTTTTATTTTTTTAGTAAAGTGGGTGTGACACTCTTATAGAACCTATAGCTAAAGTGATTTGAGTCTACAGTGATTTTTTTTACTGCTTTAGCGTACTTCGTCAGTAGCCGGTACCTGATAATTTATTTTAAGAGGGAGTTCGATTAATTGGATTATCTATTTTTATAAGTCATTTTTTTAGGCGAATATCTAAAAAATAATTAGGGTGTGCTGACTTTTGTGGATTGAAATTTGCTTAATCTAGGGGCGGTTAAATCGCGGCGCGAGGTTTGTAACTTAGTGTGCTTAGAGGCTCCACATAAAAGTAGAGCCTCATTTTTATAATTTAGAAACGATAACTGGCACCTAAATAAACAGTACGGCCATTAACCGTCGTATTGTACAAACGATCATTGGAGTCTGAATATTGCTCTTCTCGTTCATTAGTCAAATTACTGGCTTCTATAGTGAGCTTTAGCTTTTCATTAACCTGATAAAAGGCTGATGCATCTATGTATGTGCTGGCATGAAAACCATTTTCGTCTTCATCACCGTTACCGGCTTGTACCGATGCAATATAGTCACTTCTATAAGCTGTTGCAACGCGTGCGCCCCATGAATCAGAATCGTAATATACTGTAAAGTTACCTGAATGCTCTGACAGGCCAGGGAATGATTTATATTGATCAATACCTGAATTACCCACGTTACGGTACAGCGCTTCACCATCAGCAAATGTATAATTAGCAATAACACCTAAGTTATTAAACGGAGCTGGTAAAAAGTCTAGGTCACGTTGAAAAGCGAGTTCCCAGCCACTAATATCACTTTCATCTAAGTTTTGTGGCTGAATAACAGTAAAAACAGTATTTGCTGTTTGCGGATTACCGTTTTCGTCTACGTCGCCTAAAAAGCTAAGAGGATATCCGGTTTGACTGTATGGAATATCATATGTTTCGGTGATAATGAAGTTATCGATAGATTTATGGAAGTAACTTATGGCAGCATACCCAATGTTTTCAAAATAGTACTCGACTGAAAAGTCGAAGTTAACTGATTCGTAGGGTTTAAGGTTTGGATTTCCTGAGCTGATACTTAGGCCATTGGTTGATGTGGCATCATTTTGTACAACGCCTGTTGGCACTAATGCACCGAGAGAAGGGCGGGTGAGATTTTCGCCATAGCTTGCACGCAGTACTAAACTGTTATTACTATCCCAAACTAAATTTATAGCAGGCAATAGCCCTGAGTAGGTGTTTTCAACATCAACTACTTCTCCATTTATTAAACCTATGGCGTTGGTTTTAGTATCGTAATGGCGTACACCAGCATTACCCATTAAGAAACCTGAGCCTAATTCCCATTCAGCTTCGTATTGCAAATAAGCACCAAAGGTTTTTTCTTGTACGTTATCGGTAAAATCAGGATTATCTAAATTAGGATCGATATTCATACTTGCTAGGGTGCCTAGTACATCGACACTTACCCATTGCTGTTTATTGTGCGCGGTATTTGTAAATGTAAGGCTTGGATCTATGGTGTCATTAAGTATGCCATTTTCCCAATTGCTGCGGTTAACATTATCAGATTTAGTTTCACCGTTTTCACTTTCAAACTTTTTATTAGATACACCGAACTTTATATTTGAAGTAGTGTTAAGCGTGTAATTAAAATCTAATTTTATAGAGTCAAATGTATTGGTGATTTCTTCTTCAGATATATCAATTTCGTGATAGCGGAATAAACTACTGTCAGTAGGATCAAACCCGTATGTATTTTCCCCATAATAAGCATCTTTGCGATAATCAATAGTTTCATCGCCAAATGTTTCTAGGTAAACTTTAACACTGCCTGTATTGAACTTGGTTTCTGAACGCCCAACTAGGGCGGTCATATTTAAATCTTCTGTAATTTGCCAATCGCTATTTAATACAAACTGACTTATTTGAGTATCAGCATATTGGCGACGACTTTCTGAATGAATAGCGGCGTCTTCGTATACCGAATAAATAGCGTCGTTATTTTCATTTATTTCAAGAGTTGTTAGCTTTGAGCATATTTGCTCGTTGTTATAAGCCGGTCCAGTACAACCAATAGCTGTTGAACTAGAGCCTCTATTTTGTAAGTGGTATTCACTGCGGTCATTATTCAGTTCACCATATAGAGCGTCAAAACCAAATTCAAGGTTATTACTTGGGCGATACTGCAGGGCAAGTGTTGTTCCTAAGCGCTCCTGTTGGTTTTCAAATAATGAGTAGCGACTACCGCGTGAAAAGCTAATGTCTGAGTTGTTAATTTTATCTTGTAACTCCTCAGATAATTCAGATATATCTGAGCCTGAAGCATTTTTTTTGCGCCAGCGATACGTATTGTAACCTTGCTCATTTACATCACGTTTGCTGTATGCAATTGAAAATAATGCGCCAAATTTATCATCCCAAGTATCTGAGATCAGAGCTGCAAAACGTGGACTAATATCATCAGTTTGTGAATTGTCACCAAGTTGACCTGATATTGCAGTATTAAAACCATCAAAATCAAATGGTTTTGCTGTATGAAGTCCAACAGTTCCACCTATACCACCTTCATCCATTTCGGCAGAGAAGGATTTTTTCACATCAACACGCTGAAATAACTCAGAAGCAAATATGTTAAAATCAAAAGCGCGTGATCTGCTTACTGAGCCTCGGCTATCCATTGCCGAAGAAGACGTACCCAAAGCCTCCATACCGTTAAGTTGTACTTGTGTAAAGTTTGGCCCTAAACCTCGTAATGAAATTTGTCGGCCTTCGCCACCTTCTCGGGTAATCGCAATGCCAGGCACTCGTTGTAGTGAGTCAGCTAGGTTT
This sequence comes from Pseudoalteromonas sp. BSi20652, assembly GCF_000239855.1. Classification (GTDB taxonomy): domain Bacteria; phylum Pseudomonadota; class Gammaproteobacteria; order Enterobacterales; family Alteromonadaceae; genus Pseudoalteromonas. Next base: position 9,358 of record NZ_BADT01000107.1, on the reverse strand, counting down.
AGATCCGGAAAATCAGCAATATCTTCAGCAACAATAGAGTCCTGTGCGCCTACAGAGTTTCGTTTTAAATCTTTCGCTTTTAACAAACTGTTGCGATAACCCTGTACAACTATTTCCTCTACTTCTGTTTGTACACCTTGCTCTGCATGTAGATAGTTTGAAATACCCAATGTGCTCATTATAGCAGTCGCTAAAAGTGTACGTGATGGTTTGTTTAACATGATGCTTCCTTGGTTTTTAATTTAAAGTTGATTATTAATAAAAGGGTTCGTGCGTACTAAATGACCGTCATCAAATTGCACAACATAGTTAAAGCGTGCCTGTTGTGGCGAGCCTGGTATAAAGTCGGTTGAAATTACTTGTGCGCCGCTATTTTTCGCGGCATTAAATTGGATTGTTCGTTGTGTTCTGGTTGCACTTAAGGTTGCATCTGCGCGGGTGCGCACCATGTAGCCTTTCAATACAAGTTGCTGAATTTTATAAAAGTCGCGCGTAGGATTGTTTACAATCATAAAAGCAGCTTCGGGCTGGTTTTCATCATAATTGGCAAACATGCTTGCCCCTTTTAACGAAGGCCTATTTTGTTTATAAAGTGCCGATTGCTGTGTATTGCCATCAAATAAGAATATGAACTTACCAGCCAAGGAGCGTGTACTTGGCCACCCAAACCTAACGACTGTTTGGTTTAAAGATAACGGTATTTTACGTAAGTTATCGGGCGTGAATAATGAGTTAGGTAATGACTTTTGAATTACTTTATCGAGTAAATAATAATCGCTCGGTGTAAATTTAAGTGGATTATTGCCCAGAACTAAATCAGATCGCGTTTCTTTTACATTGAGCATTACAACAATAGGAAAGTGCTGCGGATTTGCTTCTGACCATGCTTTGAGTGTATTCAAACATCCACTAAGCAATACACAATGGCTTTGCACATCAATATCGGGAATGTGCATTACTTTAAATCCAGGAGTCGCTAATTGCTTATTTTCTAACTCATTAAATAAAGGGGTAGTTGCTAAAGTATTAGCCCAAGGTTTTATGTATAAATCACCATTAGGGTCTTTTAAAACGTCAATTTCTAAATGGCGAACACCGCTATTTAACTGTTTAATAATAGAAGAATGACCGTAATCAATACGGGCCATTAGTTTAGGACTTAGCGTATTTAATTTATTTTTAACGCCTACGTTTAATGTTTTTTTATAGCTGTTATGTGAGCCAATCATTTGAAAGGTATTTAATGGCATAGCGTTAATGCTAGTTACATAACCTACAAATATAATAAAAATAAAAAGTGGCATAGCATGTCTCAATTTTTGAGTTTGCTATCTAAGAGCGGGCATTCATAAATTAGGGGACACAAAAATATGGATTTAATAAAAGCTTCATAATTGAAAAGCATGTTTATAAAGTTTTATGTCCCCTTTTGCCGATTACGCTGCTCTAAATAATAAGTTAAGTGAAAACTGGGTAAAACCATCATGATTAGAGTGAAAGCTGTGTGGTTAGGTCTATGGATTGGGTTATGTATTACATTTAAAGTGAGTGCTACCTCGTACTACGAGGTTAAAAGTGCAGTGAAGGTGGAGACGGTTAAAGTTGCATTTTTAGCTGATATTCATCTACATGATATTTTTGCTAATTTACATAATACAGACAATATAGAGTTACCAAAGGATGCAGGGTCAAAGCAACCATTACTGGTGCGAAGTATGTATGCGCAGCTTCATTCAACGCGACTTTTCAATGAAAATTATTTTGTTTTTTTACATGTATTAGATGAGCTAGTAGAAAAAGAAATTAAGTTAGTCGTTTTACCAGGTGATTTTACTGATGATGGCCAACCTATTAATGTACGGGCACTAGCACGTATTTTAGACCATTATGAAAAAACATATGGGATGCGTTTTTTTGCGATTCCGGGCAATCATGATCCCGTAAAGCCATTTACAACTGCGGCAGGTAAAGCTGACTTCTTAACGGCTCAAGGTAAAGAGTTTGGCGTTTATAGTTATCAACATGAAAAGTGTATGACTAAGCAATCTGTATGTGATGATGGTTTAAAAAACTGGGGTTACACTGAAATATTAAGCACACTTAGTGACTTTGGATTTAGCAAACATAAAAGTGACGTGCTATATGAAACACCTTTTAAAAACCGAGAGTTTATATGGTGTGACCCTAATGATGTTAATCATTGTATAACGATGCCAGATGCGAGCTACTTAGTTGAGCCCATAAAAGGTGTTTGGTTAATGGCAATAGATGCCAATGTGTATGAACCACAATGGCAAAATTCGCCACTCACTTTTAAGGGTTCGTCTAGTGCCGGCTATAATGCTTTAATTGATGCAAAGCCTTTACTGTTAAAGTGGATAAAAACGGTTGTAAAAAGGTCAAAAGAGCAAAACAAAACACTGATCGCATTTAGCCACTTTCCAATGGGAGAGTTTTACGATAGTGCGAATGATGAATTACATAAAGTGTTTAGTCGTGGCCATTTTTCCCTACCTAGAGTGCCTACACCTAGCACAACAAAAATACTTGCAGATACAGGATTAACACTACATTTTGCAGGACATATGCATCTAAATGATACTGCGTTGGTAACAAGTAATCGGGATTCTCAGTTAGTTAATGTACAAGTGCCAAGTTTAGCTGCTTATAAAGCTGCATATAAGGTTGCAGAGCTAAACACAGCTAAGCAAACCGCATTGGTAAGTACTCATACATTAGACGATGTTCCTGGTTTTAATGATTTATTTGGTTTATATGAAAAGGAATGGCTATATCGTAATCAACATAATCTTAGTAATTTTGACCGTACTATTTTGAGCTCAGAAAGTTATGGTGATTTTACTAAACAGCATTTATTTGGACTCATTAGTCAGCGTTTTTTAAAACGCGATTGGCCAAAAAATTTAGTGGCATGGCTAAATAATCATCATTATTTAGCCGATTGGTTTATAAATATGCAGTGTTTAAATAAAGTCTCGCCTAATTTGCTAATTCAACTTGAAGCTTTATCAACAAAAGAATGGCTTCAAGATTTTTATTTATTACGAAATGGCGATGTAACTGCAGGTATAAAACCTCAAAAGCGTATTACTTATCAAGAACTAAATGAGTTTTTAGCTCAATCGACATGTAAAGCAGATACGCAAATACAGCAATACTTGGCTTTGTTAATAAAAGTAATGGCAAAATTTAGTAAGCATACCCAAGGTGAGAATTTTAGCGTTGATCTAAAAACGGGGGAGATTATCTAATACTGATAACTCAACCCCAAGTAATAAGTGCGACCACTTGTGGTTGAGTTGTAGGCTCTTAGTGTTGAGTTACTGTATTGTCGCTCTTGTTCATTACTGAGATTAAATGCGCTAAATTTAAGTTTCCAATGATCAGAAAAATAATAATTTAGGTTTGCATCCCAATAAACCGTCGGCATAAACCCAGTTTCGTTTTCATCGAGCAAAAGACTGCCTGCTCGTACTAAATATTTATCTCTAAAAATAGCGCCTAGTTTAAAATTGAACTTAGGGTGATCGTAAAAGATCATGCTTGAGGCGGTTATTTTAGATAAAAAAGGTAGGTTTTTTTAAATACAGCTGAGCCATTATTTGAGTCATAATACGTGACTTTGCCTTTATTGTACGTTGTTTGTAGGTTGATACCCCAGTCAGAATTATGTATTAAATAATTTAAACTTATTTCCGCTCCCCACTGATAAGCAGTTTCTGCATTACTTAGCCAAAGGTTATTAATATCGGGGGTTGTGGACTGTGATATTTCTGATAAAGGGACTTGTGTAGTAACTATGTAATCATCTAAATCTTTATAAAAGAGTGATATATTAAACGTACTACGACTACTAAAATCAGCTTCTAAGGAAATATCAGTATTATAAGACAAGTAAGGTTTTAGACTTGAGTTAAATGTATAGTTTGTACTGTTTGGGGTATCGTTTGATCCATCAAAACTTAGTGAGTTCAGTAATGGTTTTGAATAGTTTTTAGAAAGCCCTGCACGTAATCGCCACTTATCATTTATAAAATATGAACCATTAAAAGTTGGAAGCCAAAGGCTATATGAAATAGGAGAGTAAGGGGCTTGAGTGTGAGATGTTATAGATTCTGATTGGTAACGCAAACCTATATGAGCTTCCCATTGTGTTTGCTCTGTGCTTAATAAAGTATAAGTTCCTCTGCTATATTCTTGTATATGCTCGGCTTCAGTGGTGATTGATGAACTATTATTTTGTATGTTATATGGGTCGATGCCATAAAGTTTAAGTGCCTCATTAGTGTTTATTTTTAACCATTGTAGATTTTTATGTGCATTTTGCGATGAAACATACGACGTAGGAAGGTCAGTTAATTGTTGTGGTGTATTAGTTAATTTATTAAAAAAAATGTCGTTTTGCTGTGCGTTATACATTTTATTTTCAAACAGAGTCCAATCAACTCCAAATTGAAGGGTTATTAAACTATTAATGTCATATTGAAAATCTAATTTTGCGAAAGTGTACTCACTATTTGAATTGTATTGTTCTATATCACCATGATGCATTTGCCACATTGTAGGATTTTTTAAATTCTCACTGTAGTTAATATCTGCATAAAATGGAGTTTTACGATAATCAACTGTAACGTCACTTATACCTTGGGTATAAATCTTATTGCTGTAAGGAATGTCATACTTTGATTGTTCTTTTCCTAATATGGCGCTTACTTTCCAATTTTTATCCACTTGTTGCGTAAGTGATAGCACACTTTGCTGATATGCCGTATTTATTTCTTGGGTTCTACTTTCGGTTGCGACTCGTGCATTTTTATAACGTGCATACACTAGCTCATTATTTTCATTCGCTTGAATGTCTGTAATTGTTGTTAGCCCTTTAATTATAGGCGTAGACTGATCCCCTCTAGGGTATAAATGATATTCATGCCTCTCTCCTTTTAAAAACCCTGAGAGCATATCAAAATCAAAATGGGTGGTTTCATTTTTATACTCTACAGATAGGTTTGCCCCAAATCGTTGCTGTGTAGCTTGCCATACCGAGTACCGATTACCGCGAGGAACTATATAATCGCCTTGAGTTAAATGCAGTGCTTGTGATTGGGTTAAAGCCGAGAGATCAGCCCCATCTATTGCGATATTACGCCAGCGAAATGTATTAGCACCTTGCTCTAACGACTCTCTGGTTGTGTATGCAACGCTTGCAAGTACCCCCCAATTATTCCACGTGTTAGAAATTAAGCTTGAATAGCGTTTTGCGCCTGTACCCACATAGTCGTTGTAGCCAACTTCTGGGGTAATAATAAATTTAAATCCCTCATTATCTAAAGGGTTTATAGTTTGTAATGCCATTGTTCCAGATATTCCACCTGCAATTTTATCGGCGGAGTATGCTTTAATTACATGGATTTGTTTAAAAAGTTCGGCAGGTAAAATATTGAAGTCGAAAGAACGATCGCGCTGTTTTTGCACTCGGCTATCCATCGGCGAATCATTATTTGCTAACACAGGCATGCCGTTGAGTGTCACCAAACTAAAATCAGGATAGTTACCTCGTATTGATACTTGGCGACCTTCGCCTGCTTCGCGAGTAATCGCTACGCCAGGAATATACTGTAAGGCCTCGGCCAAGTTAGTATTGGGAATATCGGTAATATCTTGTGCTGAAATTGCTTCACTAATCGTTTTATTATTGTGTTTTAAATTTCGTGAGCTAGCTAATGAATAGCGAATACCCTTTACTGTTATTTCTTCAAGAACTACGTTATTGGTTATTATTTTTTTTGAAAAATAACAAAACCATTATCTTGAATTTCATATGTTAATTCGCTGCCTCTTAATAAAAAATCCAGTGCTTGAGCAAGTGTATGATCGCCCACTAAGATGGACGTAGTTTTGTCGTTGATAAGTGAAGGATTACTACTAAAAGAGACTGCATATGCATTTGCTACTTCTCTTAAGCTGTCACTGAGAGACCCCGCTGGTATATAAATAAAGGTATTTATATTTTTTGCTGCAATAGGCAACGTTGTTAAACAACTAACACCGATAAAAAAGTACACTAAAATACTGTTACTTAACGTACATATCTGTTTTAGCATAATAATTTAATCAAAGTAATACGGTCATATTTTTTACTCATTTAAGGTAACGTTAAATGAAGTATGTTGTTCTTCTTATCTACTTTCCAGTTGTAAGTGGATGCAATTAGCATAAGGCTTTGTTGCGGCGTTTCTAGATTAAATCGTCCGCTAATTAGTGTATTATTTAGTGTGTTATCTACTTTAATTACCATAGGGCTGTAACGCTGCAATTGCTTAATTACACTGATTAGAGGTTCTTTTTCTGCATCAATCCAACCCATTCGCCAAGCAGGGAGTTGTGCTAACTGTTGGCTATAATCTACAGTTATATGGCCATTTTTTATAACAGCTTGTTGAGAGGGAGTTAATATCACTTTATCTAAAGCCGACACTTCTACTTTGCCTTCGTACACAGTTACCACTACTTCATCTTTATTGCGCTCTACATCAAATGAAGTCCCCAGTACTTTAATGCTTGCCTGTCCTGTATTTATTATAAATGGCCGTGTTTTATCTTTGGCTACATCAAAAAAAACCTGTCCTTTTTTTAATTCGATTTGCCTAGAGTGTGGTAGTAAGTGCGCAGTTAACTCACTATCTGCATTTAAGTGTAAATATGAACCGTCATCTAATAACTGCGATACACGTTTACCTAAATGTGCTTTTAAAAGCTGAGGCAGGCTAGTTTTAACTGCTGTTTTTGCAATAGGTGTTGGTGTAAATGCCTGTTGAGATATAGCAAGCCAGTACACTGCAAAAGCAATAGCGCTAAAACTAGCTGCTAACGCGAGCATAGAGAAAGTCCTCGAGCGTTTAGCATTAGGCGTAATTATTGGAGTCGATAAACTATTTTGTTCAGTATAAATGTGTAGAGCTTGTTTAACAGCAGGGTCGCCAAATATATTGGCTATTTTTTTAAATGCATTCTTATTTTCTGTGCATTTTAACCAAAGCAATAGTTCTTCACGGTCATGATCATTTAAATCATTAATTCGATCTACCCAATCTGCTGCCTGTTCTAAGCGTTGTTCGTTCATTAAAAAACCTAACCTGCGTTGATTAAATATAAAGAGCGTAAAAGTGTAATAAAGGGGACATTTTTATTGATTTTTTTCTATGTGAAGCGTTATTTGTATCATTGCGCGCGTAATATGTTTTTTTACAGATTCTTGGCTGATATTTAACTGTAGACTAATTTCTTCGCGACTTAATCCATCAATACGACGAAGCTTAAATACTTTTCGCCTTAATGGTGGTAACTCTTGCAAGGCATTTTTAACAAGTTCAAGCTTTTGCTCTGTAATAGACTGCGCCTCTGGGTCGCTATTATCATTTGTAAAAAGCTCAATATCTTCTGCATTATTTGGTTGGCGTTTATTTTTTTGCCAATCACTATACATAACGGACTTTGCGACTTGATTTATATACGCCTGAAAGTTTTCAATTTCTGATGTGTCATTCCTAGTTAATGTTCTCAATAGAGCTTCTTGCACTAGGTCGTCTACGTCATCTGTATTATTGGTTCGACGACTAATGAATTTACGAATATGGCTGACAACATTTTTTACATCGCTTTGTTCAGAAGAAATATTTAAATTCGATGGCAGGGGGCTTTTAAAAGTCTTCATTACTCAGTCTAGAATTTTATTTTAAATAAATACTAAATGAATAATATGACCAACTGATTACAGGTACGTTTGCTAGGTAAATTTAAAGAAGACAATTGGTTAAGATCAATTGATCTATATTAAGAAAGTGCATAATTTCGCGAATACAATAAAACATTAATTAGCGAGGCTAAATAGTGGCTCTAATCATAAATAACTAATGCATTTACTGTTAGTACTATTGCAGGTAACCACCTTATAAAAGTGTAGTGGTGCAGTATGCCTGTCAAAAGCATAAATCGAGCTGCATTTTTCTGATGTTCATTTAGTGCTGATGCTAGGTTAATCCATAGATCTACTATTAAATCTAGTTCGGTATGCGTTTGGTAAGATCTTGGGCTTTATGGACGGTCAGATATATAAAACTCGTCAATATTAGTTGCTGGATTATTACTTGAGTTAAATTTATTTTTGGCAAATCGTTATATTTTATAATGTGTGCAAAGAGTTCGATTGCTTGGTTATTGGATTTTACCTTAATAATGTTATCAATAATTTTTTCTAACTCTGTAGCTGTAAGAGATTGGAACGCTCGCTGAGCGGGAAGTGTTGTCTGAGCCTTTTTGTCCTGTAGGCGATTTATATTTTTTATGGTGTGAAATTATTCTTAGTGTTAAAACTTCAACCATGAAGCATAACTGTACTTATGGTTGAATTTTATTGAATAGGTTATTTAGATTTTTAAATTACAGAATCGATAGCTGTCTACTTTGTGTAAGCAAATATACAAGCTCTGATATAACCTATACGCCGTTATATCATTGTGCTATAGCTACTTTCTCAGTCCAGGCTTCTGGCATGTTAAGTGCGCCAACCGCTTTGACCATACAGCGAATTTCTTTGCCGGACACTTCACTCGTAATATCGTAAGTATTAGTTGCTGTGTATGTTAACGGATAACCATCAGCAAACCAATAATAACGAATATCTGTAATATCTTGTAAATTAGCTTGGCAAGTTATGGTGCCACCAACTGTTTTCTCCCCTGTAATAATAGGTCTACTGGTAAAGGGTTTTGGGATTTTCATTATGTTTGATGTTTTTTGTAGTACTTCAATAGAGTCTATGGTGAAGCTTGTTTGCTCAGGCGATGGCTCAAGGAAATAGTCATACTTTAATGCATAGTCAACTTGAAGATCGAGTCTTTCAAGATAAGTAGGAGGTGTTGGAACACGCCCGACTTCAACCCATTTATCGTTTCCTGCTTCATCTTTAATAGTTACATTTATATAGGTTATGTCATTATTAATGACAAATTCCCAAGTGTGGTATTGTCCATCCCAAAATTCAAGACCACCTTCAATTTTACTTTTTTGCTCGGTTAGCTCTCCTCCATATGCTTTGTAACTTTTATAGCTAGAGTCATCTTTTGCAAATATATTGGGAACATGAGCATAGTGATAGTGAGAAGCGAGTCCGTTTAACCACGATCCATTTTTACCATGAAATTCAAACCAATCAATTTCGATGCGATTTGCCGTTCGCCAAAACAAAAAGTCAGGATCATATGACCAAAATGCAGGGAATAATCCGTCAGGTAAATTTTCTTGTTCTATTTTAGGAAACATACTACGAATTCGGAATATT
>NZ_BADT01000108.1 GCF_000239855.1 Pseudoalteromonas sp. BSi20652 | reverse complement strand
CCGCACGGCGCGAATAATATGGTTAAACACGTAACTTGTAAAGAGCTAAATATAAAATAATATAAAATATTAACTTATTGGATAAAATAGACCCACTTTGTTCTTTTGTTAAGCTCTTCACTTTAATAAAAATTAAGTGAATGGACTAAAGTTAAACACACTAATAATATTGTTTAGGTCTGCGAGCAATCCAAGAGCAAATTAAACACGCTAACAAACTCAGTGCAGTAAAGGTAACGCCTTGAAAAATTAAATCAAATCTATTTAAATCATCACTGGGTACTATAACAAACATAAAAGCGGGTAATACACTAAGTGACAGTACGTAGCAGCATACTTTAAATGCACGCCCAAAGTCGAAACGTCTGGACTGGTGCATCCACCATGTTAACAACACAAGCATACCCATTGCTGAAACCGCTATAAAATGTGATGCATTTGTGCTCATTGCAACATACAGTGTTACAAAAGCACCTATGATTCCCCAAATTGACCATGCTAGCCAATTCTCTTTTTCACGTAAAAATAAATTTCCCATAGTTTCCGTCTTCTTTATCGTTATTTTTATTAAGACTATCCATAATGTATCAAAAAACAACCGATTAAAAAACAAACTGAAGAAGATTTAGTAAATTTAGTGCTTCCAAGCGCTTCTTACAGCCAAGCCATTAACTTTGAAATAGTACTCTTTGTAACCTTAATCAATTACGACTATGTAAATTGCGCAAAGTTCATACTATTTCACAGATTACTAAAATAGTGTTCTGGCTTATGGCGAGGCGACTTTTTACAATCGACTTCAGGTGTACCTATATATAAATACCCGACTATTTCATCTTGTTCTTGTAAGTTAAGCGCTTTTTTAACCGCGCTACTTTGTGCAAAATAACCTGTGCGCCAAACACCGCCTAACCCTTGAGCGAATGCAGCTTGTTGCATTGCAAGCACACTACATCCTGCACTTTGTACTTGTTCTATTCGAGGAACTTTTGGGTGCTCTTGATATTTAGCAATTGCTATTACAATCATAGGCGCACGAAGGGGAAGGTCTTTAGCACGGTTAATTACTTTTTCTTCTTGTTGCTCTGCTATTGCACTTTGATGGTAAATTTCACCTAGTTTATTGCGTGCATCACCTTGAGCAATGATGAACTGCCACGGTGCTATACAGCCATGATCAGGAACACGAAATGCTGCTTGCTTTATTATGTCTAGCTGCTCAGACGAAGGGCCCGGCTCTATTAGTTTAGAGTCTGATTGGCGGGTAAGTAAAAGCTCGATGGCGTTCATAACGATTCCTCAAAATTCAAAACGCTAGAGTAACATTTAAAACCTTAATAAATAAATACCGAAAAATTAAAATGCAAAACGGCCGCAAAGGCTCAAGCTATGCGGCCGTTAGTCAAGTAGATTAAATGCGTTATTCTTTTATAACATTTCGCTTTAACCAGTAATCAATACTAACGAAACGCCCACCGCCCATAAAAAATAAACCAAGTAACATAGCAAAGTAAATTGCCGAAAACTCTATACCGTTATTTAAAATAGAAGGTTTGCCTTTTTCGTAGAGGTAATCAGGAAAGCCGTGCTCTTCAACTAAGTCTCGGATTTTACCTATTCGGTCTTTTACTTCTAGTGAGTTTTCTAGGCTTTCTTTAGCGCCCGGAATTGACAACCAATCAAGTACTTGCGCAGCACTTGTTTCTGGATTAGTTGGCGCAATTGCAAACCAACCATTATGCCAATGCACTGAGGTTGCAGCGACGACCATTGTGAACATAAGTGGAATACTGACCAAACGAGTTAAAAGGCCAAATAATAAAAACCAACCACCTAAAAACTCACTCCAGCCCGCTAAAAATGCTAGTAAGTCTGGAAACGGTAATCCTAAACCCCATTCGCTATTACCAAACCATTGAACTACATCTGGAGATGCTAAAAAATTATCAAAAAGCCCTTCTGTTTCACCGCTTATAGCTAGTTTGTTATAACCTGCAATGATCATAACAGGGGCTAAAATTAAGCGAAATAGCAATGCAGGTAAACCATCTAAAAATGATAATTTACCTAATATTGCATCATAAAGATTGGTTAGTTTATTCATGCGTATCCTGCGTGTTCACTGTTTATTAAGTTATAGACTATAAACAGCAAAGACCGCATGAATTGATAAAATATTTCAATTTATTTACAAAGGTTAAATACTTCTAGCGACCTGAAGTGCTTCAAAAATCGCGCGTTTAGCATCAATAGCAGCAGCCAATTTAGCGCCGCCTATAACATGTACCTTTGCGTTATCCGTATAATTTTCTAGCACTTCATTATTAGAAACCTGACCAATACAGGCAATAACCGTATCTACTGGCAGTACATGAGTTTCGCCAGCCACATTAATAGTTAGTCCGCTCTTATCAAAGCTTTGGTATTGGCAATCAGCAATTTGCTTAACGCCATGCTGCTTGGCAACTTGACGATGTATCCAACCCGTTGTTTTACCAAGCTCGCTACCAAAACGACCCGCACTGCGTTTTAACATATACAATTGACGTTCGTCTTTATGTGGTTGGGCTTCGCACTCAATGCCCCATTGCGTTTTAAACTCGCTAATAGTTTGCGATTTATGTTCACTCAAAAACGCAACCATATCAAAACCAATACCACCGGCACCTAAAATAGCAATTGATTTACCCAGTTCTACTTCGCCGCGTATAACTTCGTCATAAGCAAACACACGCTTATCATCGCTACATTTAATAGAGGCTTCGCGAGGCCTTACGCCGGTTGCAAATACGATGTCATCATAGCTTTTGAGCATTGAATCGTCATAAGCTTTACCAAGTTCTACTGTAACTTGTAATCGCTCAAGTTCATGAGTGAAGTAAGTCAGTGTATGGTTAAAGTCTTCTTTACCTGGTATTTGCATGGCTAAATTAAATTGGCCGCCCATTTGTGATTTTTGATCAATTAACGTGACGTTATGCCCTTTTTGAGCCAAGTAACAACTTGCTGATAAACCAGCAGGACCGGCACCGACTACTAATACATTTTTAGCTTTGGTTGCTTGCTCTAACGGGTAATCAAGCTCAAATGCAGCTTGTGGATTAACTAAACACGTAGCCCGTTTATTTTTAAATACGTGATCTAAACAACCTTGGTTACACCCAATACAAATATTAATTTGTTTAGATTGATTGTTTACGTACTTATTAAAAAACTCAGGATCAGCAAGTAGCGGCCTTGCCATCGAAATTAAATCAGCTTCGCCTGCAGTTAAAATATCATTAGCAATTTCTGGGGTATTAATTCGGTTAACAGCAATCACTGGTACATTAACCACGTCTTTTAAACGTTTTGATGCTTCTTTAAATGCACCTGGCGGCACCATGCTCGCAATAGTCGGAACACGTGCTTCGTGCCAACCAATACCTGTGTTAAATATATCAACACCCGCTTTTTCAAGTTCGGTAGCTTGAATAATAACTTCCTCTGGTGTTGAACCGTTTGGAATTAAATCAATAACCGACAATCTAAAAATAATTAAGAATTGTTCAGATACTTTTGCTCTTACAGCTTTAACTATTTCAAGCGCAAGTCGCATTCTGTTTTCTAGGCTACCACCAAATTCATCATCACGTTTATTGGTGTGCGGCGCCATAAACTCATTAATTAAATACCCTTCAGAACCCATAACTTCAACGCCATCGTAGCCAGCTTTTTCAGCCATATAAGCAGAATGCGCAAAATCTTTAATTGTTTTTTTAATCGAGCCAAGCGACATCGCTTTGGGTTTATAAGGATTAATAGGTGCTTGTATTGCACTTGGTGCTTGATTGAACGGATGGTACGCATAACGTCCAGCATGTAATAATTGCAAACAGATTTTTCCACCGTGTTTATGCACAGCATCTGTGTAAGCGCGGTGCTTAAATACATCGTAATAACTATTAAATGAAGATGAAATAGGTGTTAATTTGCCACGTAAATTAGGGCTGTATCCGCCCGTAATTAACATTGCGGTGCCGCCTTTTGCACGTGCTTCATAAAATGCACGCAAGCGTTTGCGGTTATGCCAGCCCTCTTCAAGGCCTGTATGCATTGAGCCCATCACTAAGCGGTTACGTAATTGTGTGTGTTTTAATTGTAATTGTTGTTCTAACATCTTGTGCCCCGTCAACTGGTCTTACCTGTATACATTAGCTAATTTTGCTTTAATGGCAAGTAATAAGCAATATGTGCCTTAATTTAATTAAAAAAGCCGTAAAAACATGTATTAATAGCACCTCATAAACACTTCGTTACGATTTAGCAGTTAAATTTATTTTTATTCTAGGCTAAGATGCAACTAATGTATTAACTGTACCAAATTAAGGAGCTATTTTGATAGCAAAGGTATTTAAAGGTATTTGGGCTGGAATTAATTTTTCTCGTCGCTTAATACTAAACATTTTGTTTTTATTACTGGTAATTATTTTCTTTGTGTCGCTCTCAAGTGACGACGATAAAATAATAGTTGAAAATGGCTCTGTGCTTAGGCTTAACCTAAATGGCCCTATTGTTGAAGAGAAAACATACATAGACCCGGTTGAAGCCGCAATTAGTGATGCTACTTCTAGTTCTGAAGCGCCAAGCGAAATATTACTCGACGATATTGTTGAAGTAATAAACGAAGCGACTAAAGACGATCGCATTACGGTGATACTGCTTGATTTACAAGAAATGCCTAAAGCGCATTTAAACAAACTTAAGCAAATCACCAATGCAATTGATGCATTTAAACAAGCTGGCAAAAAAGTCATTGCATCGGGTTATTACTATACCCAAGCACAATACTATATTGCATCACACGCTGATGAAATAGCTATGCACCCATACGGTAGCGTAGGTATTGAAGGTTATGGCATGTATCCGCTTTACTTTAAAGATGCACTTGAAAAGCTTGAAGTAACGCAGCATATTTTCCGTGTTGGTACATTTAAGTCAGCAGTAGAACCTTTCATTCGTAACGACATGTCTGAAGCAGCCAAAGAAGCTAACCGCGTTTGGTTAGGCGCTCTTTGGAGCGAATACAAACAAGATGTTGCTGCGGTTCGCCCATTTGATGAGTCAAATTTTGACGAAACAATGGACGTATATCTTGAAAAAATGAAAGCTGCTGATGGCGATGCAGGTAAATATGCACTTGACCACCAGTGGGTTGATTCTTTAAAAACCAGTCAGCAAGTTCGCAAGCAGTTAATAGATTTAGTTGGCGCACAAGAAGACGGTAAAACATTTAAGCAAGTTTCATTTCGTGAATACTTAAGTTTAGTTAAACCGCCTATTGAATTTGATAACCCTATTACTGAAAAAGTCGCCGTTGTTGTTGCTAAAGGTACGATTGTTGATGGTGAGCGTAGAGCTGGCGAAATTGGTGGCGACTCTACAGCAGCCCTACTTCGTAAAGCACGCCTTGATGACAAAGTTAAAGCGGTTGTACTTCGCATAGATTCAGGTGGCGGGAGTATGTTTGCCTCTGAAGTTATTCGTGCGGAAGTATTAGCGCTTAAAGCTGCTGGTAAGCCTGTTATTGCCTCTATGAGTTCTGTAGCTGCATCTGGTGGTTATTGGATTGCTTCTGCTGCAAACGAAATTTGGGCAGCACCAAGTACTATAACCGGTTCAATTGGTGTGTTTGGTACGTTTATGACATTTGAAAAAACCTTATCTAAGATTGGTGTTTATTCAGATGGTGTTGCAACAACCGAAATGGCTGGTTTTTCTATCACTCGTCCCCTTAACGAAAAAATGGGTCAAGTAATTCAGATGAGTGTTGAAGAAGCATACGGTCGCTTTTTAAATGTTGTCGCTGATGCACGCAACATGACGCCTGAGCAAGTTGATAAAATTGCCCAAGGGCGTGTATGGATTGCATCTCAAGCACTTGAACTTGGTTTGGTAGACAAACTTGGTGATAAACAAGCTGCTATAGAAGCAGCTGCTGCACTTGCGAAACTTAATAATTATGAAGTTAAAACTATTAAACATGATTTAAGTTCGCAAGAAAAAATGATTCAAAATATTTTTGGTAACGCATCTATCAAATCGATGCTTGGTTTACAAACACAAAAAACATCAGTGTTAGCAACGCAAGCTAATTTACAAAGTGTTATTAACCAATTAAGTACTGAAGTTGAAAACCTTAAAGATTACAACGATCCACAAGGTGTATATGCACGCTGTTTAGTGTGTAACGTTGCACAATAAAAGTGCATCGTCTCACCTAATCAGCTGTATTTAAAGTTACTTAACGTTATACTAAGCCCAGTTTTTTTACTGGGCTTTTTTATGAAACGTAAACGCATTTATATCGCTTATACCGGTGGTACTATAGGTATGAAAAAATCGAGTCGAGGTTATATTCCTGCTGAAGGTTTTTTAACAGAAACCGTAATGAACAACGCAGAATTTAACCGTGATGAAATGCCTTTGTTTGATATTCACGAATACTGCCCGCTTATAGATTCTTCAGACATGTCTCCTGAGCATTGGCAACTTATTGCTGATGACATTAAGAAAAAATACCAAGATTATGATGGTTTTGTTGTGCTCCATGGCACCGATACAATGGCGTATACAGCCTCAGCCCTATCATTTATGTTTGAAAATTTAACTAAACCTGTAATTGTAACTGGCTCACAAATTCCGCTTTCTCAATTGCGCTCTGATGGCCAAGTAAATCTTCTTAACGCGATGTATTTAGCGGCAAATTATCCAATTGCAGAAGTAAGTCTATTTTTTAATAACCAATTGTTTAGAGGTAATAGAGCAACTAAAGCCCACGCTGATGGATTTAATGCATTTGCGTCGCCTAATCTTGATCCTTTAGCGTTATCGGGTATTAATATTCAACTTATTAAAGGCCAACTCAGCCCTTATGTTGAAAATGAGCTGCAAGTTAGCCCTATTACACCTCAACCCATTGGGGTGCTTTATTTATACCCTGGTATTAGTCAAGAAGTGGTTAAAAGCTTAGTTAATGGCAACATTAACGCCTTGGTGTTACTTAGTTTTGGTGTAGGTAATGCACCGCAAGATCCTCGCTTTTTATCAATACTTGAAGAAGCAAGTAAACGTGGCGTAGTTATTGTTAACTTAACGCAGTGTTTAAAAGGCCATGTAAATATGGGCGGCTATGCAACGGGTAATGCGCTATTAAATATTGGTGTAATTAGTGGGTACGATATGACCCTTGAGGCCTGTTTAACTAAATTACATTATTTATTTAGTCAAAAGCTAGAGGTCGAAACGATTCGTCATTTAATGCAAGATAACTTACGCGGTGAGTTAAGTCGTTAAATCTCACCGCGCCTAAAATACAAAAGGCACGCTAAATAGCGTGCCTTTATCGTTTTAAACAACTTTTTATTATCTAACTTTAGCGTCGATATCTACTAGGTCAGTTAAATGGCATGTTTCACCGCTATGTGTTTTAACGCCGTGCTCACCAAAGTAATCACGCTGGGCTTGAACTAAATGCCCATTACTCGGTGTAGTTAATGTTGCTAAATACGTTTGAGTAGCACCCAATACAGGGAATGCTAAACCAGTCATTATTGCTTGGCCGGTAATTTTGCGTAAAGAGTTAGACTCTTTCTCAAGGGTATCAATAAATTCAACACCTTGTGCAACGCTATCGAGGTAATCAGCACGAATAATACAACCAGCGCGCCACGTTTGAAGCGTTTTAGCTAGATCAACTTTCCACTGATGAGTACGAGATGCACCTTTAATTAGCGCTAAACCTTGGCGATACGCAAGTAAACTTGCAAGTAAGAACGCTTCTTTAAGCTCTTCTAAATCAATTTCGACTTTATTAGTTGATTTAGATGCATACGTCATTTCTTGTGCAGCCGTTGTATTACATGCATTAGTTAAATGACGAGCTTGTACAGCAGCAACAAGTGAAGGGACAGCAATACCAAGTTCTAGTGCATTTTGCGCAGTCCAAAGACCAGTGCCTTTAGCGCCAACTTTATTATCAATTAAGTCCGCAAGCGGTACATTATTATGATTTTCAAGTGACAATATGTGGCTAGAAATAGACAGTAAATAACTATTTAATTGACCTTCTGACCAGTCATTAAATATCTCAGCCACTTCTTTTGGAGAACGATTAGTGCCTAAACGAAGTAATTGGTACACTTCTGCAATAAGTTGCATAAGTGCGTATTCAATACCATTGTGAACCATTTTTACAAAATGACCACTTGCTGATTGACCCACACGTGCAAAACACGAGTCGCCATTATAGCTCGCAGCTACTTTTTCAAACCATGGCTCAATACGCTCCCAACCACCTTCAGAACCACTTGCCATCATTGCAGGACCATGGCGAGCACCTTCTGCACCGCCAGAAATTCCCATAGTGGCAAATTCAAATTTATTTTGGTACTTAAGTTTACGCGTTATTCCGTCTTTATAATTACTATTACCGCAATCGACAATCATATCGTCACAGTTAACGCCGGCCTCTACAAGTTCATTACAAACTGTATCAACTAATTCACCAGCAGGAACAAGTAATAAAATGGAACGAGGTGCCTCTAAACGCCTTACCATGTCTCTCAAATCAGAGACAATGTGAAGCCTGTCAGCCATGCCTTGAGATTTAGCACAACTTAGTAACTCTTCACCCGCATGTGGGTTTTTGTCGTAAGCGACTAGCGTTATCCCTTTTTCAATCAAGTTTAGGGCAAGATTTTTTCCCATAACGCCTAACCCTACTAATGCAACTTGCATCTAGTGTCCTCCTCGGTAACAACTATTTGGTTAGAAAATTCAGTGTATAAATTAAATAATACCGCGTGCACTACACTCATACAGCCATAAAGCACTAATTATGAGTTAATACAACATGCTTTTTTATTAAAAATAAATAAGCAGCCTAATTATATCAAACATCAATGGTCTCGGGGTGACTAAAAGCAAAGCTAATTGAAATTAAGATCATTGACGCATTCTGACACCGGTGTCATAATGATGACACAATAGTTTTGTATAAAATAGTGGCAAACCTTTGAAGTTTGCACATAACTAAAATAGTTTATTTTAATATAAATATTTTAAGTCAACAAAATAACGTCAACATGCTTTCACCAAGCACACAGGAGAAATTGATGCTAAGACGCACGAAAATAGTCGCTACCCTTGGACCTGCTACCGATAGAGATAACAACTTAGAAAAAATTATTATCGCTGGGGCTAACGTAGTACGTTTAAACTTCTCACATGGTGTTGCCCAAGATCATAAAGACCGTGCACAAGCCGTACGTGATATTGCAAAAAGATTAGGCAAACATATTGCTATACTTGCTGACCTTCAAGGCCCTAAAATCCGCGTTTCTACTTTTAAAGAAGGTAAAGTAACACTTGCTGTGGGTGCAAAATTTACCCTTGATGCAAAAATGGAAAAAGGCGAAGGCGACATAAACTCTGTTGGTATTGATTATAAAGAATTACCTAACGATGTAAGCCCTAACGATTTACTACTTCTAAATGACGGCCTTATTCAATTAAGTGTTGATGAAGTAGCTGGGCATTTAGTGCATTGTACAGTCACTGTTGGCGGTGTTTTATCTAACAATAAAGGTATTAACCGTTTAGGTGGTGGTTTAACTGCCCCTGCATTTACTGAAAAAGATAAAGAAGATCTAATAACTGCCGCTGAAATTGACGTAGATTACATTGCTGTATCATTCCCACGCAGTGGCGACGATATGCGCTACGTACGCTCACTTGCTGAAGCTGCTGGTTCAAAAGCACAGTTACTTGCTAAAATTGAGCGTGCTGAAGCCGTTGAAACGCAAGAAGCTGTTGATGATATTATTTTAGCGTCTGACGCTGTAATGGTTGCTCGTGGTGATTTAGGTGTTGAAATTGGTGATGCGGCTCTTATGGGCAAGCAAAAACTAATTATTCGTCGTGCTCGTTCATTAAACCGTACTGTAATAACAGCGACGCAAATGATGGAATCGATGATCGATAACCCTATGCCTACACGTGCAGAAGTTATGGATGTTGCAAATGCTGTTCTTGATGGAACAGATGCCGTTATGCTTTCAGCTGAAACAGCTGCAGGTGATTACCCTGAAGAAACAGTTGCGACTATGGCACGTGTTTGTTTAGGCGCAGAATCTCAAAAAGAAACGCATGTTTCTAAACACCGTTTAGATAGCCGTTTTTCTAATAATGCTGAATCAATTGCGCTTTCTGCTATGTATGCAGCAAATCACTTAGATTCTGTTAAAGCAATCATCACACTCACTGAATCTGGAAGCACGGCTAAATTAATGTCGCGTATCAGCTCAGGCTTACCAATCTACTCTCTTTCACGTCATGCGAGTACATTAGGCCAAACAGCACTTTATCGTGGTGTTTACCCAGTATTTTTTGATTCTACAAAAACTGAAAAAGACGGTATGGTAAAAGCCGCACTTGATACTTTAGTTTCTCAAGGGTCTTTACAGTCTGGCGATACCGTAATTATTACTCACGGTGACTCAATGGAAACTGTGGGTGCAACTAACACAATGAAAATTGTAACTGTTGCATAATACCAATTTTATTAGAAACATGATTATTCTATCGCATTAAATAGCGCTCTAATAGATTACTTATTTAACGCAATTGGTATAATTAAATGTTAAATATAAAAATGCGAGCTTAGCTCGCATTTTTTTGTGCCTGTAATAAAAGCGTTGGCTTTAACTTGCTAATGCCGCTTTAACCTTATCTCGGTAGCTGCGGCTCACTTTTAATTCTTGGCCATTTTCAAGTACTAATAAATACTCACCACTTACTTGTGTAACCAGTTTACTAATTTGTTTTGTATTTACTATTGCGCTGCGATGCACACGCACAAATAACTGAGGGTCGAGCTCTTGCTCTAACTCTTTCATTGTTTTACGCAGAATATGCGTTTGTCCGTCTTCACAGTGTAAACACATATAGTCACCTGCTGCATCAACCCATTGGATAGTCGCTACTGGTACACGAATAATTTCACCTTGCTCTTTAACAGCAAGTGATTCTGGGTAACGTCTGTTTGCTAGGTTATCACCAGTGGCTAATTTCTTAAGTATTTCTTCACAGTTATTACCAGTAATACCGGCTACAAAACTCGCTAGTTTTTTCTTATGGGCGTTGTCTTGTTGTGTTTTTAAATAGGTATGCACTTTTTCTACCGCCTGTTTTAGTCTGTTATCATCAACGGGTTTTAAAATGTAATCGAGAGCATGAATTTCAAACGCTTTTACAGCAAACTGATCAAAGGCCGTTACAAATACAATCGCTGGTAATGCTTTTGAGCTTTCGCTAAGGGCTCTTGCTACTTCAAAGCCATTCATACCTGGCATTTGAATATCTAAAAAAACCAAATCGATTTTCTCGCTTTGACACATTTCAATTGCATCAGCGCCTGAACTACACAATTTAATCACTTCAATATCAGAGTATTCTTCGAGCCTTACCGCTAAACCTTTTCGTGCTAACGGTTCATCATCAACAATAAGTGTTTTTATTTTAGTCATTTTTCACAGCCTTCTCAAAAGGTACTCGCAGATTAACTTTTAATCCACTTGGCGTATTATGTGATAATACAAACGAATAATTATTTTCATACAACGTTTTTAATCTATCTTTGGTATTAGCGACACCTACGCCTTGAGCGTTAACTAATTGGCCATCGAGTATGTCAGTACCTGGGCCGTTGTCGCCCACTTCTAGTAATAACTCATTCGCAAATACTTGTGCTTTGATATCAATTACTCCACCTTCTGTTAGATGGGCAATAGCATATTTAATCGCGTTTTCTATAATAGGTTGCAAAATTAAGCTCGGTACTAAAGCCTCTTTAGCTTGCTCGCTTATATCTACATTTACCTTTAATCGCTCATCAAAACGTACACGTTCTATTTCTAAATAAAGCATGAGCGCATGTAGCTCTTGCTCGAGCGGTACTTTTTTTATCGGATCGGTATTTAATGTATACCGTAAAAAGTCACTTAACCTTGCTACCATTAAGTTAGCATCTTTGTTTTCTTTAACCAAAATTAAAGTAGAAATAGCGTTAAGTGTATTGAATAAAAAATGGGGGTTAAGCTGATACCTAAGCATTTTTAATTGCGCTTCGTGTGCCATAGTTGTGGCTTTTAACGCTTTTTGTCGCTCACTTTGTAGTAACTGATAATATTTAACGCCAAAGTACAAACCACTCCAACATAAAATAATATATACAGAATCTAAGCCTTGCTGCAGGTAATAAAACCACTCCTCTGGTCTATAACCATGGCGGTATATTTCCCACAAATTAAATTTTTGAACGACAGCCCATAAAGTACCCGTTACATAAGAGGCACCAAATACCACAATCATTAATACCCAAGGCGAGGAATTCCAAATTTTACGATAAATATACCTAAGCGGTACTGTCATTAAGCAACCAGCGTAAGCATTTAATAAAATAACAAATACGTATATATCACGCATTTCAAATACTTTAGAGCCAATATAATTTACTAACGCATAACCAATCCAGCCTGCGATTTGCAAAAGCCAAAAAAAGCGTTGTCTGTTATCGACTAAAGATTGCCAGTTCAAAATAGATGTTTACTCCGTATAGTTAAAGACTAATTCCATAAAATAGGTGCTTGTTATTCTTTATTATTTTACCTATGTAGAGCTAATTTTAATAAAATTAGTTAATCTTATTATATAGATTTATGAGTTTGCATAGCACTACAGCCTACCTTGCTTTTTAAGAGTCTTACCGCAAACAAATAGTAGATACACTAAAAAAGCGAAAGGTTATTCACCTTTCGCTTTTTAAATATAAATAGCTTTGTGTAAATTAAGCTAGTTTGTCTGATGCTACTTTGTATGTTGGATCTTCAATCACATTCACTTCAACCAAATCGCGTGCTTTGTGCAGCAACTGCGTACAGTCTTTACTTAAGTGACGTAAGTGAAGTTGTTTACCTGCTTTTGTGTACTTATCAGCAAGTGTGTCAATTGCTTCTATTGCACTGTGATCAGATACGCGGCTGTGTTTAAATTCAACAATTACATTTTTAGGGTCATTTTTAACATCAAATAACTCTGCAAAGTTTTTAACTGAACCAAAGAAAAGCGGGCCATGTAACTCATATACTTTAGCGCCTTCTTCATCAATATAGTTCGTTGTGTATATGTGCTTAGCATGCTGCCAAGCAAATACTAATGCAGATACAATAACACCTACACATACTGCAATCGCTAAGTCGGTAATAACCGTCACACCCGATACAAGTACTATTACGAACGCGTCTGATAGAGGCACACGCTTCATCATTTTAAAGCTTGCCCATTCAAACGTACCTAATACAACCATAAACATAACACCAACAAGTGCAGCTAGTGGGATCATCTCAATTAAGCTTGAAGCGAATATGATGAACGCAAGCAACATCAATGCAGCACTTATACCCGATAAGCGAGAACGGCCACCTGAGTTAATGTTGATCATTGATTGACCAATCATTGCACAACCACCCATTGCACCAAACATACCACAAGTAATATTTGCAGCGCCTTGGCCTATACACTCTTTATTACTGTGACCGCGAGTTTCTGTAATCTCGTCAATTAAGCTAAGCGTTAATAATGATTCAATTAAACCAATAGCCGCTAAAATAAGTGCATAAGGAAAAATAATTTGTAGCGTTTCGAAAGTAAACGGTACCATAGGAATATGAAACTCAGGTAAACCGCCTGCAATTGTTGCAGCTTCGTCGCCTGTCATTCCTTTTAAGAAATCAACTACGGTATGCGCTTCTAAATCCAAACCAATGACTAAAGCGGTCACTGTAATAATAGCGACTAATGTAGAGGGTACAGCCGTTGTTAGTTTAGGTAAAAACTGAATAATAGCCATGGTTAAAGCCACTAAACCAAGCATAATATACAACGGGTTACCCGTCATCCATTCTTGTCCGCCCATACCATCAGGCACTTTAAATTGACCTAACTGAGCAAGAAAAATAACAATAGCTAAGCCGTTTACAAAACCAAGCATTACCGGATGAGGAACCATGCGGATAAACTTACCAAGTTTAAATACACCCGCGAGTATCTGCAGTATGCCCATGAGCAGTACAGTCGCAAATAAGTACTCGACACCATGATCAAGCACTAAACTTACCATAACAACAGCTAGTGCACCGGTTGCACCTGAAATCATACCAGGGCGGCCACCAAATATAGCCGTAATTAAACCAACGATAAACGCGGCATATAGACCAACTAAAGGTTCTACATTTGCAACAAAGGCAAACGCAACAGCTTCTGGCACTAAGGCTAGCGCCACAGTTAATCCAGATAGAATATCGTTTTTAGCAGAGCTAGGCGCCCTACTGAGTAAGTTAAACATTGAGTTCCTCAAATGGTGTAATGGGTATAAAAAAAGCGCTAAATTCTAACAAATTAGCGCTCAGTTAACAATTGTCATATGTGGTTAAGCTAAACTAAAAGAGGTTTAGCTTTTAAAGAAGTGCTTTTATAAAGGAAGAGATGTACTACGTTTTACACACGTCATTGTTACATTAGAATGTACTTCTTGTACATATTCTAAGCTTAGTAAATTATCGCGTACAAAATGCTCATATCCTTCTATGCCTTGTGAAATTATGCGTAGCATAAAATCCATAGTACCGGCCATGGTGTAGCATTCTGTTACTTGATCATAACTCATTATAAGTTTTTCAAATTCAGCAAGATTCTTTTTACCATGATTTGATAAACGCACATGTGCATATACAAGCATATCAAAGCCAAGTTTTTTCTCATCTAAAAGAGCCACTTTGCTTTTTATATAACCATCTTGTTCTAGCTTGGCAATTCGACGCCAGCATGGAGATTGAGACAAGCCTACTTTATCTGCAATTTCTGCGGTTGATAAACTAGCATCTTGTTGTAAAAGTGCCAATATTTGGCGATCTACGTGATTTAGAGACATTTTATTTCTTATTTATCAAATAAACTGGTTAAATTATACAACCATTTTAAAACTCAGTCTGCTTATTTTTAATTTTTATCCAGTTTGCTAAACTTCAAATAAATAACTTAACCAAACTGACCACTCACAAAAGGATTTGTTTGTTTTTCAAATCCAACCGTAGTGTCGCTACCATGCCCTGCCAATATTTTAGTATTATCAGGTAAGGTTAGAATATGCGTCTTAATAGACTCTATAAGTTGTTCACTGTTCCCCTTAGGAAAATCAGTTCGCCCTACTGAGCCTTTAAAAATAACGTCACCGACAATAACGCACTCATAGTCTGGTTGGTAAAACACAATATGACCGGGTGTATGCCCCGGGCAATATTTCACTAAAAAGCTAAGTTTACCTACGCTCACGGTGTCGTTATGGTTTAGCCAAACATCCGGATAAAACGGTTCAATGGGTTTAAATCCAAACATTTGTGCTTGCATAGGTAAGTTTTCAAACCAAAAGTACTCATCTTTTTGTGGGCCAATAATTTGTACGTTAAATTGATCACGTAAAATATCAGCCCCACCCACATGATCTAAATGCCCGTGCGTTAACCAAATAGCACTTAATGTTAGTTTATTCTCATTAAGGGCTGCTGCTATTTTATCTGGGTCGCCACCTGGGTCTATGACTACCGCTTGCCTAGTTTCATTACACCAAATAATACGACTATTTTGTGCAAATGCAGTGACAGGTATAGTTATGATTTCCATATTAAATTTCTTTACTTTTTTGATCTGGAATAACAACTTCTTCTTCGAATGACATAAGTATTGGATACTTTAAGTACGCTTCATCATAAAATGGACTTTGCTCATATAACCAGTTTAATCGTGCCTCTGCGTCACTCGCGAATGATTTATCTTTAAGTTTTTCATTAAACTTAAGCGCAAGCTTTGGGTTATCTTTTAGCATTTGGCGTGCATACAGAATTAGCGCATAGTTTTCCATGTACTCGGTACGCTGAAAAATAGTATTAAACTCACCCCAAGCAAAAAATGAATCAGGGGCTTCCGGGTGCAATAAATGAACCGCTAATTCGCCTGCTTTTTGTTGAGTATTGACTTGATACCAACCATCTAAATCTACATTTATAGCAGGGACGTAATCAAAAGTTGCTGATACTCTAAAACGCCCTTCAAATGGTGCTTTATCAAACGTGTAGTCTGCCACCTTTGCAACTTTCAAAGGTTGTGTGTTTGCCCCTTCAAGTTTATTAATAGAGACACCATGTAACTTTAGTTTCTTAATTATATTGCGATATACAGGCGGAATAAAAAAAGCTTTAGGTACTTCAACTGTATGTTGTACATCTTTTTGCCAATAAATAGGTAAGTCAGTATATGTATGTGCTTTACCTAAGTACTTCACTTCATTTTGACCCGAAAGTGGATTCATGCTTGATGAATATTCAATACCTTTAAACTGTGCTATAGTATCTGCTTGTTTAGCATAGCCACGCTTTACAATTAATTGTTTAGGAACAAATTCTTGTTCTTTTTTTACTGCATTAGCTAATTCATGACTGTGCTTTGATAGCGCAGTAATAGCACCATCTAAAAATACGTAAGTCCCTAATACACGTTGCTTGTAAGGCTTCAATGAATGATTTTCGACTAAAATAGTCGGCAATGACTTTAAATCCCCCCAACCATTTGAAAAACGTGGCGTAGCAACCCAGCCCGCTAACCCTTTTTTAAAGTCACGTTTATCCATAACAAAAACAAGTGGTCCTGGCGTGTGTCCTTGCTTCGCTAGCGTATCGTCAATGAGAGGTTTAAAAAACTGGTTTAATGCATCAGATACCGCAGGCGACTCGCTCGAAAATACCGGATTGTAACCATAAGTCACATCGTATTGGTAATCTGCGCCGTCGGTAACGTGTACATCAATGTATAAATTTGGGTTGTAGTCGTTAATAACCTTTAAAACACTTCTAACTTCTGGGGTATCTAATTTAGTAAAATCACGATTTAAATTAAGGTTATTAGCATTTGTTCTAAAGCCCATTTTTGCAGGGCCCCTTTGATTAATACGATTGAATGCACTGCTACGTTCGTGGCCATCTACATTTAAAATAGGAATAAATAAAATGTTTACCTTTTTTAAAATGTCACGGCGCTTACCCGTCGCTATATCTCTAAGCAGCATAAACATGGCATCTTTACCGTCTATTTCACCAGAATGTATTCCTGCCTGAATAAAAATAGTTGGCTTAGTGCTATTAGCCATTTGCCTTGCTTCAAAAAAGCCTTGCTCACTGGCAATTAGCATTTTTATTGCACGCTTACTATTACTATAGCCAATGGTTTGTGATTGAAACTGAGTAGGGTTTGCAGCAACTAACCTATCTACAAATGCCATTGTATTTGCATAATCGGGCGACGCTTCACCTGCTGATAACTCAAAGTCAGTAGTTAACGGCCCTTGTTTTTGTAAAAGCTCTTCGCTTTTTCCTTGCCACTCAATGAGTGGTGGTAAGTGTGCGTCATACGCCACACTTGCAGATAAAATTAGTAAACTTGCAAACATAAAATTCTCTAAAAAACGCCTTAATTATATAAATTATATCAACTAAATTTTTTACAATGAGGAAACTGCGGTGATTCAACAAAAAAATGCAGCCAAATACATTTCACTCATTCACACCTGTGTTTTTAGGCTTTATAACATTATTAAGTATTATACCAATCCGCAATAATACTTAATCATTTTGCGGGGCTAAACGTGTCGCTACCTGCGAACAACTAAATAGCGAATTTTTTGCCTAGCTATCAACACGTTTTTCCGCCCACAAAATAGATCATTTAATTAAGCGAATTGGTATTACTCATTGGTTTAAGTTACTAAATTACAGGCACAAAAAAAGGAGCCATAGGCTCCTTTTTAATACTTATATAAAAAAGCTTAAGCGGCTAGGCCTTCTTTTGCTTTTTCTACAAGCGCTGCGAATGCAACTTGGTCGTAAACAGCGATATCTGCAAGGATCTTACGATCGATTTCTACAGAAGTCTTTTTAAGACCATTGATAAAACGGCTGTAAGACAGACCATTTTGACGTGAAGCAGCATTGATACGTGCAATCCATAATTGACGGAAAGTACGTTTCTTCGCACGACGGTCACGGTAAGCGTATTGACCCGCTTTTGTAACAGCCTGGAAAGCTACGCGGTAAACACGTGAACGTGCTCCGTAATAACCTTTTGCTTGTTTTAAAACTTTTTTGTGACGTGCACGTGCGACAACGCCGCGTTTAACTCTTGCCATTTCTAAAAACCCCTATTAAGCGAACGGTAACATACGTGAAACTAGACCATGGTCATTTTTATGAACCATCATCTTAGGACGTAGGTGTAACTTACGCTTAGAAGTTTTCTTAGTCAGAATATGACGAAGATGCGCTTGTTTACGCTTGAAACCGCCAGAAGCAGTCTTTTTGAAACGCTTAGCAGCGCCACTGTGACTTTTTAGCTTATAAGCCATTGCAATAACTCCAATTGTATTGCTTTTAAATTAGTAAGCAGGCGTGAGATATATTTCTATAGCTCCACTTTTAGGCCTAACTTACTGCCATGTTCCGGTGAAGACCCAACATAAATGCCGCAATCTTACTTTAAGACCGGTTAACTCAGGTGAATATTCGCATATTGCTTGCAGACCTGAGCTAATTTCGGTGCGTATTATCGCTTAAAAATTATTTTTTAGCAACAGGCGCCATCATCATAACCATTTGGCGGCCTTCAACACGATTTGGGAAAGACTCAACTACTGCAAGAGCTTCTAAATCGCCTTTGATACGGTTTAATAATTCTATACCAATTTCTTGGTGAGCCATTTCACGACCACGGAAGCGGATGGTTATTTTAGCTTTATCGCCACCTTCTAAGAACTTAACTAAGTTGCGAAGCTTAACCTGATAGTCACCTTCATCCGTACCAGGACGGAATTTGATTTCTTTAATCTGGATTTGCTTTTGCTTCTTCTTCTGCTCTTTCAGTTCTTTACTTTTTTCAAAGATGAACTTACCGTAGTCCATGATTCTACAAACAGGCGGCTCAGCGTTTGGACTGATCTCAACAAGATCAACACCCGCTGCATCGGCCATAGTTTGCGCGTCTTGTAATGACTGAATTCCAGCTTGTTCGCCTTCAATGTCAATTAAACGAACTTCTTGCGCTGTAATTTCTTCGTTAATACGATTTTTTTGGGCTGTTTGTTGCCCTTTCTTGCCGCCTCTAATAGTACGTTCCTCCAAGAATATCAATAATATAAGCGTGTAGTTGGCTGTTTGTTAATGCCTTACACGCTCGATTTTTACTGTCGATTTTTAATTTCTTCACTAATTTTAGCTACAAAATCATCAACATTAAATTTGCCAAGGTCTTCACCTGTGCGAGTACGCACTGCTACTTCTTGCTGTTCAACTTCTTTATCGCCAACAACAAGTAAATATGGAATACGCTTCAGTGTATGCTCACGGATTTTAAAGCCAATCTTCTCATTTCTCAAGTCAGCAGCGGCTCTAATTCCAAGTTTATTTAATTTTTGTACAACTTCTTTAACATAAGGAGCCTGTTTATCGGTAATATTCATAATTACCACTTGCTTTGGTGCAAGCCACGTCGGGAATAAACCAGCGTACTCTTCAGTTAAAATGCCAATAAAGCGTTCAATAGAACCTAAAATAGCACGATGTATCATTACAGGTGTACGACGCTCGTTATTTTCTGCTACATAAGTAGCGCCTAAACGACCCGGTAATGCAAAGTCTAATTGCACTGTACCACACTGCCACGCTCTGTCTAAACAATCGTATAAAGTAAATTCAATCTTCGGACCATAAAACGCGCCTTCACCCGGAAGATAATCAAATTCAATATCGTTTAGCTTAAGTGCTTCGGCTAAGGCAAGCTCTGCTTTATCCCACATATGGTCTTCACCAATGCGTTGTTCTGGGCGAGTAGATAGCTTAACCACAATCTTCTCAAATCCGAATGTTTCATATGTATCATACACCATCTTAATACACGCTGACACTTCGTCCATTATCTGCTCTTCGGTACAGAAAATGTGAGCATCATCTTGTGTAAAGCCACGTACACGCATTAAACCGTGTAGTGCACCTGATGGTTCATTACGATGACAACAACCAAATTCAGCCATACGAAGTGGTAAATCACGGTACGATTTTAAACCTTGGTTAAAGATTTGCACGTGTCCTGGGCAGTTCATTGGTTTAATCGCGTATTCACGCTTTTCAGACTCAGTGGTAAACATTGCTTCTGAATATTTTTCCCAGTGACCTGATTTTTCCCAAAGTGAACGGTCCATCATCATTGGACCTTTTACTTCTTCGTACTCATATTCGCGTAACTTTTCACGTACAAATTCTTCAAGCTCGCGGTAAATGCTCCAACCATCGTTGTGCCAAAATACCATGCCTGGCGCTTCTTCTTGCCAATGCCATAAATCAAGCGCTTTACCAATACGGCGATGATCGCGTTTTTCAGCTTCTTCAAGGCGTTTTAAATACGCTTTAAGTTGCTTTTTATCGCCCCACGCTGTGCCGTAAATGCGTTGTAGCATTTTGTTTTCTGAATCACCACGCCAATATGCACCCGCCACTTTCATTATTTTGAAGTTTTGGCAAAATTTCATGTTAGGAACGTGAGGTCCACGACACATGTCTACATATTCTTCGTGATGATATAACCCTGGGCGGTCATCTTTAGCGATGTTTTCGTCCAGAATTTCTATTTTGTATGTTTCGCCACGCGCTTCAAATGTATCGCGTGCTTCTTGCCAGCTTACTGTTTTTTTCACTACGTCGTAGTTGGTTTTTGCAAGTTGCAACATACGCTTTTCAATTGCTTCAAGATCATCTTGTGATAATGAATGTTCCATATCGATATCGTAGTAAAAACCGTTATCAATGGTAGGACCAATTGCCATTTTTGCGTCTGGGAAAAGTTGCTTAACTGCATGACCAATTAAGTGAGCACAAGAGTGACGAATGATTTCAAGACCGTCATCGTCTTTAGCGGTAATGATCTCAAGACGAGAATCTTCACAAATTTTATCACATGCATCAACACGTTCGCCATTAACACGACCCGCAATGGTCGCTTTAGCTAAACCAGGACCAATATCGTTTGCAACATCAAGCGTGCTTACAGGGTTTTCAAAACTACGTTGACTTCCGTCTGGAAGAGTAATAACTGGCATTATAAATCCTTGCTACAGTGGTGACACCTACAATGTATCACGTGTATTTTTAATAAATTAAATGAGAATGACTCGACAACGCTTTTACGAATAAGCATTGACTAATATATGTAGATGAGGAGTCTATTCAACTACAAAGATATATTGTCGCGTGCCGCGCATTTAATTACAAGTTTTAAGGGGGGAAATCCACCCGTTTTATCCACAAAATGTAGCTTTTAAAGCAAAAAAATCATTTTATTAAAATATAAAAGCATCAATGTATTAATTACGCACCTAACTATACCCACACTCGCATTTTAATGTGCGTTGCGTATAATACTGCGTAATTAAGTTATTTTAGAGAATAGACATGAGAACATGTGGTGTAGAAATTACCGGTAGTGATGTACTACTTTGTATTTTAAGTAAAGATAATGACGTATTTGATATTCGCGATGTGCGCCAAACACGCTTTACCTTAGGTAACGGTAACGACACTGAAGTAATGCGTAAATTTCAATTCGATTTTGCAAAACTAATGCAAGATTACCAAATTGATTCTGTTGCAATTCGTGAGCGTCAGCCTAAAGGTAAATTTGCTGGCAGTGCAAAAGGCTTTAAAATGGAAACTGCGATTCAATTAATCGACAACTTAGATGTACGTTTATTTACTACAACTGAAGTTAAAGAGCAGTTAAAACGCAACCCTATCCCTATTGATTTTGAAGAAACAGGCCTTAAAAAGTATCAAGAAAATGCTTTTGTAAACGCTTACGTTTACATCATGAAAAAAACATACCGCAGCGACGAAATGTAAACTCATTACTCGTTTAAAAACGCGTACTTACATTGTAAGACGCGTTTTTTTGTAAAAAACATTAGCTTTTATGAAACACTTAGTTTGCTATAATTTCATCATACTCTTTTTTAAACGCTCTAAATCAATCGCACTTGAGCGCACTGTTAATTTAATATGGCTATATTCATACTCTTCTTTAACAACACTCATGCTTGAACGAATTTCACCGACTATACCTTTTGCTGTGTAAGGTATAATTATATCTTCTTCAATCATGTCCTCTTGAGCTATACCGACAATGTACTTATGTAACTTACTAATATCATCTGGGTTGCGAGTCGATGTCATCATTGCATCAGGATACTCATCCATCAGTATTTGTTGTTGCTCAGTACTTAATTGATCTGACTTATTAAGTACTAATAACTTTTTACTGCCTTCAACTCCAACTTCTGCCAGTACTTTATGTACTACTTCAAGTTGTGAGCGAAAAGAAGGGTCTGAAGCATCTACAACATACAACAGTAACGACGCATCATGTGCCTCAGCGAGCGTTGAGTGAAATGAAGCAACCAAATCATGAGGTAATTTTTTAATAAAGCCAACCGTATCGGAAACAAGTATACGAGGCTGCGTAATTGGATATAACGCACGAACAGTAGTATCTAAGGTAGCAAAGAGCTTGTTTTCACCCTCCACATCGCTACCTGTAATTGCGCGCATCATTGACGATTTACCCGCATTGGTATATCCAATTAAAGCCACTGAGAATAGCTCAGAGCGCTGCGTACGTCTGTCCATCATTACATCTTGAACACTAACAAGCTCACGCTTTAATTCTGCTAACTGATCGCGCACCTTACGGCGATTTAGCTCAAGTGTAGTCTCACCCGCACCTTTACCCATTTGGCGTTCTTTATCACCAGTTGATGTTTCACGAAGTCGCGGCGCGACATAATTAAGGCGAGCAATTTCAACTTGTAATTTTGCAGTTTTAGTACGCGCATGGCGGCTAAATATTTCAATAATAATGCCAGTTCGGTCAAATACTTCAACCCCTAACTGATTTTCAACGTTACGTAATTGAGAAGGTGTTAAGTCACAGTCAAAAACCACTACATCCGCGCAGGCAAAATCAAGTTCGTCGGATGGGATCTCTGATGATATTTCTGGGAATGACTCTTCATCAACCAAATCATCCATATCATCTTCTTGCTCATCTCCAACCATTCCTTTATTGCCGGTAAGGTGTGCTATTTCTGTTAATTTACCTGAGCCCAGTACATTAATTTTTTGTGTAGAGCTTTGCTTTTGTGATTGTGTACCCACTACTTTAAACCCTAAAGTAGTTACTAAGCGTGCAAGTTCTGCAAGCGATTCTGTTGCTTCATCCCCCTTAAATTGCGGTGTACTAATAGAGATAAGTAAGGCGTTTGGAAGTGATGATTTTTCGGTTAGTTGCATAATTTTTTTGTGTTAATGCACCTAAGTGCAAACCTATATTTCATTCGAAAGTGAGTAGTTCCTTCGCTGTTATAGTCTTGCTTTATAGCGTTATAATTTACCAATGTAATTGATAGCTTAATAGAGCTTAAATAAGAATAATTGCGCAAATTTTTACATGAAGTAAATATAATTTTATTAAGAGAAATACGCTAAACAGATAAGGGTGAGATGTGTAAAAATTGATAGGCTTCGCAATGCAATATTGCACTCCAAAAGCCCATTCACTAAAAGCTAATTAGCTAAACCAGTTACTCAGCAGACTCTTCTGGACGGTGCTGTTTTTGCACGCCTGTTAAAAACAAGCGTAATATTTGATCGTTACAAACACGGTAATGTTTGTTATCTACTTTACGAGAAAATGCGCTTAGCTCGTGCTTACTTAAGTCAAAATCAACAAGTGCAAGTGTGGCTATAACATCTTCTGCTTTCATGTTTAAAGCAATGCGTAGCTTCATAAAAATGATGTTATTGTTTAGCTTTTTCTCAGGCTCTGGTTGCTCACCTTCGCGTTTGCCACGTTGGGTATTAATAAACCCATTTAAAAAGCTAGCAAACTCAGTATCACTTATTGGGGTAAAAGCCTCTTCACCTTCTTTAGTTAACCATGCAATTACTTGCTCTTTAGTGACCGTATGCTCTGCTGATGCAAAAACATTGACCATAGCAGTATCAGTTAAGTTAAAAGTGTAGCGAATGCGGCGTAAAATATCGTTATTAGTCAAAGTAAATCCCAAAGTGAGGTATAGCAACCAAGCAGTTATTGCTTAATTTTAAATAAGCGCCTAGTTTAACAGGTTTCGTTATAGTGCCCTATTGTTTATTACTGTTAACGCTAAGGATAAACAAACCTTAGTGCTAATAAAGGAAATACCAAAATAATAGAGCCAAATAACCAAATTATCATTGCTACAAAGTAGCGTTTTTTAGAATTAGCCCTAAAGGCGCGTTTTACATTATTGATATAATTGCTACCGCTTCCTAAATAAAGCCCATTCAACATTGCAATCCCTAACAATAAAACAATGCCAATTAAGCACACTATCACACGAGACACACTTGTTATGGTGTCCATTAAATGCGGGGAAAACACCCCAGCTAGCATAATACAATTTAATAATAAAATAAGCGAAAAGGCAAAAACGCCATCTGCGCCACTTGCTGATTGTGAACGTTTTTTTAGCCATTGCACATAAACAAAGTGCATTGCACTGTAACTGGCTCGCATGTTAAACCCTTTTACTAATTACCAAGCACTTTGGCAGGATCTACGCGCGTTGCTTGCCATGCAGGATAAATAGTGGCAAGTATCGCAAGCACAAACGTAACAATCACTGTAATACCAATGTCTTCAAGTACTAATTTACTTGGTAAAAACTCTATAAAATAAACGCCCTCAAGTGGATTGGCTCCAAATAATTGGCTTATCCACGTAAAAAGCTCACTTATGTTAAGCGCTAATACTACGCCAATTAGTGTCCCTAGTGCCACGCCTACGAATGCTTGCATTAAGCCTTGCATTACAAAGGTGGCTAAAATAGTACTATCTTTCGCGCCCATGGTTTTTAAAATTGCGATATTGCCTTGTTTTTCGCGTACTTCCATCACCAAGGAGGATACAATATTAAAACTGGCTACAGCAATAATTAAAAACACCACAATATAAACAATGGTACGTACCATTTGAATATCTTGATAAAGGCTGCCTTGGGTTCTAAACCAACTAGAAATATACACGTAGTCGGCAATAGTTTGGCCCACTTTTAGCGCTATTTGATGCGCCGAAAACACATCATCAACACTTAAACGCAGCCCTGTTACTTGGGTTTCATCGTAACCCAATGTTTGCTGTGCTTTGTTAAGATGTATAAATGCAGCAGTACTATCAATCGGTCCACCCATTTCTATAACACCTGCAAGGTTAAGTGTTACGCGTTTAGGCGCTAATAATGATTGACCTTTTTGACTAATTTGCGGAATAAGTAATGTAATGTTATCGCCTACTTTGGCGTCTAACTGTTTTACTATTTGCTTACCTAAAATTACATCGTCAAGGCCTAGCTGACTGACTAATTTACCACTGGTAAACTGGTTTACCGCCGATACATTACTCTCGAGCGATGGCTCAACACCCCGAATTTCTATCGCTTTTAGCTGGCTTTTATATTGCGCCATTCCGTTAACGGCAATAAACGGCGCAGCCCCTGTTACGTGAGGTTGTGTTTGTAAATCCTCAACCTTTTGCGACCAATTTGCAATGGGTCTACTTGGTGCTACATATTCAACCTGCGGCACAACACTTAGCAATCTATGTACTAGTTGCTGCTCAAAACCATTAATTACCGACAGCGCCACAATTAAAACCGCGACACCTATTAAAATACCAATAGTCGACGCTTTAGCGATAAAACTAACAAAGCCGTTTTTTTCATCTTTGTGGCCTGAATAGGCTCTAAAACGTTTACTTAAAAATGCACTAAGCAACATGCTGCGACTCTTTAATAGCTAGTTTTCCATCGTCTAAATGAGCTATTTTGCCTAGCTTATCGGCAAGTTCTAAATCGTGTGTAACTACCACAAAACTGGTGTTTAAACTTTGGTTAAGCTCATTAATTAAATCGTAAATTTTAATCGCATTCTGTTTATCTAAATTACCGGTTGGTTCATCAGCAAGCACAAGCGCAGGTTTTGTAACCAGTGCACGGGCAATAGCCACGCGTTGGCGCTCTCCACCAGAAAGCGCAGACGGTTTATGCGAGCTGCGATGTGCAAGGCCTACTTTTTCGAGCATATCGAGCGCTTGAACTTTGGCTTCATTTGCACTCAAGCCTTTAATTAATAACGGCATAGCCACGTTTTCAACTGCGCTAAACTCCATTAATAAATGATGAAATTGATAGATGAAGCCCAAATTTTGGTTTCTAAATGCGGCTTGCTCTGTTCGCGAAAGTTTTGCAACTTCTTGGTTTTTAATTTTAGCGCTACCTGAGCTTGCGGTATCTAATGTGCCAAGTATGTGTAAAAGCGTACTTTTACCAGAGCCAGAACTCCCCACAATAGCGAGCATTTCACCTTGCTGCAGCGCTAAATCAACGCCTTTTAATACTTCAACTTGGTTGCTGCCATCTTGATAAACCTTACTTAAATTTTCACAACTAATTACTAAATCATTCATAACGTAATACCTCTGCTGGTTTTACTTTTGCGGCTTTACGCGCAGGATATAAGGTAGCTAAAAAGCTCATAGCAAT
Organism: Pseudoalteromonas sp. BSi20652; assembly: GCF_000239855.1. GTDB lineage: Bacteria > Pseudomonadota > Gammaproteobacteria > Enterobacterales > Alteromonadaceae > Pseudoalteromonas. Next base: position 38,191 of record NZ_BADT01000108.1, on the reverse strand, counting down.
ACTGGCAAACGCTATTATTACTAAACTCAAAATATCAAATTTTACCGGAAGCTCTATACCCGCCAATAAGTTTAAGCCCACTAATGCAAGTAGCTCATTTATATATAAACTAAATATTACACCTAAAAATGCGCCTATTGCGGTACCAATTACGCCGTTATATAAGCCTTGCACCATAAACACTTTTTGCACTTGCGAAGGTGTTAAACCTAACGTTTGTAGTATGGCCACTTCACCTTGTTTTTCGCTTACCATCATGGTTAATGCCGATACAATATTAAATACAGCCACCAATACAATGAGGGCAAGCAACATAGACATAATGCGCTTTTCCATAGCAACGGCTGCAAATAGAGTACCTTGGGTACTGCGCCAATCACTGTAATTGTAATCTTTTAAAATACGTTGGCTTGCTTCAATAAATTCATCTAGTTCGAAAGGTTCGTGCAATGAAACACTTAAATTTGGGGCGGTGTTTTTATCCAGCTTTAACACCCGTTGTAGCGAAGCGCCACTCGTAAACGCAAGTGCCATATCTATCTCAGATCCGGTTTCGTATATTGCGGCAACTTTAAATAAACGCTGGCTGGGTACTCGCCCAAGAGGTGTATATGTTGAAGCATTAGGCATAATAACGCGAAGCTTATCACCCACACTAACGCCTAATTTACGACTCAAATAACGGCTTATAGCAATGCTGTAATTTTTATTTAATACGGTTTTCCAATCGCCTTGTACTATTTTATTCGGTAATTTTATACAAAGAACCGCTGTCGTTATGAAGGCCTTGTAGTAAAACACCGTGCAAGTCTTTATTCGTTTGCAAAATAGCTTCGCCGTGGCGATATAAGCTTACATTATCAACATAAGGAGATTGTTCTAGGTCGGTTTTGAGGGTGCTCATTTGAGTGGTAGTGTGTTTACCTGCGCTAACTTCAACATGCGGAATAAGTCCAAGCATATTTGTTTTTAGGCTATTTTCAAACCCGTTCATCACACTACTTACCGTAAATAATGCCATTAAACCAATAGCGATACCAGCAATAGAAAAAAACGAAATAAACGATATAAACGCATTTCCTTTAGCGGAGCGACTATATCTAAGCCCTATAAATAAGCTAACCGGTTGAAACATATTATTTTTAACAATTATTGTAAAAGTATTGAGCAATAGTAGCACGAAAAAAGTGCCTTTGGGTATGGCGTAAAATGTAAGAAATAATTTAAAAATCTGATACTTGGCTATATTTAAAGCAATATGTACTTAACCATTAACTCGCGGTTAAGCTTTCAGCCCTTTAACTAAATAATCGAGCAATACCCGTACATTAGTGGCCACAAACTGTCTTGGTGGATACACGCCCCATACTCCTTCTTGCTGTGGTTGATAGGGTGTTAAAATAGGCACTAATTGCCCTGAGTTAATTTCGTTTTCTATGTAGTAGTCTGGGAGTTGAACAATACCGAGCCCCTTTTTTGCGCCATCCACCAGCGCCCAACCACTATTACACTGTAATCGCCCCGCTATTTTAATGTGTTTATCGCGCCCATTTTCGTTTACGCGCCAGTAGCTGCTATTACCAATTAAACATTCATGGCTGTTTAGCTCGCCTAAAGTATGCGGCTCACCAAATCGAGTTAAATACTGCGGTGCCGCGCACATAATAAAACGCCGCGCACTTAACCTACGCGCCTTTAAGCTCGAATCTTTTAAGTGCCCAAGCCTTATGGCTAAATCAAAACCGCCCTCTAACAAGTTTTCTTGCTCATTACTTAGTGTAGCAACAACTTCGACCTCGGGATGATCCTTCATGAAATTATGTACTATGGGCATAATAAAGCTCTCTCCGTACATAACTGGTGCGGTGAGTTTTATTTTTCCTTTAGGGGAGCTTTGTTGAATAGCAAGACCTTGAGTTGCTTCATCCATAGCGTGTTGTAAGTGCTTTATTTGATGTAAATACACTTCACCTTCATTAGTTAACACCACTTTACGAGTAGTACGGGTTAAAAGTTGCGTATTTAAACGTTGCTCAAGCGCTGTAACGTGTCGGCTAATATGGGCAACCGAAAGCCCAAGCGTTTTTGCAGCCGCAGTAAAGCTGCCCTCATCACCAACCGCTATAAATTCATCTATTCCATTCCAACGCGCCATTATTACCATACTGTAAAGGTGTTTTAATAAAATCGAGATTATCATTATTTGAGAAACAAATACAATAACCCCATTCCCCAAGTAAATTGGGTCTACTATTATTTTTTGAATAGCTCATTAAAGGAAATAAAACACATGTCTGAATTTATCAAATCAAAAGCGGCCATTGCTTGGGGCCCTAATCAACCACTTAGCGTTGAAGAAGTTGATGTAATGATGCCTAAAAAAGGCGAAGTAATGGTAAAAATTACCGCTACAGGTGTGTGTCATACCGATGCATTTACATTATCGGGCCAAGATCCTGAAGGCATATTTCCTGCTATTTTAGGTCACGAAGGCGCTGGTGTTGTCTATGCTGTTGGCGAAGGCGTAACGAGTGTTGAAGTTGGGGATCATGTTATTCCTTTATACACTGCAGAATGTGGCGTATGTAAAATGTGTACTTCAGGTAAAACTAACTTGTGCTCAGCAGTGCGCGAAACACAAGGTAAAGGCCTAATGCCTGACGGCACTACACGCTTTTTTAAAGACGGCCAACCAATTTATCACTACATGGGTACATCAACATTCTCTGAGTACACTGTATTGCCAGAAATCTCACTCGCTAAAGTAAACAAAGAAGCTTCTTTAGAGGAAATTTGTTTACTAGGCTGTGGTGTAACAACCGGTATGGGTGCGGTAACCAACACAGCTAAAGTAAAAGCTGGTGACACCGTTGCTATATTCGGCCTAGGTGGTATTGGTTTATCTGCAATTATTGGCGCAAAAATGGCTGGCGCAAGCCGTATTATTGGTGTTGATATAAACACTACTAAATTCGACTTAGCTACAAAACTAGGTGCAACTGATTTAATTAATCCAAAAGATTTTGACAAGCCAATTCAAGAAGTAATTGTTGAAATGACAGACGGCGGCGTTGACTACTCGTTTGAATGTATTGGTAATGTTGACGTGATGCGCTCAGCGCTTGAGTGTTGCCACAAAGGTTGGGGTGAGTCAGTAATTATTGGTGTGGCGGGTGCAGGCCAAGAAATATCAACCCGTCCGTTTCAACTAGTAACTGGGCGTGTATGGCGTGGTAGTGCATTTGGTGGCGTTAAAGGCCGTTCACAACTTCCTGACATTGTTGAGCGTTACATGGCAGGTGAATTTGCTCTTAGCGACTTTATTACTCACACAATGAGCCTTGAAGATATTAACGAAGCGTTTGATTTAATGCACGAAGGTAAAAGCATTCGTACAGTCATTCATTACTAATAACTGCTAAGCACGTTTAATAATAAGCCGTAATACTTTTAAGTTTACGGCTTTTGAGGATTAAGTATGTTAGAAAACATCTCAAGTGTAAAAGTGTCTGGCGGTTGGCATAAACAATATACTCATAGCTCGCAAAGTACACATTGCACTATGCGCTTTGCCGTATTTTTGCCACCAGGCGCAAGTGAAGCAAATAAAGTACCGGTACTTTATTGGTTATCAGGTTTAACCTGTACCGACGAAAATTTTATGCAAAAAGCCGGTGCATTTAAAAAAGCAGCAGAGCTGGGTATTGCTATTGTAGCGCCTGACACCAGCCCGCGTGGCGAAAATGTACCCAATGAAGACAGCTACGACTTTGCACAAGGTGCAGGCTTTTACGTGAATGCCACGCAAGCGCCTTACAACACCCATTTTAATATGTACGATTATGTTGTAAACGAATTACCAGCATTGATAGAACAACATTTTCCAATAACAAGCACAAAAGCAATTAGCGGTCACTCTATGGGCGGGCACGGTGCATTAATGGTTGCACTTAAAAACCCGACTGCGTTTGTAAGTGCCTCGGCTTTTAGCCCTATTGTAAATCCGATTGAATGCCCTTGGGGTGTAAAAGCATTTACTGGTTATTTAGGAAATGATAAAGCGCTTTGGAAGCAATACGACAGCTGCGAGCTGATGAAAAACGCAGAGCAAGCTCATTACTTACCCATGTTACTGAGTCAAGGTGATGCTGATGGCTTTTTACAAGAGCAACTTAAGCCAGAAAACTTAGTCGCTATTGCAGATAAAAAAGGCTACCCGCTTACACTTGAAATGCAAGCAGGCTACGATCATAGCTACTTTTTTATAAGCAGCTTTATTGACCAACACTTATTATTTCATCATCAGTTTTTAACTGCTTAGAGTGAGATTCGTTAGTGTGTAGATTAGATCCCTCAACATCTACACACTCTTTTAAACTCTTTGTTACTTGCCTACATGTTTGTTTTGGATTGCTCTCATCTTTTACAAACTGCACTATAGCGGAGTCAACTGCGTAACCCATTTTTGAGAAACTCAAGCCGTCTTCGTCTTTTACAAAAGTACCGGAACTTGTAGAGCTACTACCCGAGCGTGCTGAATTATCAAGCAATACACCTACAGCGGTACAACCGAGTAAACTTTGTAAAAAAACAACAATAACTAAAATACGCATAATTCATCCTGAATGCTAACTACTGGCTAATACCTTAATTTTAGCCTTTTTTTAAAATAACTCTGTAAAAATGTGTTAAGGATAATGGCATATTTAAATGAATACTTATTCTTCATTGATTAGTTCATTTGTAAACTCTTTAATAAAACCAATTAATTGCAACATAAATATAATTAAAAAAGGAAGCGCTCCAATAATAGCAACGCTTCTGTTTAATGGTTCATTGTTTTGTACTAACAAAACAAAAGCGCATAAACCTAGTGCAAACGACCAAGCATACAAGCTCCATGTTTGAGCATCACTTGCACCACTTAATTGGCGAATAACCAAAATAGCTGAGTCTGCCGATGTGGCTACAAAAATGAGTAGAAGCAATAAACTTGACCAAATTAATAAACCGCCTTGCCACCCTAATTGCTCGAAGAATACAAACAGCCCTTGCGTATAATCGGCTTTAATAGCCACTAAAATGCCTGCATTGTGCGTTTGTTCCCACGCAATTGCAGAGCCCGAAAACACACTAAACCATATAATAGTCACAAAGGTTGGTACAAATACGACACCTAAAATGTATTGCCAAACCGGCCGTCCTTGGCTAATTTTTGCCAAAAACACACCAACAAACGGACCCCAAGCTAACCACCAAAAATAGTAATTGTATGTCCAACCTGTTGCCCATGCTGGGTCATTAAGTACGCTTTCAAACTGCCATGTTCCTGTGGTTATGAGCTGAATGTAATCCCATGTACCGCCTATTGCTATGTCTATAATTGGCTTTATGGGCACAAAAATTAATAGCCATGCTATAAGTGAAAATAGCTAAAAACACATTAAACTTACTAAGAGTTTGAATTCCTTTTTTTAAGCCCCAACTTTGCAGAAATGGTATAAAGCAGCGCAATTAAAAAAATAATAATAAACCCCGAAAATAAAGCAGACTCAAGCCCTAACTCAAGCTCGAGCCCCTTACGCAGTAATAAAGTTGAATTAGCAATTGTGCCCACGACACCAAAAAATATTGCAAGTATGGCAATTAATTTAATGCTAAAGCTCAGCTGTAACTGCCAAGCCCGATTAATAACGCTTTTAGTTGCACTGATCACAGGAGCGCTAATATCGCCCGCTTTACCACTATTGCGAGTAAGCCCACCTAATACCAAGCCAAATACTGCATAGAGTGCCCATGCATGCGCGCCCCAATTAACTAGTGTAAGTGCCAAACCACTTGTTTGATTGTTAGGATACAAGCTTTGCTTTAAAGGCGAATTAACCGTGTGTAGTGCAGGCTCTGCTACTCCCCAAAATATAAGTCCTGAGCCCATTCCTGCTGCAAACAACATAGAAAGCCAACCAAAGGTACTAAACTCAACAAGTGCTTGTACTCCTCCTATTTTTCGTTGCCCTAATGGGCTTATAGCAATAGCTATCACAGAAAAAGTAACAGGTTTACCAATATAAAAAATGGCGACCCTAAATAACCTAAAATTTTATTAATAGCGGGTTGTAAGTGCTCTGTGAGTAATTCAGGAAATAAAAAAGCAATAACAGATAACCCAACGCAAAATAGTAAGGCTGTTTTTTCAAGCTTAGTGGGTGTGCTTAATGTTTTATTTAAAGGCAAGAGATTCACATAGGTGTCTTTTAGTCTGGATAAAAGAATACGGGGCTTTAAAACTCAGATCAAATTAACTATTGCGTAAAATAGTAATAAAAACATGTAAAAGTTTCCTCAATAATTCTTGTTAAATACAGGTATTAACAATAACTCATTGATTAACGGTCATTTATGCCATGGCTTGCTTTTTGCTTATTATTAACAAAGTTAACCAGCACAGGCTCAATAATGGAAATTGATTTACAGTGGAATGAAATCATCGATAATTTAATACACTTAGGTATTGCATACCTACTTGCACTACCCATGGCTTACGACAGAGAGCGAAGTAATGATGGCGCAGGCCTTCGTACCTTTCCTCTTGTTGCTGTTGCATCGTGTGGGTATGCATTAATTGCTATGTCGGTTTTAGATGGCGCAGAAGCTCAATCAAAAATATTGCAAGGCATCATTACGGGCATTGGTTTTATTGGCGGTGGCGCAATTTTGAAAAATAATAAATCAACCTCCGGCACAGCAACCGCAGCAAGTATTTGGAATATGGGTTTAATTGGTATAGCCGTAGCGTACAGCCGCTACGAAATAGCCATTTTACTTGCCATTATTAATTTTATAACGCTTAGGTATGTAAAAAAGTTTAAGTAACTGTTTTTTTAATAAGTATTGCAGCAAAATTCCAATGCATTGTTTAAATAGCCAAGACTTATTAATGCAATAACTCCCCATAATTTATATGTGGGGAGTTACAATTTTTATAAAAAGCTTTCACCGCTTTGCTTAAGTGTAATTGTTTGTGCTTGAGCGCTTTTTATTAATAATCCACAACGCAAATCATTTTTCGAAATAACAATTTTATCAATTGTATTAGTGTCATAGTCAACGACTTTGTTTTCGCATCTAAGTTGCACTTTGCTCAGTGGTAATTCTGATTCTAATTTAACTTCAGACTTCGACATCATAGGCATTACAGCTTGTTCTGAAGCTAAACTAAATTGTTGCTCAATATCTCCCGAGTTTTTATAAATATCGTTCACTTGAGTTAACAACTGTTCCTTGTTTTGCTCTGTAAAGGTTATGGATTCAATATTGCCTAGTGCATCTATTGCATCATAAGCACGTACATAATCTTGTTTTGATATAAACCACTGTAAAGCGTTTTTAATCACACGTTTTTGAATTTGATCCGGTAGATTTTCTCTAAATAAAAACGCTTCGTAGATATGCTGATCAAAGCTCTTCCAATCTTGCACAAAATAACTGTGCTGGCTTTTAAGCCATGCAAGCAAAACAATCTCAACCGTATTTTTTGTATGTTCATTTTCTAATTCATCGATACGGCTTTTAGCTTCATCGTATTTCTTTTCATCAATTAATTTACTAGCTTGCTCATAATCATTAAAAAAGCCGCGAGACGCTTTATCGTTTGAAAAATTAATATGTAAATTTTGCGAACTTACAGTAATGGTTTTTGCTACAGGTATAGTCTCGCCATTTAGTTTTGCACTTTTATAGTTGAGCTTAGACACGTAGTCCATTACTTCTCTTTGATATTTCTTTTGACCAGCTGAAGCTACAATTTCGATATCGCTAACCTGCCCGCTTTTATCAACCACGTAACTGCTCAAATTAATCCCCTCTAACCTCGAAGCGCGCGAAGAAGTATTAGTGAGCTGATCGTAGTTTTTATTAATCACCTCTGCAGGGACAAAGTCGTCAGCAAACGCAGAGAGTTGAGTAAAAGCAGAAGTTAAAGAAAGCGCTAATATTAGTTTTTTCATCAGTTTTATCCATCCTAGATAGTGTTTATATAATAGAAACAAACGATCGACATAAAAGCAAGTGTAAATACAAAAAAATAGTTCATTTAATGAGCTTCACTTAGAAAAAACTTAATAGATAAATATATTTGAGGCATTAAAAAAGGCGCTTAAAAAGCGCCTTGCTAACAAGTATGTGTGCTTAAAACATATCTTGATAGGAATTTGTTGTGCTAAACGTAATTGCTTTTTCAAAGCCAGGTAACTGAATACTTTGCTCGTCTATTACAATGTCGTTGTCGTCAATAAGTCCGTCGCCAAAGCGGTAAATAAGCTCATATTGGCCTAAATCAGCTTGAGCTTGATACGTTTGTTGCGCGGCTTTAATTGCCACGTTTTTCTGCGCGTAACTACTCATAACTTCATCGCCATGGCGCTTAGCGAGCATTTGCATTGTTACTTTTGGTGAAAGTACGGTAGCTGTTGCATTGTTACCGCCAAAGCCTTTTGAATTTATAAAAGCAATATCCATATCGGCGCATTCGTAATGGCTATTACGAATATCAAGATGATCGGTGTAAACATCATCAGCCACTTTATCAATTGTGGTAATACCCGGCATAATATTATGGCTAAATACACCTAAAGCTATCGCTAATTGGTCGCCACTTGCAGGAGCTATAGTATGACCAACATAGGCTTTTGGCGCTGTTACTTTCCAATTATTAATAGTAAACGTTTGTGCCACTTTATGATAAATCAAAGACTCTGTTACACGGTTTTGCGGTGTACTAGAACCATGGGCTAAAATAAAGCTACGTTCTTGTAGTGCTTCTTTACCTAATAAGCTGCTAGCAAGTGCTACTGATTTTGCCATGGTAATATAATTACCTGGGCCAGGTGACGTAATTGATTTTTTAACGCCATCTGCATTTACAAACACATCCGGCACGCTGCCCATAATATCAGCGCCCAACTCAAGGGCTAAAGCATCATCCATTAAAATAGCAACTTGCGCGCCTTCACCTAATGTAAAGCCACAGTTATCGCCAAATGGGCGGCTGCTATTTCGGTAATTTGGTTCTTCATCATTTGATAAGTTATCTAAACGACGCAGCCCTTCAACGTTAGCAAGCGCGCTCATGTTACCAAAGCCTTCAATCACTTCTGGTGTAATAGCACATTCAACACTTGCGACAACCGCAACGCGTGTACGCCCTGCCTGTATGTCGTTAACCGCTGCACGTAAGTTGTATAAAAACGTAGCACAGGCGCCCGAGGTCGAAAACGTAGTCCCTACATTGCCCGTAACATACGCGTTAATAAAGTCGGTCGACATTGTATTTAAACCCAGTGCTAACTGCTTAGTGCTAACACGGTCGCCTTGTTGGCGCGCCTTTACTAAACCGCCTAGGCCTTTGTCGTCCATTTGGCCAATTACCGATGCTGAATAGGTACCAATTTTATCTGGCTCTACGCTATTCATAATATGCTGCCAATCAAGCCCTGTTGATTTAATCGCATCGGTAGCTGCAAAAATAGTCGCTTGCAAACCACGAGGCTGATAGCGGCTGTTATACATAACAGACGGATCAAACCCAGTCGGAAATTGCCCTGCAGATTTAATTGGATTATCACGTGTTGAGTCATGCTTAACATCTAAGTCGGCTGCAATAGTTACTTTTACTTTTTTGCCTTCAAGTTCTTCAACTTGCCAGCTAGCTGGAACAGGTACCGGTAAGTCGCGAGCGCGAGTTTCAAACACAATTGCGTTATCGCTTGATGCGTTTAGCGTCATTTTTTGCTGCCACGGTGTGGCATCGGCATCAAAGTGTTCTTTTTCAATTTTACGAATAAGAGTACCAGCAATAATTTGCTCACCAAAGCGTGCTTCTATGTCGCTTTGCTCAACATTATTACCTTGTGTATCTTGTAATTGGCCGTTTACAACGCTTACTAGATTCATCAGTGTGGCCAGGCCTAAAAATGTTTCACTGCGTTCTTGAGCATTTAAACTATCTAACACGATACGGCGATAACCTTGATGAAAAGAAGTACGGCCAGCGGCGTTAATGCCACCCATGCCTACTATTACGGGTAATGCAGTCATAATTTACCTTTTAGAAACGTGTTATAAGGAGAACACGCAGTTTAAATGGATTATGCACCACACATTGTGCTTTAATAGCCAAATATTCAGCACAAAAGGCCAAAATGTACTGGTCGGAGCATTTATATGACTGAAAAAAACACTAATCCACCATTAAACATTGCTATAGCGGTTTATCCGCATTTATTAGTGACTAGTTTAACGCTGCCTATTGAGATGCTAAGAGCCGGCGAAGCCTTTGCTAGAGGCCATATTGATAAGCAAAGTTTTAGACCGCTTGCTATAAATTTAGTGGCTAAAAATGCTGAATTTATACCCACTCGCGCAGGCCTTGCGATAATTCCTGATTGCATAACAACTAACGCCCCCTACAGCGATTTAATTATAGTGCCCGGAATTTGGCGAAACCCGCGCCCTGTAGTGCGTACAAATCAAGACGTAGTTGATTGGCTAAGCGAGAGCTTTAGCGCAGGCAGCCATATAATTGGTGTAGGCACTGGCAACTGCTTACTAGCTGAGGCTGGCTTACTTGATGGGCACCCTGCTACCACCCATTGGCACTACGCCAATCAATTTAGCCACGACTACCCGTTAGTGCGTTTAAAACCCGACTTTTTTATAACCCAGTCAGAACGCATGTACACCGTAGCAAGCCTTAATGCCCTTGCAGATGTGATCGTACATATTATTAGTCAGTACTATGGAAAAGCCGCCGCTCAACATGTAGAGCGAAACTTTTCGCACGAAATACGTAAACCCTACGAAGATCAACGCTATCTCGAGGGTGCAGTTGATCGTCACCCCGACGAGCTAATTGCACAAATTCAATTTTGGCTAAAAACCAATTTAGCTACCGAGTTAAACCTGCAAGAAGTCGCTGCCCAATTTAGCTTGAGCTACCGTACTTTTACCCGCCGTTTTAGAGCCGCAACTAATCAAAGCCCTATTGAGTATTGGCAACAATTACGCGTAGAAGGTGCGAAAGAGTTATTAGCATCATCAAATTTATCAATTCAAGAAGTGGCTTTAGAAGTGGGATATAACGACCAAGGGCATTTAACCCGCGTGTTTAAAAAAGTATTAAGCCAAACACCCAGTGGCTACAGAAAAGTAGTTAGGAGAAAATTATTTGGCTAATTATGGTGCTTGTTCAAATAGTACTAATTTCAATAGCACTAAAAAACGCCACTTTTAGTGGCGTTCTGATTCGTTAAATTCTTTTCGATAATAGCGCTTTTGATAGTTTTTTACTTTAGTGTGTACACCTTTACTTAAGCTTTTAAATTTAGCCTCAAGTACGTCAACACCGTATAAAATACCGACCACTAGCACCGAGAGTTTTATTGCAGCGCCAAGGTTTTCGGTCGCTATCATAACGCCTATTGATGCAAGCACCCAGATGGTTGCAGCAGAGGTTACGCCCACTACTGCACCATCTTTTGCGAGCATAACGCCTGCCCCTAAAAAGCCAATACCTGTAATTATTTGCCCCACTACACGAGAATGATCTATTACATCCCCTTGTAAATTAAACGCAGTGGATAAAAACAAATATGTACCCAAGGTTATTAGGGCTGATGTACGAATACCGACAGGTTTGCCGCGCAACTGGCGCTCTATACCAATAATAGCACCACAAAAAGCCGCAGTACCAATAGCTGCCCACGAATACGGGGCTACATCAATTAAATCTAAAAAAGTCACTGTTAACCTTATATTTTATTAGCTATAGCCAACGCCGTTCTTAAACGTTGGCTACCAAACGCTGACATTTTACTAAAATCACTTCGTGCAATAGGTACATACTGGCAATCTATTGCGAGCTGTTTATCGTTACCAGGCTCACAAAATGGATCGTGAACATACACGCAGTGCTCATCAAGGTGCGTAACACACACCCAATGTGGTGATTTTTTACCATCAAAACTGTATGTACTAATTAATAACAGCACACTAAAGCCTTTACTTAACCACTGCTCAATATGCTCAAGCTCTACATCTTTATGCGTAAGCGGTATATTTGCCTGTGCAATACCATCTACAAATTGCTGATGCACTGTGGCAAGTACCACTTTTTTGTTTTCGTTGCGTACGCCATCTAAAAACAAAGGCTCTGTGGTATTTACCATTACCTCGCTTTTAAAACCACGCTTATTAGCGGCAAGTGCCAAACCAAACGGATGGCAACCACCATGGCCCGATGTCATAAAAATGGTGGTACCTTCACGCCAAAGTGCCAGCTCATGTGATTGAGTTAGCTCAGTTGTAGGCTCAAGTGCACCCATTGCCATTAATAGCGCAGCAGGCCCACAAGTAAACTCGGTAGTTTGCTGATACCACGGCGTTAAACGTGCCACTTTTAACTCACTTGTTTGTCGAATGTTTTTTTGCATTCGTAGGGCATCACTGTGGTCATCGTAATAATCGCTGTATTGACCAAACACTCTGTAACCCAAGCTTTTATAAAGCCCAATCGCGCTTTCGTTATTTACAGCCACCTCTAAACGAAGGTAAATACGCCCACGCTCACACGTTTCTTTTTCAAGGCTAGTAAGCAGTGCTTTTGCAACGCCCTTACCTTGCATTGTGGGTAAAACAGCAAGCGAATATAAACGCGCTAAACGCGTCCCTTTATGGCACCACACTAATCCATATCCGCATACTTTCTCGCCATTTTGGGCAACGAGTAAAATACCGTGTTTTGCACTAAGCCACCGTTTTAGACTACGCGGGCTCAATTTATCGTTATTAAAGCAAGCGTTTTCAACGTCAATCAGTGCATTTAAATCACTGCTAAGCGCCTTTCGAATAACAAGGTTGCTCATGTTATTACCCACGACCTCGAGCTTCTAAGCGTTGTTTAAACTCATCCATAATGATCATGTATAGCTCATCGCCTAAATAGCCGTCTTCTACTTTGTGATCAATACTTGGGTTATCGTTTACTTCAAGTACATATGCTTTGCCTTGATGCTCTTTAACATCTACGCCATATAAACCCCTACCCACTGTTTTACATGCTTTTAATGCTGCATCTAACACCGCTTTTGGTAACTCAAAGGTTGGTAACGTTTCAAAGCCACCAGAGAAAAACCGTTTAGCGTCGTGGTTATAAATTTGCCAATGGTTACGCGCCATTAAATAGCGGCATGCATAAATTGCACGGCCATTTAACACACCCACTCGCCAATCGTATTCGGTATACATGTACTCTTGTGCAAGCACTAATGCGCTAAACTCAAACAGCTCTGTAAGCTTAGCGGCAAGCTCATCACGGTTTGAAACTTTAAACACACCTTTTGAGAACGACCCTTCAGGCATTTTTAAAACAAGCGGATACGTAAACGCTTCTTCTAATTGCTCAAGCGTTTCATTTGCTTGATCAGCCACTACAACCGTTTTTAAACTTGGCACTTTTTGATAATTAAATGCATCGTGTAAATACACTTTATTACAACAACGTAAAATAGACTCAGCATCGTCAATAACCACTAAACCCAGGCTTTGCGCTTTGCTTGCAAGGCGATACGTTGGATGGTCAATCGCTGTAGTTTGGCGAATAAATAACGCATCAAACTGGGCAATATTGTCAATTTCGTCAAAGCTTAATGCTTGTGCATAAATACCGTGTTTAGCCGCTGCTTTAATAAAGCGTGCAATGGCGTCTTTATCACTCGGTGGTACTTTTTCGTTATGATCAACAAGTATTGCCATGTCCCATCTAAAACGACGTTGCACCGAACTAATACGCCACTGCGTTTTAGTAAAGTTATCTAGCTTGGCTACAAATTCGCTGTACTGCTGCTCGTTTAAAGACGACATCGAGCCTTGTTGTAATAAGCCTTGTTCATCAACAAATAAAATAGGCGTTGGGTATTGTTTAAATACCGACTTTGCCGCTTTTGATTGTAAATCGTTTTGGGCATTACCAAAATAAAGTGTGCCATCTATTTGGCCCACATTTAACATAGGAGCTTGGCCACTACGAAGTGCATTAATGGTTTTTACACTGGGTAAAACTTGGTGTTTGCGCGCCTCAGCAAGTAACGAGCAATAGTAACCTTTGCTCAAGTATTGGCTTGAGTCGCACAGATTAATAATGCGTGTTTTTGGTTCGTTATGTTTTGGGTAATCACGTAAGTAGGTATTAAACGTAATTACATTTTCGAACGATTGAGCAAGCGTTTGCTCGTTGTTATCAACCACAATTAAGGTTTTAAACACGACTTTTCCTAGTTAAGTCAAAATATAAAAAGCATGCTTAGTAAAATACTAAGCATTATAAATAGAAACACCCATCGTACTAAGTGGGCATTGCGCGAATCACTTAATATGATGGGTGCTTTAACAGGTACCTACTGTACGAGTTAGCGCTTAAATTGCTTAAGCGACATGTGCTTTATATGCCCTTTTTTAAAAACGCACAAACGAGATATTTTTAGCGTGAAGATGAAAAATATTGATTAACTATATTTTCCACCTAATGCAGATTAAAATACGCAAAACAACACCTTATGAGAGTTAAAAATGTCGCTGCCTGCTTGCCCAAAGTGCCAATGTGAATATGTTTACGAAGACCAACAACTGCTTGTTTGCCCAGAGTGCGCTCATGAGTGGAACCCAAATAATACAAACGATGAAGACGCTATTAGTGTAAAAGATGCCAACGGTACTGTGCTAAGTGATGGCGACAAAGTGACAGTAGCCAAAAATTTAAAAATTAAAGGCAGCTCGCAAGTAATTAAAATTGGCACCAAAGCGGTAGTTAGAAGAGTGCTTGATAAAAAAGATCACGAACTCGATTGTAAAGTAGAAGGCATTGGCGAAATGATGGTAACAGCAAAATTTGTGAAAAAAGCTACCTAAAATTGGATATTTAAAGTATAGGATGTTAGATGAAAAATCATAAAAATAAATTCATCCAAGCCATATAGTCTGTTATTGAAAACTATTATTAGCGCCTGAAATAGATTTTGTTTAACTGCTATTAGTTGGTGTATATCTAAAGGTCCACCATACATTTAATAAGGCAAATTATCGCTTAGGTGTGTTTAAGCATTTAACCTCCTCACCTTAATGAGGAGGTATCTCTTGAACTGATCAGTTTACATTTCAGTTAAAGTGCTTTTTAAGCTTTGATTACCCAGTAAAGAAATCAAATACGTTACCAAGTGTTGATGATGAACCTTTATAAAATTCAGTAAAACTACATCGACTGCATGTCACAGCGGTGTACTTTTTATTTTGAACATCAAAAATTCTTGACCAAAAGCCACCCGAAACTCTTATTTCACCGGTATCAAATTCGTTATTATTACACTTAGCGCAAGACCAATTGTTATGTCTCATATTTCAACCTCCATATTATTTATGTATGGTATATTAGACACTTAACGAACGCGTGTAGCAATTTTTTTAATAAACAAACCAAAATTTAGTTCTTATATTGGTTAAGTTGGAATTTTGATAGATGTTTGGATGGCTTTTTAATAATTACTTTTTATAATAATTAGTATGGGTTCATACTAATTTCACTCAGGGATTACCTATTTGCTAGCTGTGTATTGCGTTAGCAACAAAAATTTTCGTAAGTCTCGTTCTTGACTCATTACGTGCAAAATATATACTTTATCGTTATCTTTTTTGTAAAATATACGACAAGGATTCACGACCAGTTCAAGATAATTTAGGTTAGCTAACTCAATTGGTTTTTTACCTGATTCAGGAAAGAGTTCGAGACGTTCAACTTTTTCAAATATTTTGGAAATCAATTTTTTCGCTGACTGCAAATTGCTTAATGCGATATATTCAGCGATATCGTTAAGATCATCCAAAGCTGGATTAGTCCAAATTATTTCAGCCATTTATTCATTTTATCTTTAGCTTCAACATTCGACATGGTTTCACCACGACTTATTGCCTGCTCTCCTTTTGCAAGAGACTCAAGAATTTGCATACGCTTTTGCATAAATTCATAATCATCAACATCTACTAAGTATGCAGATGGTTGTCCATGTTCAGTTATCAACACAGGTTCTTTAGAGGAATGAAGTTCAGATAATATCTTCGTTGCTTGACGCTTCAATGTTGTTACTAGTTCTACTCTCATAATAATCCCCAAACAAATGTATCACTATAGTAGCACCGAGTAGCCAACTTGGGAAATACAACTAACGAGGCTGTATAACCACTAAAATCAATCAAAAAGGGAGCACCTAACGTCAACCCTGCTCACTTTTAAACTATTAGGTACTTCTCATTATATGCCTTTGTAGAAATTGAAATACACACCACGTTACGCTATAAAAACATAGCTGTAGGTTGGATAAATGGCGGAGCCATGCCATCCGACAATTAATTTATGAATATAAATAAGCGATTATTACGTTGGCATAGCTTTGTCAGATGGTGTTCTCTTAAAAAACCAAAGCTTTATAAAATCTCTACCACCACATATTCGTGGGCTTTACCTGCAATTGTTAACGTAATTTCATCATCAATCTGTTTATTTAGTAACTGCTTACCCATTGGTGCGCCGGGTGTTACAACAGCAATTGCGTGCTGTTTAACGTTTACTGTTAAACCACCAGCTGCAGGGCCTAAATAAAACCATTTTTGGGCTGCGTTATCATCTTCTAAACATACCAGCGAACCGATAGCTATTTTGTCGGTTGGTTTTTCGTTAAAGGCAGGTTCGAACAATTCTATGCTTTTATAGCAATCGTTTACGCGCTGGGCTTGGCCTTGTGCTAAATAAGCGGCTTCGAGCCCTAGAGTATCGTATTTATTTTCGGCTATGTTTTCTTCATGTGTGGCGGTGTCGTGCGCAGTTTTTGCCGCTACTTTTGCTGTTGTAAGCTGCGCTTCTAGCGCAAAGCGAAGATGTTCGATAACGTGGGTTTTATTCATGGGGATTAGTACAATACAGGCTGTAAAAATAAGGCAGCTAGTTTAACATTTTTGCGGGGCTTAAAACCATTGTTTTAAACCCCGCAAGCTTGGTGGGAATACTAGCGGGGCTTAAATTTGCATTAAACTAACAAAGAGCCGTTGGTTGGTGCAGCTCTTTGCTTGTGTTTTATTAAAAACCTTATGGCATATCTAATAATGTTTGCGTGTGGGCATCTACTTTAACTTCGTAGTTTTTAGCGCTTAAGCCCAATAGTTCCGGCAAGGTTGCCGCTATACAAATAGACGAGAACGTACCCACTACAATGCCGGTAAATAATGCAATAGCAAAACCTTGCAGTGGTGCACCTGCAAGCAACCAAACGCTCGCAACCGTTGCAAGTGTGGTACCCGACGTTATTAAGGTACGTGTTAGCGTACTTTTAATCGCATTATTAATAATAGTCGCTGGGCTAAGTACATTGTTTGATTGAACACGTAAAAGCTCGCGTACTCTATCCCCTACTATTATTGAGTCGTTAAGTGAGTAACCAATAATAGCCAGCAAACTTGCTAGTACGGTTAGGTTAAATTCAATTTGTAATAATGAAAACAATCCAAGAACGAGTATTAAATCGTGCACTAGCGCAACCACAGAGCCGAGTGCTAAGCGCCATTCAAAACGCACTGCAAGGTAAATCATTACCGCAATCATTGCAGCAAACATTGCTAAACAGCCTTGATCAAATAACTCATCGCCCACTTGTGAGCCAATATAAGCTGACGATAATACCTGTGCGTTTATATCATCGTTTTGTGTAACAGCGCTTTGCCAATCAGGGCTATTAGCTGTTGTTGATGTAGTTGATGCACTTGGCGCTTCTCTTAATTGAAAATGACTATTACCTTGCGCGGTTAGCTCAAACTCACCGTTGTGATTTTTAGCAATAAACGATTGAAGCTCTTTTAGCTCAACACTTTGGCTGGTTGTAAACTCAGTTAAATAACCGCCAGTAAAATCTAGGCCAAAATTTAGACCTTTTTGCGTAAGCGAAAATACTGATAGCAGCACTAATATGGCGCTTAAAAGCATACCCATAAAGCGTAAACGAGTGCCCGCCTCACCTTTCAAAAAAGTGTTAAGCATGTGCTTTTACTCCTGCTTTTTTACCTATTTTTAAATACAACGTTTGGCTTAATATTTTTGATACGTACACACCTGTAAATACAGACGTTAAAAGCCCCAGTGCGAGTGTAATGGCAAAACCTTTAACGGGCCCGTAGCCTATGCCATATAAAATAAGTGCGGTGATCATGGTGGTTATATTGGCATCAAATATTGTATTTGCGGCTTGTTTATAACCCTCTTGAATAGCTTGATATGGTGCACGGCCTTGGCGACGTTCTTCTTTAATGCGTTCAAATATTATTACGTTAGTGTCTACCGCCATACCTATGGTTAATACCAAGCCTGCAATACCCGGAAGCGTTAACACAACCCCTGGTAATAATGACATTAAGCCCACAAGCGACGTTAAATTTAATATAAGTGCTACGTTTGCAATAAGGCCTAAACGGCGATACCAAAGCGCCATAAATGCAAGGGTAATACCCATGCCTAACATAAGCGCGGCTAATCCATTACTAATGTTTTCTTGGCCGAGGCTTGGCCCTATTGTTTGTTCGTGCACAATTGTAACGGGCGCGGTAAGCGAGCCTGCACGTAATAGCAATGCCAGATCGGCTGCAGCTTGTTGGCTTTTCATGTTGGTAATACTAAAACGCGAACTTAAATGCTGAGCAATATTGGCAACATTAATAACTTCGCTTTTTTTAACGACTTCGCCTTTAGCGTTTTGAGAATACTCAGAGTAAACCGTCGCCATTGGCTTACCAATATTGGCTTTTGAAAACGCCGACATTGCATCCCCACCTTGGCCGTCTAGGCTTAGTTGTACCAGTGGTTTACCCCAATCGTCGCGGCCTATGTTTGCATTATTAATATGGTCCCCTGTAAAAATTGGCACAGGATCGAGCTTTATCGTTCCGCCCGATTGCATATTAAATGTTTGCCCGCCTATTTCTTTTAATTGATAAAAACCAAGTGATGCGGTTGCACCAATAATACGCTTCGCTTCGGTTGGATCTTGCACGCCCGGTAGCTCTATACGAATGCGGTACTTACCTTGTTGCTGTGTTACTGCTTCGGTAATGCCTAACTCTTCAATACGCGAACGAAGGGTTGTAAGTGTTTGCCCCATTACTTCTTTATCAAAGCTGCTGCGGCCTTGCTCTGAATAACTAAATTTGGCAGTTTTAACGCTGCCGTTATTGCTTGTTACAACGGCTAAATTAGCAAATCGGCTTTTTAGCTCTTCAATAACAGGGGTTAACTTGTCAGTTGCATTAGGCAATGCGTTTATTTCAAACCCGTGCTGAGTTTGTTGCGCTTTTACGCCATGTGCTTTTTGTTTAATAATGATTGATTTAGCTTGTTGATACGCACTGACTAACTGCTCATCAACGGCTTTATCTAAATCTACGTCTAGTACAAATAGCACACCGCCATTTAAATCAAGGCCCAGCTTTATTGGTGATAAACCAAAATCTTGTAACCATGTTGGGCTGGTTGCATGCTCAACAATTTTAACTTGCGTGTTTGGATATTGCGCTTTTATAGCCGCTTGCGCCTGAGCGCTTTTAGTTGGCTCGTTTAAAAGTATATTAATAGTGGATTGCTTATCTAAACCCTGCTCAACCTCTAGCCCTTGTTTATTTAAAAAAGTAACTAGCGTTTTAGTGCTCGGTAAAGATTGCGTTTCGCTGTGCGGCGTATTACTTACGTGCAACCACGATTTATTTGGATATAGGTTTGGTAATGCGCTGATAGCTAATAAAACCAATACTATTAGCATGGCTATATAGCTTAATTTGAACTTAGCCGAAGACGGCTTTTTATCTTTTTTAAAACTTAACATGTTGAATCCTTATTGCCAGCAAAGCTAGCAACGTACTTTTTAAAAGCACAATTAATCTGCAGGCTAAAACTTTAAAAGTTAAAACCTAATAAAATTAAATAAAGAAAATTAAGCGTGGTAGGTAGTTACAGCTCTGTAGAGTAAGTTAACGTCTTTCCAGCCACTCAAGCGCGACTTTTTACTATTAGTTACAAGCGTATACCAAGGCTGTATAGGATTAACCGCTCTTGGTGGTAAGAATATATGTCTAACAAGATTTTGAGCAAAAAATTCAAAAATCACATCGTATTCTGGCTCACTTTGAACAGTGTGCAAAAACATTGATGAATTATTGGCAATTAACCTTGGTTGGTGCGCGTCAAAATCGGTTTGATGCGTTTTTTTATGCTGCGCAGTATCTGCAGACTTACTAATAGGCTGTATTTTAGTTAAATCGGCAATATCAGTAAGCGAAACCTGCGTACTAACAGTCATATTTAAATTTTGTGAGGCGCTCATAGCATTGCTCTGCACACTAAAAAGTGCAGCAAGTAGCAAAAAGGCAGTTAAAAACACTCTAAATTTAAACATTCACGTTTTAAAACTAAAATAAGGGATGCGTAGTATATAAGGGCTAGTATTTGAAATACAATAACCCTTAGCTATTTACTATTTACTATTTACTATTTAATTTAATTTTACTGAGACTTTTAATGCGCCCCAGACAAAGCAGTGAAAAACGACCAGACGCCATGAATTTACGCCAAAGTGTAAAAACACTGTGGCCCTACCTTACAAAATTTAAAGGCCGTGTTTTTATTGCACTTATGGCGCTTATAGGCGCAAAAGGTGCCACACTTTTAATGCCTTGGGCACTAAAAGAAATAATAGACTCTGTAGATAAGTCGATTAACCCACTGTTAGTTATTCCCGCTTTGTTGTTATTGATGTACGGTGCACTGCGTTTTGCTAGCGTGTTTTTAGGTGAAATAAGAGATGCTGTATTTTCTCGCGTTACCGAGCACGCTATGCGTGATATTGGTTTAAAAGTATTTAAGCATTTGCACTCACTTGAGCTTGCCTTTCACCTAGACAGGCAAACCGGCGGCATTAGCCGCGATATAGAACGCGGTACTAGCGGGTTAAGCTTTTTAATGCGTTTTTTAATGTTTAACATTGTGCCTACTTTGTTTGAAATACTAACCGTTGCGATTATTTTTGGCACATTGTTTTCTGTTTGGTTTGCGCTTATTACATTATTAGCAGTCGCTATTTATATTACCTTTACTGTGGTGGTTACCCAGTGGAGAAACCGCTTTATTCGCGAAGCAAACACTGCCGACAATCAAAGTAATACCCGTGCTATAGACAGCCTGCTTAATTATGAAACTGTAAAGTATTTTAATAATGAGCAGTTTGAAGCAAAAACGTACGACACATTTTTAGCAAACTGGGAAAGAGCCCGTTTAAAAAATAGAATGTCGTTGCTCGCGCTTAATTCAGGTCAAGCACTTATTATTGCTTGTGCTATTACCGCGTTAATGTGGTTGGGCTCAACCGAAGTAGTTGCAGGTACACTCTCTATTGGTGAACTAGTAATGATTAACGCATATATGATTCAGCTATTTTTACCACTTAACTTTTTAGGTTTTGTGTACCGCGAAATAAGACGCGCCCTAACCGACCTTGAAAATATGCTTGGGCTACTTAACAAAAAACCACAAATAACCGATGCACTCAATGCAAAAGAGCTCAATATTAGCCAAGGTGAAATAACATTTAATAATGTAAGTTTTAGTTACGATGCGCATCGCCCTATTCTTAATAACCTTAGCTTTAGTGTAAAAGCGGGCAGCAAAGTAGCTATTGTTGGTGCCAGTGGTGCTGGTAAAAGCTCATTAGCGCGACTGCTTTATCGTTTTTATGATGTAAGCGCCGGTGAAATTAGCATTGATAATCAAGCCATAAACTCAGTTACACTTAATAGTTTACGAAAAGCCATTGCTATCGTCCCGCAAGATACTGTGCTTTTTAACACCACGATTCGTGAAAATATCGCTTACGGCAGACCATCAGCAAGCGATGCTGAAATTGATGAAGCCATTGCAATGGCGCATTTAAAAGACTTTATAGCAACACTCGATAAAGGCGATAAAACGCTGGTTGGCGAACGTGGTTTAAAAGTATCTGGCGGCGAAAAACAGCGTATTGCCATCGCGCGCGCTATTTTGAAAAAGTCTCCTATTTTAATTTTTGATGAAGCAACATCTGCACTCGACTCTCATTCTGAGCAAGCAATACTCGCAGCAATGAGTGAAGTTGCCAGTAACCATACGAGTATTGTTATTGCACATCGCCTTTCTACTATTACCGATGCAGACACCATCATTGTGCTCAAAGCGGGACAAATTATTGAGCAAGGTAAGCACGATGAGTTACTTGCACTCACGGGAGAATATGCACATATGTGGGAACTACAACAAAAAAGCTATTAATCAGAAAAACCAATTAACTAATTTCAGTCAAGAGTTTAATTATTTGTACCTTAGGGTAGTTATAGCCTCAATTGATTTTATCAATTAAACAGCGACAACAATTTCAAATCAGTTACTCAGTAAATATATAAAGATATTTTGTACTTTTATATAGTTACTTAATAGTTTAGGCGCTATCTACCTTTAAAACCCAATAGACTCGACCTTACTACTCTACTTTATAGAGCAAATATCCCCCTTTAGTTTCTTTATAATAAGTCTATCTTTATGATTATTTTAACCCAGATTATTTTATTAAACTAAAAGTCAGAGTTCAAATTAGCAACAATTTAAATTATTGCACTTTAAGTTAATAAAAGGTAATTTAAATGTACCTATTTTAACATAGGTACAAAGTCAATAACATAATTAGATTAAATCAAGGGATGGAAATGAAAATAATTAATCAGCAATTTAAGCACTCTTTATCTGCGTTAGCTGTATCAACTGCAATTTTGATAACAGCTCCTACTGCACTAGCTGCATCGAATACATCTGGATCGATATACGGTCAGGCCAAAACTGGCGCAACAGTTACATTCAAAAACAAAGAGACAGGGTTGAGCCGTGATGTTGTTGTTGGTACTGATGGCCGTTTCAATTTTAAAGATGTACCCACAGGGAAGTATACAGTAACAAGTAGCAACGGAATTTCACGTGAAATTTTAGTAACACTAGGGACTGGCAGTTCTGTACTTTTTGATCAGGAAACTGAGGTAATTCAAGTTTTTGGTTCGAAAATACGCGCTATCGATACAAGCTCCGTTGAATCGACTATGGTTTTCACTCAAGAACAAGTTGAGTTGTTACCAATCGGTCGAGATTCTACATCGATTGCACTGTTAACGCCTGGTACCGTTGCTGGCGATGACGACTTTGGTAATTTGCCTTCTTTCGGTGGGTCATCCGTGGGGGAGAATGGTTTTTATATCAATGGATTTGATGTTACTAGCTTACGTACTTTATTGAGCTTTGCTGAATTACCTTTTGACGCAATTAGTCAAACACAAGTAAAAACAGGTGGCTACGGTGCAGAGTTTGGTCGTTCACTAGGTGGTATAACCAATGTTATAACTAAAAAAGGTACCAACGACTGAAAGTTTGGTGCTGCTGTGTATTATTCACCAGACAGCTTAAGAGAGCCTGGGATAGATACTATTGACCGTACGCCCTCTGACGACCTTGTATATGCTGGATATAACTCAGACAATTATAGAAACAATCTAAGTTATAACTTCTCGGTTGGTGGTCCAATAATTGAAGATACACTATTTGTATATGCTAACGTGGAGTTTCAGGACGATGATCGAGATTATTATAATCGAGATACTAGTAATAACCGTTCTGTAACAAACCCAAATGGCATCGTAACTCTAGATTGGTATATTACCGATAACCATATTATTTCTGGTACTTACATCCAAAATGAAACTGAAATCGATAGAACATTTTATTATAATCCAGAAGATCAATTTTACACAGGTGAGCATGGCACCGAATCATCTAGTTATACGGAAGAAAATGGCGGTGACATATTTATTATAAATTATAATGGTCACATATCAGATAATCTTTCATTAAGTCTTATGTACGGCGAACTTGAAAATAAAGAAGAAAATAAGAACCCACGTAATCCAGATCCTGACGCAGCATTATGTGCTTTAGCTTATGATACTTTTGGAGTTTCATTTTCCGCCCGTAAAAATGTTGGTTGCTTTAACCCATCACAAACTACAATTGGTGCACTCGATGCTGAATCGGACCGAGATGAACGTAACAGTTATAAAATTGATTTTGATTATACTTTAGGTGATCATAATATTAGGGTCGGTTACAACAACGAAGAGTATACTTCGTTTACAATAGGCTCTTCATATACTGGTAATAACTACTACCGCTACATCGATGTTAGTGATAGTGGTTATTCATCAACAGGTATAAATGGTGTAGACCTTCCTCTTGGTACTAAAGCTGTTCGTGTCCGTACTAATGACACTCAATCAGGTAGTTTTAAAGTAGAAAATACGGCTTTCTATATTGAAGATAACTGGCAAGTAACTGATGATCTACTTCTTTACTTTGGTGTTCGCAATGAAACATTTACTAACTACGCTGCAAATGGTGACGTGTTTGTAGAAGCTGATGATTTAATAGCACCTAGAACTGGCTTTTCTTGGGATATTGACGGTGATTCATCTAAAAAGCTTTATGGTACTTTAGGTCGTTATTATATACCTATTGCTGGTAACACAAATATTAGAGCAACACGTTTAGAGTCATCTTCAGAGTATTTTTATTATGTTGATGGTTTTGATCCTGCGACAGGAGAACCAGTAAACCTAGGTGCTGAAATTGGTACTGGTTATACCGACCTTCAAATACCAGACCCTAGAACAATCGCTGTCGCTGATTTAGACCCGATGCATCAAGATGAATTCATTCTTGGTTATCAGCAGCAAATCTCTGATAATTGGACTGCTGGTGTGAAGTTTATGTACCGGAAAGTTAAAGATGGTATGGATGATATGTGTGCCCACGACGGGTTCTTTAAATGGGCTGAAGCTGAAGGAATTCCTGTTGCAAATGAAGCAAATGGTTGGGTAACTCCAGATGGTGGTTTTGATGTAAGTTCTACCGCTGGTTGTTTACTAATAAATCCAGGCAAAGATCTGAAAGTATTTATGGATCTTAACGGAGATGGAGAAGTAACAGAGCAAACAGTTTCAAATGAATACTTTGATCTCCCTGAGTACAAAAGACGTTATAAAGGCCTGGAGTTTACATTAGAAAGGGCTTTTGCTGATGGTTGGTATACAAATATTTCTTACGTATATTCAAAAAGTGAAGGTAATATTGAAGGCTATGTAAATTCAACACTAGGTCAAGAAGATGCAGGTGCAACTCAAGATTTTGACCATAAAAAATTCCAAGATGGTTCTGATGGATACTTACCTAATGACCGTCGCCACCAGTTTAAAGCATATGGTGCTTATAAAGTATCAGAAGAAATTACATTAACTGCAAATATGAATATTATGTCAGGCAATCCACTTAGTTGTAATGGTTACATTCCAACCGATGACATGGAAAAAGGTGACGGTTCTACCGTTTATGATGAACCTAACTTCAAGCGCTACGGTGCATCTAGCTTTTATTGTGGTGGTGAGCTAACTAATCGTGGTGATTATGGAACAAGCGACTGGAGCTATATGCTTGATGCCGGTGTTACTTATGTTCCAGATTGGGCCGATAGTAAACTTACTTTAAAAGTTGATGTATTTAACTTGTTTAATGTTGATAAAGTTACTGAGTATAATCAAACAAAAGATTTATCTCAGGGTAGTGACGATGTAAATCCAAACTTCCTAGCACCAACAGGTTATCAGGCTCCTAGAAGTGTTCGCTTTACCGCTAGGTATAATTTTTAATAAATATATTATTATTTAAACCTTCCAGAGCACTAATTTAGTTAGTGCTTTTTTGATCATCAATATTGCTCAGCGCCTCTCTACCATTACTGACTCTCCACTATTATTTGCTCAAATTGGAAGAACCTATTGGGCGTATTTAGTTACTTACACTCCTCGGAGAATATACGCGCATGAAGTACTGCAACAAAAAATAAATAATGTGCAATAGTTTTTATAGCGCCTATTAACCTTTCTCTTTTCTTCTATATTAGTTTTATCGAGCGCTGTGGTGATTCACCTCAAAAGGTTTGTTTGTCTGATTAATATCAATAACAATCGATAAGTTAAATATTCGTAATAATAAAAATGATTCACTGCTGCTTTTATTCAATCAGTGATACTCAGGAGTAAGTAATGAAAAAGAGTTTAATTGCCGCAGCATTAGCTGCCTCATTTATTACCGGTTGTTCAGAGCCGCAAACAACAAAAACAGACGAGCAACAATCTAAAGTAGCCACGGCTGTAGTATCAGAAAAAGCAGAGCTAGGAAGTTTTGGTGTTGACTTAACAGCGCGTAACGAAGCCGTTAAACCAGGCGATGACTTTTTTATGTATGCCAGCGGCACGTGGTATGACAACTACGAAATGCCTGCAGATAAAACCCGCTATGGTGCATTTTCAGGATTAGCTGAGCGCA
Organism: Pseudoalteromonas sp. BSi20652; assembly: GCF_000239855.1. Classification (GTDB taxonomy): domain Bacteria; phylum Pseudomonadota; class Gammaproteobacteria; order Enterobacterales; family Alteromonadaceae; genus Pseudoalteromonas. The sequence goes on along the minus strand of NZ_BADT01000108.1, from coordinate 11,610 downwards.
GTGAAGACGATGTTAAAGCTATTATTGAAGAAATAGCGGCGCGTAAAGATTTAAACGCAGAAGAAAAACTCGTCGCTGACTTTTACAATGCGTATATGGATACCGAAACACTTAACAAATTAGGCATGACGCCAATCAAGCCATTGTTAAGTGAAATTAGTGATATATCGTCAACTGACGATTTAGCTGAGATGTTTGGTAAGTCTTGGTTAACCGGTAATAAAGCCCCTTTGGGTGGCGGCATGTGGTTTAATCGCCTAGACCCTAACAAATATGAAATGTCACTAGGTGCTGGTGGTTTAGGCTTACCAGATCGTTCTTACTACCTTGAAGACGCTGAGCGCTTTGTTAAAACCCGTGCAGCTTATGTTGCTCACATTGCTGACATGCTTGAGTTTGCAGGAGTCGAAAATACCGCTGAGCGTGCTCAAGCTATTCTTGCTCTTGAAACCAAAATTGCACAAGGCCATTGGCCGCGTGAAAAGCGTCGTAATCGCGATTTAACGCTAAACCAAATTGAACGTGCCGATTTAAGTACTGCTTATCCTGGCTTTAACTGGGATTTATACTTTGCGCAAACAGGTTATAAAGTACCTCAGTTAAATGTGTCTCAGCCTGAGCCAATAAAAGCGATGATTGAGCTAATCAATCAAGAAGATATTGCAGTATGGAAAGACTACCTAACGTATCACGCTATTAGCGGTAACGCAGGTTTACTATCAGAAGACGTATTTAATACTAACTTTGCTTTTTTTGGTAAAGAACTAAACGGACAGCAAGAACCTCGCCCTCGTTGGAAACGTGCAATAAGTGAAATGTCAGGCACAAGTTCGCTTGGTTTTGCTATTGGTAAAATATACGTAGCGCGTTACTTCCCTGAGTCGTCAAAACAACAAATGTCAGAGCTGGTTGAAAACCTTCGTACTGCCCTTGGTGAACGTATTGATAATCTAGAATGGATGGGCGATGCAACTAAAGTAAATGCGCGCGCTAAACTGGCTGCATTTGTACCAAAAATTGGCTACCCCGATGTTTGGCAGTCTTATGATGGTTTAAGCATTACTAAAAACGATTTGATTGGTAATGTGAAAAACATGCGTGAGTTTTTCCACGCAGAAAGTGTTGAAAAAGAGCTACAAAAAACAGACCGTAACCGCTGGGGCATGACGCCACAACGCGTAAATGCATACTACAATAGCTCATTTAATGAAATTGTATTTCCGGCTGCGATATTACAACCACCGTTTTTCGATCCAAATGCCGATCCGGCTGTAAACTATGGCGGTATTGGCGCTGTAATTGGTCACGAAATGGGTCATGGATTTGACGATCAAGGTTCAAAATCAGACGAGAATGGCATTCAACGTAACTGGTGGACCGATGCTGATCGCGCTGCATTTGAAGAAAAAGCCGATCAACTGGCTGCGCAGTACAATAAATACGAACCAATTGAAGGTAACTTTGTTAATGGTCGAAATAGCCTTGGCGAGAACATTGGTGATGTAGGTGGTTTATCGATGGCTTATCACGCGTACAAGCTAAGTTTAAATGGTAAAGAAGCGCCTGTTATTGACGGTGTTACTGGCGATCAACGTTTCTTCCTTGCGTGGGCACAAGTATGGAAAGAAAAACGTACTGAGCAAAGTATGCTTAACCAACTTCGTGGTGGCACACATGCGCCAGGTCGCTTTAGAGCACAAGCACCACGTAACCACGATGCATGGTATGAAGCGTTTGATGTAAAACCAGGCGATGCGTTATACCTTCCTGAAGATGAGCGTGTACGTATTTGGTAGGTAACACATACTTTTAATACTTCATAAGGCAACCTGTTATCCCGGTTGCCTTTTTTATTAAATAAAATTTAAGCTTAGATGCTTTTAAACGTCATAGCTTTAATCTACTTTAATACTTACTAGCCCTTGAATGCATTTACCTTTAGAATACTCATTATAATTTTATTCTATTATTTACATATATTAAGGCGAAACGCAGATGGGAAGAGCTTACCAAAACAAAAAAGATTCAATGGCTAAGACTGCGGGTGCTAAAACTAAAGTTTATTCTAAGTACGGCAAAGAAATTTATATTTGTGCTAAAAACGGCGGTGTAGATCCAGATGGTAACTTATCATTACGTCGTTTGATTGAACGCGCTAAAAAAGACCAAGTACCAGCACACGTTATTGACCGCGCAATCGACAAAGCAAAAGGCGGCGGCGGTGAAGACTACGCAGCAACACGTTACGAAGGTTACGGCCCTGGTAACTGTATGATTATTGTTGACTGTTTAACAGACAACAACAAGCGTACCTTTGCTGATGTACGTGTTTGTTTTACCAAAGCAAATGCTAAAATTGGCGCTCAAAACTCTGTTTCACATTTATTTGATCACCTTGCTATTTTTGTATTTGACGGTGATGACGACGAAGCAGTACTTGAAGCATTAATGATGGCTGATGTTGATGTAACTGACGTAGAAGTAGATGACGGTAAAGTTACTGTTTTTGCTCCTCACACAGAGTACAACAACACACGTACAGCGCTTGAAGAAATGGGCGTGACAGAATTTGACGAAGACCTAATTAGCTTTGTGCCACAAATTGAAACGCCGATTGAAGGCGAAGACGTTGAAGTTATGGAACGCTTTTTAATGATGTTAGAAGATTGCGACGACGTACAAAACGTTTACCATAACGCGCAATTCTAAAACCTGATTTACTAAGTTAGAACGACTTTAAGCCAACAGCTATGTTGGCTTTTTCATTTTTAGAACGTGGTATAAATATATGAATAATCTTACAGAGCTTAAAAGTGGCAAACTTGTTGGAGCTACTCGCCTGCAATTAGTAGAAGAGCTAACCACATTTCCGGAAGAGATTTTTAGCTTAGCAGACACGCTTGAAGTACTCGATTTATCAAATAATAACTTATCAACACTACCTGATGAATTTGCCTGCTTAACACACCTTAAGCGTGTATTTTTATCATTTAATCAGTTTAAGCATATTCCTGCTGTGCTGGCTAAATGCCCTACTTTAATTATGGTTGCATTTAAAGGTAACCAAATTTCTGAATTTGCCTTAAACAGCCTGCCAAAAAATATTGAGTGGCTCATACTCACCGATAATACGTTAAGTGAATTACCTGAAGACTTTGGTAATTACACCCAGCTTAAAAAGCTCGCGCTTGCGGGCAATCAACTTAAGCAACTGCCAAGTAGTATGGCGCAGTGTAAAAGCCTTGAGCTTGTTAGGCTCTCTGCTAATAACTTAACACACGTAGACGACTGGCTGTTTGAATTGCCTAAACTTGCTTGGCTTGCGTTTGCCGGTAACGATTTTAATAAAGCCCAGTGCCTTACAAAATGCAGCTTAGAAAATAAACCTCTTGACGATTACACGCTTAGTCATGTTATTGGTCAAGGTGCATCGGGCGTTATTCATTTAGCGCAAGCTGTTGAAAGTGCTGTAGCGATTAAATTATTTAAAGGTGCAATTACCAGCGACGGCTACCCGCTTGATGAAGTAAATTGCTGCTTACAAGCAGGCGATCACGCTAATTTAATTAAGGTACTTGCCTACATTGAGCAAAGTGATCAGCTAGGTTTAGTAATGGAGCTAATAGATGAAAGCTTTGCTAATTTAGGCCTGCCTCCAAGCCTTGAAACCTGTACGCGTGATACCTTTAATGATGATTGCCATTACTCAACTCAGGCTATTTTAAAAATTGCACAGCAAATGGTAAGTACCTTACATCACTTGCATGTTCGTAAAGTAAGCCATGGCGACATTTATGCGCATAACACCATGATAAACAAAGATGCTGATGTATTATTTGGTGATTTTGGTGCTGCAACTAATTTAACGATGCTAAGTGAGTATCAACAAAAGCAACTAGAGTTGATAGAAGTAAGAGCTTTGGGCTGTTTAATTGAAGACTTATTAGGCACGGTAACCGGTGATGATAGACAAAGTGAGCTCTTTGTTAAAATGTCCGATATGGCAAAATTTGCTATGCAACCTGTATTAAATAAAAGGCCTACATTTACTAAGTTATTAGCAGAGCTAAAATAAGTTTAATATTAATAATATAAGCGAGAAAAATGTAACACCTTGCTCGCTTTTAATTTATGTTTATTCGGATTTCCCGAACTTATTTAGTGCGCTTAAACGGGTAAACCTGTTGTTTAAGCATACCTACCGGCATGTAATCCCCGACTACGCCATACGCTTCTGGCCACTCTTTTTGGCCTTTAACAGCAGTACCAAACGCATAATCTAAAAACGAAAAATGCGCAGCGTAATTGCGGTCAATCGCGGCTTTATCTGACGCATGATGCCAATGGTGAAACTGTGGTGTAACCATAAAATATTTTAGCCAACCAAATTTAACACGTACATTTGCATGGTTAAACACAGCCTGTAAACCCACAATTATTACGTATAAACTAATTATTTGCTGTGAAAACCCAAGTACAAATATGGGTGTGAGCACTAAGCTGCGCGTTACAAGTATTTCAAGTATATGTTGGCGAGAGCCCGCTAACCAATCCATTTCTTTAGCACTGTGATGTACGCCATGAAAGCGCCATAATAAAGGGATTTCGTGATAAGCACGATGCACCCAATACTGCATTAAATCGGCCACAAGTATTATTAAAAACAACTGCACTACAAAGGGTGTTTGCTCTATATAACCTTGTACTGTAGATGATACAGCCCAGCCAAAGCCATAATGTACAAAATGGTTAGTAACAAGTAATACAAAACCAATAATTAAATGATTTACGAAAAAGTGGTTTAAATCGCCTCGCCACTCACTACGCAATATTTTTTGATCTTTCCGATGGGGTAGCAGCTTTTCAATAACAATAAATATGAGTGTTGAGCCGAGCAAGTCTAAAATAAACCAATCGAGCCCTATGTAAGGTGTGTCGCTGGCAAACTCGTTTACCTTAACGTTGGGTCCGCCAAACATAATAGCGAGTAAAATAAAAAACCACGCTGTAGCCCCTAAACGCTTATTGGTATTACGTACAAAGTTAAGTAGCCCTAAACTGCCCGAGACCAATAATGCGGCAAACATAAGCTGACGTAAAAAGTCGACGCTGTAGCTTTTTCTCAGTTCTGGTGTGGTTAAGTATTCGGGAAAGTGAAACGCTAATACGCCTAAACAACTCAGTATTGCTAAAAAACAGGCTATGTAGCCACTTATGTTGCCCTCACCTATCTGAAGATGGTTTGTGCGAAATACCTTTCGTGATAAAGCTCTGATCATTTTTATTATTCCTTGCTTCGTTGAGTTGATTAAATACAACGAAATTCCATTGATTTACACACCCACATATTAACAAAATTTAGGGTATAAAAAATACAAATAGTTCCCTCCATAGTCTGAGTTGCAAATATACAGATAAACCAAACGCAAAAAAGCCACGCAATGCGTGGCTTGGTTGGATAAAGCTAAACTTTTACAAGGTCAATTATAAGTACTGACCTAGTGCTTTAACTTGGTCTAGCATGCGGTTTGAGAAACCCCATTCGTTGTCGTACCAAGCCATTACTTTAACTAGATTACCATCGGCTTTAGTTTGCGTTGCATCAAAGATAGATGACGCTGGGTTATGGTTAAAGTCGATAGAAACAAGCGGAAGCTCGTTGTATTGTAAAATATCTTTCATTGAACCCGTTGACGCTTCTTTCATGATTGCATTGATTTCTTCTGCAGTCGTATCGCGCTTAGTAATAAACGTAAAATCAACTAAAGATACGTTGATTGTTGGTACACGTACCGACATACCGTCTAATTTACCAGCAAGTTCTGGTAATACTAAACCAACAGCTGCCGCAGCACCAGTTTTAGTTGGGATCATAGATTGAGTTGCACTACGAGCACGGTATAGATCTGGGTGGTATACGTCAGATAGGTTTTGATCATTCGTATAAGAATGAATCGTTGTCATACTCCCCTTTTCAATACCTACGGTGTCGTTAATTGCTTTTGCAAGTGGTGCTAAACAGTTAGTAGTACACGATGCATTTGAGATGATTTGGCTATCAGCGTTAATTACATCGCTGTTTACACCATGAACCACTGTTGCATCCATATCTTTACCTGGAGCAGAAACGATTACTTTTTTAGCGCCTGCAGTTATGTGCTTAGCAGCGTCATCACGTTTAGTGAAAAAACCAGTACACTCTAAAACGATATCTACATTTAGTGCTTTCCACGGTAAATTTGCAGGGTCGCGTTCTTGCGTTAACGTAATTACGTCATCGCCAATTAGCATCGTGTTGTTTTCAAGTGTTACTTTTTTAGAAAATTGACCATGAACTGAGTCATACTGCGTTAAATGTGCATTAACGTTAGCTGGTGCTAAATCGTTAATTGCTACAATTTTAATTTCGCTGTTCTGAGCTGACTCATACAGTGCACGTAAAACATTTCTACCGATACGGCCGTAACCGTTAATTGCTACATTAATCATTTTAGACTCCTATTTAAGTTCACTTGCTTGGCGAGCAAGCGCTTCAATTGCTTGCCAGTCTTTATTTTCAATTAGTTGTTTATCTAGCATCCACGTACCACCCACACAAATAACGTTGTTAAGCGCTAAATAATTAGGTGCAGTTGCTAGGCTAATGCCGCCAGTTGGGCAAAAAGTAATATGTGGTAATGGGCCACCGATTGATTTAAGCATAGCTGTTCCGCCTGCAGCTTCTGCTGGGAAGAATTTTAAATACTTAAAACCATGCGACGCGAGTTGCATAACTTCACTTGCAGTTGCGGCGCCTGGTAAAAATGGTATGTCTGATGTTTTAGCCAAAGCAATAAGCTCATCGCTCACACCTGGACTCACCATAAAATCTGCACCTGCGGCAACCGAAAGATCAAAACTTGCTTTATCTACTACCGTACCAGTACCTACATAGGCTTCAGGTACTTCTGCTTTCATCAGCTTTACAGCTTCTGCAGCAATAGGTGTACGTAGTGTTATTTCTAAGGCTTTTAAGCCACCGTTATATAACGCTCTTGCAAGTGGTGCTGCATCTTCTAATTTTTCGATTACAACCACTGGCACTACGGGTGCCGATGCTAAGATTTTTTCAATACTCATTACTTGTTCCTCATTACCCAGAATGGCTAATATTTATTCAAGTCCAAAAGCACTCGCGCCTAAATCGGCACTGCTTACGATATTTCTAAATCCAGTAAATAATTCGCGACCTGTACCAAATGTTGCACTTGGCAGGCTAAGTTCTGCTTCACGTTTAGCAAGTTCTTCGTCGCTAACGTGTACTTTTAATATTCCGTTTGGCGCATCAAGTGTCACTAAATCACCTTCTCGGATTTTAGCAATAATGCCGCCTTCTACTGCCTCTGGTGCTAAGTGAATAGCAGCTGGTACTTTACCTGATGCACCCGACATACGACCGTCAGTAACAATGGCTACTTTAAAGCCTTCATCTTGAAGCGTTGCCATTACTGGCGTTAATTTATGGAGCTCTGGCATACCTTTCGCTTTAGGGCCTTGCTCTTTTAGCACGGCAATAAAGTCTTGGTTTAATTCGCCACGCGTGTATGCATCTTGCAGAGCACTTTGTGAGCTAAATACTTTTGCAGGAGCAGTAACAACCTGATGTTCAATAGCAACAGCTGACACTTTAATAACGGCTTTACCTAAGTTACCCGTTAGAAGTTGCAGACCACCTTGCTTACTAAAAGGGTTACTCACTGGGCGAAGTACTTCTTCATCGTGTGAGTTTGCTGGGCAATCTACCCATTTAACTTTAGTTGGGCCAGTTGAGTTGCTTATGATCAGGCTATCGTCTTTATCCAAACGAGGCTCTGTCATGTATGGTGCTAAACCATCGCCAAGCATTGTTTTAACGTCTGTATGTAAGTAACCAGCGCTTGCTAGCTCTCGCATTAAGAAACCCATACCGCCAGCTGCTTGAAAGTGGTTTACATCAGCTGAGCCGTTAGGGTAAATACGTGTAAGAAGTGGTACAACTTCTGATAAATCAGACATATCTTTCCACGTAACCTGAATGCCCGCCGCTTTTGCTATCGCAACAATATGAATGGCATGGTTAGTAGAGCCACCTGTAGAAAGCAGGCCCACTAAACCATTTATAATCGTTTTTTCACTGATCACATCAGCTAAACACGGGCTTTCTTTGTCATCTGTAAGCTGCTTAAGCATTGTTTCTACAGCATTACCTGTAAGACCATCGCGAAGCTCAGTGTAAGGATTAATAAACGAACTACCTGGAAGGTGTAAGCCCATTATTTCCATTAACATTTGGTTTGAGTTTGCAGTACCGTAGAACGTACAAGTACCTGCGCTGTGGTAAGACGCGCTTTCAGCCTCTAATAAGTCTTCGCGACTTACTAGACCTTGTGCAAATTTTTGACGAATACGTGCTTTTTCTTTATTAGGAATACCTGACTGCATTGGACCTGCTGGCAAAAAGAACACAGGTAAATGACCAAACGACAATGCACCAATTAATAAACCCGGGACGATTTTGTCACAAACGCCTAAACAAAAAACGACCATCAAACACATCGTGCGAAAGAGAAATTGCTGTAGACATAGCAATTACATCACGAGAAAAAAGCGAAAGTTCCATGCCGTCACGCCCTTGCGTAACACCATCACACATTGCAGGAACGCCACCGGCAACTTGAGCTGTAGCATCGAATTTTGTTGCAATGTCTTTAATTAAATCTGGGTAATCTTTGTATGGCACATGAGCCGATAGCATATCGTTATATGAGTTGATAATAGCAAGATTTGGCTGCTCATCAGCCTTTAAGCGCGCTTTGTCATCACTGCTACATGCAGCCATAACATGGGCTATATTTCCGCAACCTAAGCCGGCACGAACTCTTGTTTGTTTTTTTGCGTGCGAAATACGTTCTAAATAATCTTGACGGGTATTTTTGCTGCGTTCGATAACGCGCTGGGTAACTTCTTGAATACGAGGATGTAACATAATTTAACTCATCTCTATTAGTTAGAGGATAAAGGCTCAGTAGCAACTACAGACTCCACGTAAATAACTGTACTGAGCATCTTTGATTTACCCGTTCAAAGGTACGCTACCAGGGAGCCTCTCACAACAGCCCTGACACCGGTGTCACTGTATTAACGCATAGCAATGACACCGGTGTCAACCCCGGGTAACAAAAATAGTTTAATATTTTAACATGACCGAATAATGACCTAATTGATTTTTAGGCACAAAGTATATTTTAGCAAGTTAAGAGCAAAAAAAAGCCCAAATAAGCGTCACTCATATTCGGGCTACTGTGAAAATGTTTTTAACTCACTATTTTATCGCAGAGGTAGACTCGCGTGTAATCAAGCGTGACTCAAGCGTTACCTGATACGGCTGTTCTTGTGGTTGAGCTATGTGTGAAATAAGTTGAGTTACGGCTTGTTTAGTCATCTCTTCAACGGGCTGTGCAATCGTCGTTAAACCAGGCCAAATATGACGTGCAATGGGTGCATTATCAAAGCCCGCGATTGAAATGTCATCAGGCACTTTTAATTGGCGCTGGGTAGCTAATTTTAATACCGCTGCCGCCATGTAATCGTTTGATGCAAATACAGCTGTTGGCCTAGGGCACAAATCTAAAATACTGCGTGCACTATCTACACCTGAGTGATAACTAAAGTTACCCTCCTCTACTAAGCGCTCATCAAACTCTATTCCATGGCTTGCAAGTGAACGCCTGTAACCTTTAAAGCGTTGTTGCGTGGCACTGTGATCGGGGTGCCCTTTAATAAACGCTATTGATGTATGCCCAAGACTAATTAAATGCTCGGTAATTTCAAATGCACCTTGCTCGTCGTTACTACGTACTGAAATTGAATCATCCTGAAGTAAAGCCGATGCAACTCTTGCGTAAGGTATTTTTTTAGATTTTAAAAAAGAGGCCAACTCAGCAAAATCACCAAAAGGAGGTGTTAACACAATGCCATCTAATCGAGAAGTCTGTAGTAATTGCTCAATATTATTTATAAGGGCTTCACCACGAAACTCACAAGGATGTATCAATAAATTATAGTTATTTTCTTTGCATGCTTCTAAGGCGCCCGTTTGCACGCGAGTAATGTAGCTTTTACTTGGGTTATCGTAAAGACACCCAATAATAAAGCTACGATTTTGAGCAAGACCTCGTGCAATTGGATTTGGGGTGTAATCGAGTTCTTTAAATACCGCAAGCACCTTTTCTCGGGTTGCAGCACTAACATTAGGCTCGTTATTTAACACGCGTGAGACGGTTTTTTTAGAAACACCAGCATGGCTTGCCACACTGTTTATTGTTACTTTTTTCATCACTCTATTTTTCCAAATGCGAACAAGGAAAGCTCCTTATTTGCTGTTGTGCAAACACGCTGCGGCACCAATTAGTGGGATATTATCTTGTGTTACAAGTGTTACAGGAATTTGCCCTGCGTATTGCGACATAATACCCTTTTGCGAAAATCGTTCAACAAAACGGCTCTCTAGAAGTCTTGCCTGCATACGAGGCAATATTCCACCGCCAATAAACAAGCCACCTAAAGCACCGTAAACAACGGCTAAATCCCCAGCTACACTGCCAATCCAATCACAAAATTGATTAAGCGTTGCATCACACACAGCACATTCACCGCTATTTGCTAGACTACTGATTTGCGCAGCATCTAAATTTTTAGCTGGCACACCCTTAACCGCAGACATCGCTTTGTATAAATGCGTTATGCCAGGGCCTGAAAATACAGTTTCAATAGAAACATGGGGGTGATCTTTACGTAATTCATTTAATAATAAGCTATCAAGCTCGTTAACAGGTGCAAGCGATATATGCCCCCCCTCTGAACTCAACACTGCGGTAGATTGCGACGTTCTAACTAAGCACGCGGCACCAAAACCAGTACCCGGACCTATAACACCAATGTTTGCATTGTTATCAGCTTGACCTGATTTAACAATAACATTTTGTTTAGGATCTAAGTAAGGAGCCGCATATGCAAAGGCTGCAAAATCGTTAATGACTTCTAGTTGCTGTAAATTAAAGTGTGCTTTAAATTCACTGACACTAAAATGCCAACCTAAATTGGTTAAATGTACCTGCCCTGCTTTTATTGGGCCCGCAACAGCTAAACATGCGCGTTTGGGTGTAATATGCAAGACTGTTTGTAGATATTGCTCAAGCGCACTTTCAAGTGAACCAAAATTAGCACTAGGGAATATATTAATGTGCTCTATTACAAATTGGTTAGTGTGTTCATTAAAAGCAGTTATTAAAGCAAAGCGGGCATTAGTGCCGCCTACATCAGCAACTAAGATGGGATCAAATTGGACAGAATCGTTTGGGCTCATAGTATTATCTCTTTTGTTAAGCGACTCGTGCTTATTATTTTACAATGGTATACCATTGTTATTTATACTTTGAGCTATCACCTCAAAGTAGCTATAACAGTAAAAAATGCTGCCTATAAAATATATAAACAGCGAATACGTTTTGACAACAAAATGATAAAACATTTACATTATGACACCGGTGTCATAAATTTATCAATAAAAATATACGTTAATTTACACAAAAA
>NZ_BADT01000109.1 GCF_000239855.1 Pseudoalteromonas sp. BSi20652 | reverse complement strand
CTTTTTAATACTTATTTTTTTAGTATAAAAAACGCTACCATTTCTTTTTAGGAGCAAACAGTATATCCAAGTCGTCTTGCTCTTCTTCTGTTTTCTTTTTAAGCGCACTTGCATTAGAAGCTCTCAGTTCAACACTAATTGCTTCTAAGTAACCTTCAACTTCCAGACGCTTTGTTGCTACATATTCATCAGAGTAGTTAACTGCGCTAAGTGTTGCGTGTGCTTTTTCAAAATACTGTCTTGCAGAGCCAACCATATTTGCAGAACGAGCAGACAAACCGCGTTTTATTTGGCTTTCAATATTAATGCGTAGTTGTAATTTTTCTAAGCGTTTATCTTCTGTAACAAAAACTTGGCTATCAATACGACCTTTGCTGTGTTCAGAACGTAAAATAGAGCGTAATTTTTTAATACCTTGAATTAGGCCTACAAGTTGTTTGTCATTACTGGGTAACGTTATAGCTTCACTGCTATTATCTTGAACTGGATTAGATAAGTTCGTTTTCGCTTCACTTAAACGGCTTTTAAGTGCTTTAGAGGTTGGCGAGTTAGTAACCATTGTATTTAAAGCTTCGTAAATACGGCGTTGTAACGCACGAATTGAATTTTCAGAAAGGGGGATATTAGCACTATTCATTAGCGCTTCTTCTGTCTCTTCTATTATAGCTTTTTGTTTTGTAAGCTCTTTACGGCGTTCAGCTTCTTGTTTTTCTTTGTGTTGTTGTACAGCACTTACCCAAAGTGCAATCACAATCAATGCAACTATAAGCACTATTATAATAGAAACGATCATGGTGTAATTCTCGGATATATAACCTAATTATTTAATCTTACATTAAATATACGTTAACAGGGTAGCTTTGCGCCGATTAACTTAAAAAATATACCAAATAATTGATAGGTTGAGCTCTTTATAAACCCCAGTAAGCCTAAGGATTTGTAAAATCAAACTGAATAATGATCGCTACCTGAAGCATATTTATTATGCTAGCCTTGAGCTCTAATCGAATAATTGCATACTTAAAGCATTAAAGTGACGTTTCATGTAAATAACACTTGGTTTTAACTGGTATTGCCTTTATAAATAATATGCATAATAACGTTAAAATTTGTAGCCATGAAATTACAACAACTCAGATATATAGTAGAAGTACAAAATCATAAATTAAATGTTTCAGCGACTGCTGAGAGTTTATTTACCTCGCAGCCAGGAATTTCTAAACAAGTACGCATGTTAGAAGATGAGTTGGGTGTGCAAATTTTTGGTCGCAGTGGTAAGCATTTAACGCATGTAACCGGTGCTGGCGAAGATATTATAAATATTTCTCGTGAAATACTCTCTAAAGTCGAAGGCATTAAAGCCGTTGCTAACGAGCATACGCTACCTGATCAAGGTAAGTTAAATATTGCTACAACACATACCCAAGCTCGTTACGCTTTGCCGAGTGTTATTCAAGGGTTTATGAAAAAATACCCTGCGGTCTCGCTTCATATGCACCAAGGTACTCCACAGCAAATATCGGATGCTGCAGCACGTGGTGATGCCGATTTTGCTATTGCAACAGAAGCACTGCATTTGTATTCAGATTTGGTGATGCTGCCATGTTACCACTGGAATCGAAGTATTGTAGTGGCTAAAGATCATCCATTAGCTAAAAAGGCAAATAGCTTAACCGTAGCTGACATCGCACAGTATCCGTTAATTACTTACGTATTTGGTTTTACGGGGCGTTCAGAGTTAGATAAAGCATTTAGTGCACAAGGGCTTGAACCACATATTGTATTTACCGCAACCGATGCAGATGTTATTAAAACGTATGTACGTTTGGGTTTGGGCGTAGGCGTTGTTGCCTCGATGGCAATAGATCAGGTCAGCGATACCGATTTGGTGTGTATAGATGCAAGCCATTTATTTGAGGCAAGTACCACAAAGATTGGTTTTAGAAAGGGCAGCTTTTTACGTACTTACATGTATGATTTTATCGAACGTTTTGCACCGCACTTAACTAAAGAGCGAGTAGAGCGAGCAAGCTTATTACGTAACCAAGAGGACGTAGATAAGTTATTTGCAGATATAGAGTTACCCGTTAAATAACGTCACTACATTAAACGAATAATAAAAAAGCCGTCTATTTAAAATAGACGGCTTTTTTCTTTTTATAAAGAGCTGATTAACATTCAATAATATTAACAGCCAATCCACCGCGAGCGGTTTCTTTGTATTTAGTTTTCATGTCGTTGCCGGTTTCAAGCATGGTTTTAATCACTTTATCAAGTGATACCTTTTGCTCGCCACTGCCACGAATAGCTAAACGTGAGGCGTTAATTGCTTTAATTGCGCCCATTGCATTACGTTCAATACACGGCACTTGTACTAAGCCACCAACAGGGTCGCACGTTAGGCCTAAATTATGCTCCATACCTATTTCAGCTGCGTTTTCTACTTGCACAACATTGCCACCAACAATTTCTGTTAATGCGCCTGCAGCCATAGAACACGCAACGCCCACTTCACCTTGGCAACCTACTTCAGCACCTGAGATAGAGGCATTCTTTTTATATAAAATACCAATAGCAGCAGCGGTTAATAAATAACGAGTGGCTATATCACGGTCTACTTCTTTTACAAATTTGTGATAGTACATAAGCACAGCCGGTAAAATACCTGCAGCACCGTTAGTAGGTGCAGTAACCACGCGTCCACCAGCTGCGTTTTCTTCATTTACAGCAAGCGCAAATAAGTCAACCCAATCCATTGCACGAAGAGGGTCGTTACTGACTTCTATATTTAGTTTTAAGTATAAACTCGGCGCACGGCGTTTTACTTTTAAGCCGCCAGGTAAAATACCTTCGGTACGCATACCACGGTCGATACATGCCATCATTACTTTCCAGATATGAAACAGTGTATCTTTTATTTCATCTTCAGTGCGCAGTGTTTTTTCGTTTTTCATCATTAAACTTGAAACACTAAACCCTGACTCTTTACACATTTCTAGCAGTTCTTTTGCACTACCAAATGGAAAAGGAGCAGGGTTTTCTTCTCTAATATCGAGAGCTGCTTGTTTCTCGTTTTCAAATTCTTCGTCAGTAACAATAAAACCGCCGCCAATAGAGTAATATACTTTGCTATATAGTTTTTCGCCGTTATTTGAGGCAATAATTTCCATGGCATTAGAATGCTTAGGCAGCGTTTTACGACGATGGAAAACAATAGCACCTTGTTTTGGGAATTTGGCTTTGTGTGTTTTGTTTAAATAAATAACCTGATCTTTTTCGATGGTTGCTAAAATGTCGTCGACTAAATCGGCATCAATTGTTTCAGGATCGTAACCGGCTAAACCAAGAATTACGGCTTTACCCGAGCCATGGCCAACACCTGTTTGACCTAATGAGCCGTAAAGCTCTACTTTAATATCGGTAACATTTGCTAATAGTTGTTTTCCTTGTAGGTCATTAACAAATAAGCGTGATGCGCGCATTGGGCCAACGGTGTGTGATGACGAAGGGCCAATACCAATGCTAAACATATCAAATGCACTGATCATAATGTGTGTGTCTCTACTTTTTTATCAGCACGAGGCTGCTCTTTGAACGGTCGAGCATGATAACGTGGAATTGTAATTGTGTAACTACTAATAACAAAGATTTAAACTGGTAAGGCGAGTTGTTTTGTAAAGTTTTTTATAATGCTTGCAGTCGCACCCCAAAGTAAACCATGCGGGGTTTTAAAACCTTGCAAAATAACCGTTTCCCCAAATCGTTGAAAAGGTAAGGGTTGCCAGTTAGCTTCGTTATTTAGCTCAGTGATAGAGAGTAAAAAGCTCGCTTGTACTTCATTATAGTCATTTTCCCAGGTGGTGTTTTTTTTGAGTAACCCCACATAGGGGCAAATACTAAAGCCCGTTAAGGTCGAATACTCAGGTAAATGACCTAATACGTTAACGTTATTTTCGGCAATATTTAGCTCTTCTCTTAGCTCGCGAAGTGCTGTAGTGCGAAGGGTAATGTCGCTTACTTCAAATTTGCCCCCGGGCAAACAAATCTCCCCAGGGTGGTGGTGTAAATAAGTAGGGCGTTTACACAGTAAAATATGTGCATGGTTATCTATATCAATAATGGGCAGCATAACAGCGCTAGCGCGTTTTTGACGCGTGTCTTTTAACTGATTTGGCGCAGCTGTAGGGCTTAACAGAAACCGCGCCATAATGTGTTTACTATTCAAAGCGACCTACTGTTTTAATAAAGGGAGGATTTTATTTACTTTATCGTAAGTTTCTTGATATTCCAATTCAACTTTAGAATCAGCGACTATTCCGCCACCTGCCCAGCAGTAAATTTGCGCTTTGTGGCACACCAAGGTACGAATAGTGATACTCGTATCCATATTTCCACACGCACTTAAATAACCAATTGAACCACAATAAATACTGCGGCGATGTGGTTCTAGTTCTTCAATTATTTCCATCGCTCTTATTTTTGGTCGCGCCGGTGATTGAGCCACCTGGAAAAGCTGCTTTTAGCTGATCGACCGCTGTTTTACCCTCATCAAGTTCTGAGGTTACCGTGCTCACTAAATGATGCACTGCCGGAAAGCTTTCAATAGCAAAAAGGGAAGGGACGTGAACACTGCCTGGTTTTGCTACCTTACCTAAATCGTTACGCAGTAAATCAACAATCATGACATTTTCAGCACGATCTTTGTTTGAGTTTAGCAACTGTGTTGCTTGTGCTTTATCTTCAATGGGATCAGCTTTACGAGGCAGTGTGCCTTTAATGGGCTTACTTTCAACAACGTTATTATTTACAGATATAAAGCGCTCAGGGGAGATTGATAAAATAGCGCCTTTAGGATGATTTATAAAACTCGAAAAAGGCGCTTTATTTGCTTCACGCAGTTTAATATAAGCTGTCCAAGGGGAGCCTTCAAACTGAGCGTTGAAGCGCTGCGCTAAATTAATTTGATAGCAATCGCCACTTTTTAAATACTCTTCAATAACTGCAAATTTTTCAGCATACTCATCCGTACTCATATTTGAGTGCCAATCGGTTTTTAGTTTAAAGTTTGAGTTAATTATTGGTGTACCTAAATACTGCTCATAAAGCGCGAGGCGATTAACGTTTGGCTGGGATGTATAAAACCACATACCTTGATGCTTATCATAAATAAGTGCGTCTAAGTAAAGTCCAATAGCCATTTGCGGTAAATCTATATCGTGCATTGCTATATTAGGCATACTTTCAATTGTACGCCCTAAATCGTAACCAAAATAACCAAGCCAACCTCCGTTAAACGGTAAGTCGTAATTTGCTTTTGTTTTATCAAGAAGTGACAGTTCGGTATTCATTATCTCAAAACAGCTTTTACTGTTTTGTTGCGCATTTAAAAAACTTTGATTATTTTGCACTTCAAGTGTTTTTGTCGGTTCGATAGCTATAATGTCAAAGCGACTATTTACATGGCCACTATTAGCAGAATCCAGCAATATGGCATAAGGAAGGTGTGCAAAATGTGCAAATACATCAATACAGCTTTGCTTTATCGCTAATTTAATACAATTATTTTTATTGTTTAGCATTTACTACCCCTTTAAGAACTAGCTCGAAACGGGCTGGGAGGGTATCATAAGTCAAAATTTTTTGGCAGCACTAAGCTACAAAAAACAGTGCAAACCACCGTCACCGGTTTGATTTAGAGTACGCGACAACGCGTAACGGTAACTTAAGGAACCACTATGAGTACAATTTGTCAGCAAGATTTTATTGATAGCATTGAAGATGCATTGCAATATATTTCGTTCTATCACCCTCTTGATTTTGTTCAAGCACTCGAAAAAGCCTACAACAAAGAACAAAGCAAAGCGGCGAAAGATGCCATCGCACAAATTTTAATTAACTCACGCATGTCGGCAGAAGGTAAGCGTCCGCTTTGTCAAGATACCGGTATTATTACTTGTTTTGTTAAAGTAGGTATGGATGTTAAGTGGGATAAAACAGATTTAACCGTTCAACAAATGGTTGATGAAGGTACTCGTCGTGCATATTTGAATCCAGATAACCCTTTACGTGCATCTATTGTTGCAGACCCTGCTGGCACGCGTAAAAACACAAAAGATAATACGCCTTCGGTTGTGCATATTGATTTAGTAGCGGGTGGTAAAGTAGAAGTCATGGTTGCGGCTAAAGGCGGCGGCTCTGAAAACAAAAGTAAAATGGTTATGTTAAACCCGTCAGATGATGTTGCTGAATGGGTAGAAAAAACACTACCAACAATGGGTGCTGGTTGGTGTCCACCAGGCATGCTAGGAATAGGTATTGGTGGTACGGCTGAAAAAGCGGCAGTAATGGCTAAAGAGTCGTTAATGGACCCGGTTGATATCCATGAACTAATGGAACGCGGCGCAGAGACAACTGAAGAAAAACTGCGTTTAGAAATTTTTGACCGTGCTAATAAATTAGGTATTGGTGCACAAGGTTTGGGCGGTTTAACAACGGTTGTTGATGTTAAAATTAAAACAGCACCAACGCATGCAGCTTCTAAACCTGTAGTAATGATCCCAAATTGTGCGGCAACTCGTCATGTACATTTTACACTTGACGGTTCTGGCCCTGCTAATTTAAAAGCACCTAAGCTAGAGGATTGGCCACAAGTAACATTTGAAGTGGGCGAAGGCACACGTCGTGTTGATTTAAATACACTGACTAAAAAAGATGTTCAAGAATGGAAAATGGGTGAAACCGTTTTACTTTCGGGTACTATTTTAACCGGTCGTGATGCAGCACATAAACGTTTGCAAGATATGATCAATTCAGGAGAAGGCTTACCTGAGGGCGTAGACTTTGATAATAAATTTATTTATTACGTTGGTCCTGTTGATGCGGTGCGCGATGAAGCAGTAGGACCAGCGGGCCCTACAACAGCCACTCGCATGGATAAATTTACCGATATGATGCTAGAAAAAACAGGCATTGTAGGCATGATTGGTAAAGCTGAACGTGGACCTGCAACGGTTGAATCTATTAAAGAGCATAAATCTGTTTATTTGATGGCTGTAGGCGGTGCAGCTTACTTAGTATCTAAAGCAATTAAAAAAGCACGCGTAGTTGCTTTTGAAGATTTAGGTATGGAAGCTATTTACGAATTTGAAGTAGAAGATATGCCAGTGACCGTTGCAGTAGACAGTGAAGGCGCCAATGCGCATACACAAGGTCCTGCAATCTGGAAAGCTAAAATTGAAGAGCTTGATAGTAAGCTAAAATAACGTACGTTATGCTTTTAAAAGCGAGCCTAGTGCTCGCTTTTTTGTTTTTTAAATAGAATCATGACCAAGCCTACAGCTCTGACCAGTTTGCGAAAAAGCTCACTTTTTAATGAAAACCTATAGGCTGCAGTATGTAGCGGGCAAGTAGCGCTCGTATATTAAAGTTTACATACAAGAGCTGTATTACGTTCACGTAAACGTAATTTGGTGTGGTTCTTATATTTATAGTTTTTAAAACTTACAAATGACGGTTTTATGAATTTTTTATCCATATAAAAGTTTTAATTGGGTTATTTAATTTAAGCTTGATGTTTTCATTGGTTTTATCTTCTGTGAGTATAGCGAACACGAATATGAAGTGATAAAGTCTCGTCAATTTCCAGCGCGCAAACCCTCTCACGGGTTAACTATTTCGGAGTATTTTAAGTGGCTGTGTTTAATCGAGTTGAATTTGATAACCATGAACAAGTGGTTTTTTGTTCTGATGAAGAGTCGGGTTTAAAAGCAATTATTGCTGTACATAATACTAATCTAGGTCCTGCGGTTGGCGGATGTAGAATGTGGAATTATGCGAACGACGAAGATGCCGTTTACGACGTGCTACGTTTATCAAAGGGCATGACTTATAAAAATGCAGTTGCGCGCTTACCATTTGGTGGCGGTAAATCTGTAATTATAGGTAATGCGAAAGAAATTAAATCTGAGCAATTATTCCGTGCATTTGGTCGTCAGTTAGAGCGATTAAATGGCAGCTATTACTCAGCAGAAGATGTAAACATCACATGTGCTGATGTAGCTATTATGAATAAAGAAACTAATTACGTACTGGGTCTTGAAGGTAAAAGTGGTAACCCATCGCCATTTACAGCATACGGTACGTTTTTAGGAATTAAAGCAGCGCTACAGCATCAACGTGGTCATCAAAATTTTGCAGGTGTGAAAGTGGCTGTTCAAGGTTTAGGTGCTGTTGCTTATGGTTTATGTAAGCATTTAGCTGATGCGGGCGCTGAGTTGTTTGTAACAGATATTAATCAAGTAGCAATTGATCGCGTAGTTAATGATTTTGGCGCGACTGCGGTTGGCATTGATGAAATTTACGACTTAGATGTTGATGTTTATGCACCGTGTGCATTAGGCGCAACTATTAACGATTTAACGATACCGCGTTTAAAAGCGACTATTATTGCAGGCTGTGCTAATAATCAGCTGGCAGAGTCTCGCCACGGTGAAGTTATTCGTGAAAAAGGCATTTTATATGCACCAGATTACGTAATTAACGCTGGTGGTATTATTAATGTTTATTACGAAACAGCGCCAGAAGGTTACAGTGCAGCAGCGTCTAATAAACATGTTGAAGGTATTTTTAATACGTTAACTGAAATTTTTGCCCGCAGCGAAAAAGAGCAAAAATCAACGCATTTAATTGCTGACGAATTAGCGCAAGAGATCATTAAAAACGGTCTGTGATCTAAGTTCTAATTTATATAAGGGTGTGCAAGTGCACACCCTTTGTTTATCTGTAAGTTAATGCAATTATTACTGAACAGCGGTACACTTTATTTTTAATTTTGTGCGGCAAATTATGACTCCCTCAACTTCTCTCATGCAGCCTATCGATTTAGATAATTGGCCTAGAAAGCAACACTTTGAATTATTTAAACACTTTTCTCAGCCTTACTTTAATGTGTGTGTGCGTTTAGATGTTCAAGCACTGTATGACTATTGCAAAACCAATCAATTTTCTTTTTTTCAAGCGTATGTATATTGCACTTTAAAAGCGTGTCATAAGGTCGATTCAATAATGCTGCGTATAATAGATAGTAAGCCTTGGTTACTTAATACAGTGCGCGCAAGTGTGGTGGAGCTTGCTGAAAACGATACGTTTGTTTTTAGTTATTTTAATAGCAAAGGCGAGTTCAAAGAGTTTGCAAATCATGCAAGTGACGTAAGCAAAAAAGCGAAACAACAGCCGTTATTTTCTGATGCGTTTGCTCAAACAGAAGGACAAGCTGACTTAATCCATATATCTGTTTTGCCATGGCTAAATTTTAGTGCGTTTTCGCATGCATTCAGTGAAGGGAAGAGTTTGGGCATTCCTAAATTTGTGTTTGGGCAGTTTGATAAACATACCGGCACAATGCCTTTAGCTATCGATGTACACCATTCATTAATGGATGGTTTGCACGTAGCGAAATTTATAAACACATTGCAGGGTACGTTTGACACCTTTTGCAAAGGTTAACTTTAAACACATCAGTTAACGGCAGTGCAAAGCAGTAATTAACCTGAACTCTGGATAATAAATCTATAAGCAATGCGATGTGAATTACTTTATATTTAAAAACATAACGTTATATAGTTGAAAAGCACGAGTGCTGGACATATTTATATACAATACTATGGCTCAGGAAATTCCCATGATAAATGGACTGTTACTCTTTATTTTAATTCTTTTTGTGGTGATTTTCTGGCATTGGCCATCAATTCAAAATCGGTTATGGCACAGTAAATACAAAAACGTTGCTTTAAATTCGCAGCAAAAAGATATTTTACTGCGCTGCATGCCTATTTATAAAAAAATGACGGATGCAGATAGAGAAAAGTTAGAGCGACATATTACGTGGTTTTTGAACGAAAAACGCTTTGTGGGTTGTGACGGTTTAAAGCTAACGTCTGCAATGAAGTTGATTGTAGCCGCGGATGCGTGTGTATTGGTGCTTAATAAACCGTGGCCGTTATATAGAAATGTAAAAGAAATTTTATTATACCCAAGTGCTTATTATGCTCCGCAATCAACTCGCGATAGTGCAGGACTTGTGAGTTACCACAATACGATAAGATTAGGTGAGTCTTGGCCTGGCGGCACACTCGTTTTAAGTTGGCATGATGTGCTTGAGGGTAATCGTTTACCAAGCGATGGACATAACCTGGTATTTCATGAGTTTGCGCATCAACTTGATCAGGAAACAGGTAAAACAACGGGCACACCCATTTTAAAAAGCTCAGCAGACTACAAAGAGTGGGGCCGAGTATTTAGCCGTGCCTTCACTCAGTTAAAAAGCCATGTTGCCTACAGCATGCCGCATGTTATTCACAGCTATGGTGCGACTAACGAAGCTGAATTTTTTGCGGTGCTTACAGAAACTTTTATTGAAAAGCCTGCGGAGCTTCGACGCCACGATCCCGAAATTTACAGTATGTTGGTGAATTACTATCAATTTGACCCTATTGTTTGGCATTAAACCTACATAAACCGCGCTTTATCATATAACGCTGGCAAGTTACGTTTGTTTTTGTTGCAATCATGTGAAATAGTTTTTACTGCAACAATAACAAGCGAGAAATGCATGAAAAAAATGCTTCATACAGTATTGGCGCTGTCGGTGTCATTAGCGATAGGGCAAGTGAATGCCGCTGAAAAAGATGAACAAAAATGGCAAGTAGATTCACCTAAAGGGCAATTTGTTGACGCTGCAATTAGCGTTGAGCAGGGCACATGGATGAATATAGATATTAGCCCTGATGGTAAAACCGTGGTGTTTGACTTACTTGGCGACATTTACACTATGCCAATGAGTGGGGGGACAGCGACAAAGCTCACCTCTGATATTGCATGGCAAATGCAACCACGCTTTAGTCCTAATGGCAAAAATATTGCGTTTACCTCCGATCAAGGGGGCGGCGATAATATTTGGATAATGGACTTAAATGGCGAAAACCAACACGCTGTTACCGATGAAACCTTTAGGTTACTAAATAGCCCTGCATGGAGTCCTGATGGCGACTATTTAGTTGCGCGTAAACACTTTACAGCTAGCCGCTCATTGGGAGCAGGTGAAGTGTGGTTGTATCATAAAGCGGGTGGCAAGGGCGTACAGCTTACAAAACGCGAGAACGATCAAAAAGATTTAGGTGAGCCAATGTTTTCACCTGATGGTCGTTATGTATACTTTTCGCATGATGCAACACCCGGTAAAACATTTCATTATTCAAAAGATTCTGTAGCGGGTATTTATAAAATTAAGCGCTACGACCGTGAAACGGGTGAAATTGAAACCATAATCGATACGATGGGCGGTGCCATTAGGCCTACACCGTCACCTGATGGAAAAAAACTGGCGTATATAAAGCGTGATGATTTTCAAACTAGTCTTTATTTATATGACTTAACCAGCGGTGAGCACACTAAGCTTTACGATAAGCTTGAGCGAGATATGCAAGAAACCTGGGCTATTCATGGTGTATACCCAACCATTGCATGGACACCCGATAACGAAGAACTGGTATTTTGGGCTGGTGGTACAATTCACAAGCTAGATGTTGCAGACAAATCTGTAAAAACTATTCCTTTTAAAGTGCAAACTACTAAAAAAATTCAAAAAGCAGTGCGCTTTACACAAAACTTAGATACTGATGAGTTTGATGTAAAAATGCTGCGTAATGTGCAAGTAAGCCCAGATGGCGAAACGGCAATTTTTGAAGCGCTTGGACATATTTATAAACGTGATTTAGAGTCGGGCAACATTAAGCGTTTAACAAAGCAAACTGATCATTACGAATTATTCCCACAGTACTCTCGCGATGGTAAAAAAATAGTGTACACCACATGGGATGATAACAAACAAGGGTCTGTAAGAGTTGTGTCTGCGCGCAGTGGTCGTGGCGATACAATTACTACAGAGCCTGGAAAATATGTAGAGCCTACGTTTAGCCCAGATGGTAAAACGGTTGTTTATCGTAAAGCCACGGGCGGCAGTATTTTAAACCCTAAGTGGTCACTTAACCCTGGTATATATAGCGTAAGCGCAAAAGGCGGGAAAAGTGATCTTATTTCAAAAAGTGGTTATCAACCACAATTTGGAGATGAAAACGATCGCGTTTTTATAATGAGTCCTTGGCCAAAACCAACGCTTAGCGTAGTTGAGCTTGAAAGTAAAAAAGTTCGCAAACTATACGAGTCAGAACATGCGACAGAATTTAGAGTATCACCAGATGGGCAATATCTGGCTTTTGCTGAGCGATTTAAAGTATTTGTAACGCCGTTTGTTCAAAGTGGTAAAACAATTAATATTGGGCCTAAAGACAGTCAATTCCCAATAGAGCAGTTATCGGTACGTGCTGGTGAAAACATCAGTTGGAGCGCTAAGAGCAACAAACTTTACTGGACATTAGGGCCTGAACTTTATCATGCAAGCCTTGAGGGGATGTTTGCCATTAACAAAGCCGAAGATGCCGACTTTAAAGTGAAAAGTGGCGATAATATCGGTTTCAGTAAAAAAATTGCAGAGCCTAAAGGCATGATTGCGCTCACTGGTGCAAAAATTATAACTATGGATGGCGAAAAGGTTATTGAAAATGGTGTAATCATCACTGATGGCAAGCATATTAAAGCAATTGGTACAGCCAGCGATATAAGCATCCCTAAAGGTGCTGAGGTTATTGATGTAACAGGCAAAACAATTATGCCTGGTATTGTTGATGCTCATGCACATGGCTCGCAAGCAAGTGACGAAATTATACCTGAGCAAAACTGGAAAAACTTTGCAGGTTTAGCGCTAGGTGTTACTACAATTCACGATCCATCAAACGATACCTCTGAAATATTTACCGCGAGTGAAATGCAAAAGGCAGGCATGATTGTTGGCCCGCGTATTTTCTCAACCGGTACTATTTTATATGGCGCAAATATGCCAGGTTATACGTCGCATATTGACTCGTTAGACGATGCTAAATTTCATTTAGAGCGCCTTAAAAAAGTAGGGGCGTTTAGTGTTAAGTCGTATAACCAACCACGTCGTGAGCAGCGCCAACAAGTTATTGAAGCAGGTCGTGAACTTGAAATGATGGTTGTCCCTGAAGGTGGCTCATTATTACAACATAACTTAAGTATGATTGTAGATGGACACACAGGTATTGAGCATTCAATCCCTGTAGAGAACATATACGACGATATAAAGCAGTTATGGTCACAAAGTGATGTTGGCTATACACCAACACTTGTAGTGGCTTATGGTGGCATTTGGGGTGAAAATTACTGGTATGATAAAACTGATGTGTGGAATCATCCGCGTTTAAGTAAATTTGTGCCTAAAAATCAATTATTACCACGCTCTATGCGCCGCGTTAAAGCTCCCGATCATCACTATAATCACTTTAATAACGCACGCGTTGCTGCTGAGCTGCAAGACCTAGGTGTATTAGTTAACTTAGGTGCTCACGGTCAGCGTGAAGGCTTAGGTGCACACTGGGAGATGTGGATGTTTGCACAAGGCGGAATGACACCGCTTGAGGCTATACGTGCATCAACACTCGATCCGGCTAAGTATTTAGGACTTGATAAAAACGTAGGCTCGCTTGAAGTGGGCAAACTGGCAGATCTAATGGTTATAGATGGCGATCCGCTTAAAAATATTCGAGATTCGGATAAAGTAGATTACACCATGATCAATGGTCGATTATTCAATGCCGAAACAATGAATGAAGTGGGTAAAAAAGAACGCGAACCACTTTATTTTGAAGAACTGTAATTTATTTTAAACTTTTTAAAGCGGCTACATAGCCGCTTATTTAGCCTTACACAACTTATAAAGCTCTATTTTTTTGATTAAATGGTGCAATTAAGGTTGGAAGACGATAATTAATATAATTTTTAGATATTTTTTAGCAAATCGCGCACATAAAAAAACCGCTTAACGCGGTTTCTTTTAAAAATCATAAATGTTGATTAAACAACACCGCGCGGTAAGCGACAGTCATGATCTTTACGAGCTAAAATTACAATCCAAAGTTCTTCCGCTGTGTAACCTTCTTCATTTTCGGTAACAACAGTGAATGGCGCTTTTTTCTGTGCTTTAACAGGCGCAGCTGCTTTTGGTTTTTTCGTTTTAGTTGTTTTACCAGAGTTTAATTTTTTAGTTAGCTCTGCTACGTCAGCTAGGCGTAAATTTTTACCGCCATCAATGCTGTACCAACCAGGTTTGGTTGTGATTTCAGGTTTTTTACCATTGGCAGTTTCGTACGCTGCTTCAAAGGCAGATAACACTTCTGTTTTGTCTAGTTTGCTCATCAGAGACCCTATACGTTGTGAACACAGATAAAGAAGGGGTATTTATACCTATTTTAAAACAGTTTTTCAATTTTTTGCGATTTTCCTTCCATTTTAGGCCTATAAACGCCAAAATTTGCACAAAATTCAGTGCTAAGTAAGGTAAGTTATATGCAACGTAGAGAATTTAACCAACTCCTAAATGACATTTTGAAACCTCATTTAATTAAAGATTTTTGCCCAAATGGCTTACAGGTTGAAGGTAAAAA